>CACYHC010000009.1 GCA_902774145.1 uncultured Bacteroidia bacterium
GCCCTTCGCCCACAGCAGCGGGTAGGCCTCCCCCGTCTTCTGGCCAATCACTACCTTGCCGGACTCCGCCGAGGGCATTTCCAGACTAAACTCCATCCCCTCCGGCTGCTCCTTCACGGCGCAGGCGGAAAGCATCAATAACGATAAGATAATATACTTTTTCATTGCAGTTGAATTCTTTGCCAGGTATCCGGGGTACTGAGTTCCGCGAACGAGAATGCCGTACGGCTGCCGGAAGCCACCCTGTCCACATAGCAGAGCAGCTTGTCGCCCGCCGATACGCCCAGCGCGGAGAGCGGGACGGCCACTTCACACACATAGCCGGATTCTCCGTCCGCGGTCTTTGCACTGCGGGCCGACGCCGACACCGACGGCAGGCTGCTGGAATAGAGCCCGGACGCATTGAGCTTGACATTGACCGTCTTCTCCCCCGCTTTGAGCAGGATTTCCATCAGGTCGGAAGGACGGGTCCCTTCTTCCCGGACCTCGACGGCCAGGTACAGGTTCTCCGCGTCATAGGCTGCGCGGACAATCGCGTCGCTGCCGTCCTTCGCCCCCAGGTAAAAGGCCCGCAGGGAGGTCCACTCGGCGGCATCGCCGTCCGGGACAATGGCTTCGCGCTGTGCATCCAGCCGGTGATTGAGGTACATCAGCCCGACCTGCATTCCGTTGGTGCCGTGCATCGCGATGGCGAGGAACTTCCCGTCGAAGGCCTCCGTACTGCCCCAATAGCCCTTTTCTTCCAGCGGACACAGGGTCCCGTCCGTCCAGCGCTCCCCTCGCCAGGCCGTGGCTGTAGCATTGCCGCTCTTCAGGTAAAAGCGGCTACTCAGGTTGTAGGAAAGGATGACTTCACCGCTGGGGAAGGTGGAAATGTAGCCCGCCGAGCCGCGCACCACATTGCTTTCCCGGTCGGCGGGACCGGTCTTCTCCACATCGTAGGAAGTCAGGTCTTCCCATTCCAGGCCGTGCTGCCGGACCACGGACATCATACAATAACTATTATAGGTATCCGAATCGGCGCAGTCGGACGGCGTCGGTTTTTCCAGACGCGCTTCCAGCCAGCCGACAAGGGTCTTCCCGTCGTTCAGCAGGCGGAAACAGGGCATCTGGTCCGTGTAGATTTTCTGGCCGTTGTACTGCGGTTTCTCCCTGCCGGGGGTATAATAATCATACTTATACTGCTGGCAACAGCGGATTTTCGGCGCCCAGGTCCGTCCGCCGTCCGTCGATACGATGAGCCCCGTACCGGAATTGCGGGTCTGGGGAATCGCGTCCGTAAAGTAGCAGTGCAGGGTGCCGTCGGGCAAGAGCAACAGATAAGGTTCCCAGTTGGGACCGACCGGCACTTCGTACGCCTTGCCCCAGGTTTTTCCGCCGTCGCTGCTGCGACGGAACGACAAACCGCAGTCCAGTCCCTGGCCATAGTGACCGGATGCGCGGTAGGATACGACCAGCAGCAACTCTCCGTCCGGAAGCACCACGGCATCCGGATTCACGAAGCGGCGCCAGTCCGACTCCCCTTCCACGCGCACCTCCTTGGGTGTATAGAGCATTTGCGGTGTGCTCCACTGCTTCAGGTCGGGACTCAGACTGCACCATACGCGGCTGCCGAATTCTCCGCCGTGATAAAACAGCACGAAAGAGCCGTCCTGCAGGCGCTTGATGCGCGGATAGCAGGAGAACTTCTGGTCCGTGGCCGACTCGGGCAGGTCCTTGAGCAGGAAGCCGTGGGGAATGACCGAAAAGTAGCGGTACACCGGCTGCAGGGCACTGTAAAGTTCGTCCCCGGCATGGGAATTGACGACCGGCGTCTCGGCGGCCATATCGAAAAGCGTATGGAGCAGCACGTCCCCCTGCGGAGCGGGCGGCTCGGGGGCCGGCTTCTCTCCACAGGAGACGGACAGCAACAGGAAAAGCGCCGTTATTGCAAGCGGATTCTTTGCCATGTATAGGGATTGGCAACTTGGGCAGCCGTAAAGGCGGTGCTTTCGGTCTCGGAATTCAACAAAGCGTACAGACAGATGTAGTCGCCGGGCGCACCGACACCAAGATCGGCGAGCGGGATGCGGACCTCACCGCGGCCTTCCTGGACGGAGCGGCGGACGACATTCGACGCGCCCAGTCCGCAGAGCCGCAGGTCCACCGAAGCGATGGTCCCCTTGCCCTCGAGCCGGAGCACCAGGTCCTGCGCCGAGCGGGACGCCCGGATACGGACTTCGGCGCCCTCAGCGGTCCCCAGATAGAGCGGATCAGCGCTGAAGCTGCCTTCTGCCGCGTCGATACGGTGGTTGAGGTGATAGCGCTCCAGCTGCAGACCCTTGGTCTTGTCGCTGTGCATCGCCACGTACATCGTCAGCGGGCTGTCGGTCTCCAGGGTGCCCCAGTAGCCCGGATCGGGCAGGGCCTTCATCCAGCCGGTAGCCCAGTTCACCCCAAGCGGGGTGTCCGCGTCGGAATTAAGGATCTTGACCCAATAATCCGACCGCATTGTGCAGCCCAGGACCACCTCCCCGCTGGGGAAAGTCGCCACATAGCCGCCCGCACCGCGCAAGATATTCGTCTTGCGGCGCACCGGACCCTCGGAATTCTCGCCGAGGTCTTTCCAGTCAAAGCCGTCGTTATAGACCATCGACATCTTGCAGTACGAGGCGTAACTGGTCTTGTCCTTGTAGTTGACGGGGATTTTGGTCTCGTTGCGGGATTCCAGGAAGCCCGCAAGGGTCTTGCCGTCCGCAAGCACGCGGAAGCAGGGCATCTGGTCCGTGTAGATATTGTGTCCCTGGTAGACATACTTGAACTGGCGGGAGCAGCGGATGGGCTGCGTCCAGGTATAGCCGCCGTCGGAGGAAGTCATCACCGAGGTACCGGAATTCCACCACTGGGGCACGCCGTGCGTAAGGTAACACTGGATACGGCCGTCAGGCAGAAGCAGCAGGAAAGGCTCCCAGTTGCAGACATCGGTAATCTGCTGCGGTTCGCTCCAGGTCTTGCCGCCGTCGGAGCTGCGCCGCGTCATCAGGCCGCTGCCTTCACCCATATGATAATGGGACTCGGCACGGAACGAAACGACCAGCAGGATATCCCCGTTCGGGAGCACCACCGCGTCGGGATTGACATAGCGCCGTATATCCTGTTTCCCGTCGGACATCGTCACTTTGAAAGGAGAGAACAGCATATCGGGCGTAGTCCAGTGCAGGCCGTCTTGGCTGCGGCTGCACCAGATGCGCGAGCCGAAACGGCCGCCCATCCATAAGAGGATATAACTGCCGTCGGGAAGCGTCTTGATGCGCGGATAGCAGGCGAATTTCTGTTCTTCGGCGGTCGACGGCAGGTCCTTGAGCAGGAATTCCGGCGCCAGGGTGCAATGGTAGGCGGGCATCGGCTGGAGGACGCTGTACTGCTCCTCGCCGCTGTGCGAAGCCTTGAACGGCGGCACGAGTACATCCGGCGTCAGCGCAACCAGCTGCCAGGAAGAAGGATCCTTCCCCGCACGCCAGAAGCCGTCGCTGAACTTGCCTTCCTCCGTCTTTCCGGCGACCGTCGCATTCAGGAAGATGCGTTCTCCGTCCTTCGCGCCGAAGGCGGAAAGCGGCAGCGCCACCTCACAGACAAAGCCCTTGCGGCCCTTTTCGCTCACCCCTCGCAAGGCTACGGCTTTCACGGCCGGGTCCGAAGCGGAAACCAGCCCGTTCGCACCGATGCTGAAGTTCACAAAAGCACCCTTCTTGAGCTTGCCGCCGGCATTACAGAGCGACAGGTTAATCACCGGTGCCTCCGTTGCCGCTTCGTCGATACACTCCACGGCCAGATACAGGTTTGTGCCGTCGTGCGCCGCACGGAAAATGGTTTCCACCGGCGAGTCGGAGCCGATAAACAAGGCCTCGTCGCCCAGCCACTCGTCCGTCTTTCCGTCCAGGACCGTCGCCTGCACCGGAGCGCCGATGCGGTGATTCAGGTAGGAAAGGCCGAAGAGAATGCCGCCGCTACGGGTGTCCATCGTGGAAACGATATGATGAAAATCGTGCGTCGCTTCCATGTTGCCCCAGACGCCATAGCCGTCCAGGGGCTGCAGCCAGTCACTCTCCCAGTTACGGGCGTTCCAGCGCGTGGCGGTATGGTCGCCCACCTTGATGGAATGCTTACCCCCTACTCCGGTAGAAATCAGCACCTCGCCGGAAGGCAGGGTAACCACGTAACCCGCATTCGAGCGCAGCACCTGGGTTTGCCGGCGGGCAGGGCCCTCGGAATTTTCCCCGAGGTCCTTCCACTCCAGGCCGTCATTGTAAATGGCGGAAATCCAGTAGCTGCTCTGCGTACCCGGGCCGTCGAGTTCCAGGCGGTCTTCCACGATGCCGAAAAGGGTTTTCCCGTCATTTAGCACCCGGAAGACGGGCATCTGGTCCGTATAAATCTTTTCGCCCTGGTCATAGTACTTGAAAACCCGGCTCACCCGTTTCTTGGGCGAAAAGTTGACGCCGCCATCACTGGATTCAATCATCGAAGTGCCGGAATTGCGCGTCCAGGGCGTCGCGTCGGTGAAGTACACCTGCACGCGTCCGTCGGGCAGTTCCAGGGCATACGGCTCCCAGCAGGGACCATTGTAAATCACATTCGGCCGGGTCCAGGTCTTGCCGTCATCGTGACTGCGCATCGCCATCAGGCCGCAGCCCTGGCCGCTTTTGTAACCGTCGTTCGCACGGAAGGCGAACACCCCAAGCAGGGTCTTGTTCCGGAGCACGACCGCCTCCATATTGCAGTAGCGCTCATAATCCTTGACCCCGTTCACCGTCACGGCCTTGGGATTGATAATCGTTTTGCGGCCCCGCCAGGTCAGGAGGTCGTCACTGATGGATGAAAAAAGCCTGGATGACACTTCCCCGCCGATGTAGAACATAATGAACTGGCCGCTGGGCAGTGCCTTGACGCGCGGATACCACGGCAGACACTGCTCCGCGGGCAGGCCCGAAGGCATAATCTCCGAGGGCGGAATCAGGCGCCGGTAGCGGCGGATGGGCTCCAGGGAACTGAAGGCCTCGTCGCCGGCGTGAGAGTTCAGCTCATGCGGCGTGCGGTTCATTTCCTCCTGCGTATGGACGCGGACACTCTGCGCTCCGCTCCCTACGCTTAGCATCAAAATGAAAGTCAGTACTATGGCTTTTTTCATCTATCTACTTATTATAACGGACTGCAAAATAATTCAATTCCGTCTCGCGGCCGCTCACAATCTCGCCGCCGGAGTAGGTACCGATGGTCCCGGCCACATTCGAGGTCGGGCGCAGGCGGATATACACCTCGCTCTGACCCAGCAGGGACGTATCCTCCGGCAGGGTAATGCTCACGTACTTGGGACCGGGGCACTGCCAGGGCATACGGTTGGACAGAATCGGGAAATCAGGAACGGTATAATCGTCCATTTCCACCCAGTCGATCTTGTTCAAAGAATACTCCAGCCGCCAGTAGCGCGGAGCACCGACCGTCTGGCCGAGGCCGGAGACGCAGCCGAACTGCACGGACAGGGGGAAGTTCGCATAGGTCAGGCCCTCGGTGTTCACCGTAGCCTGCCAGTACTGGTTCACGCTCCAGTTGGCACCCTTGTACCAGGCGCTGCTCTTCATGATGAGGGAAGTGGTCCGCACGCTGGAATAGGGCTCCCACTCGGCGGGAACGCCATAGTAGTCGAACACGCCGTTGCCGCGGGGGCCGTCGGTGATTTCTCCGTTCACCTCCGGACCGACATGCGTCCAGTCACGCCAGACGTCCACCGTCCCGGTGCTCCCGTTGCTCTGGATCAACTGCAGATAACCTTTGATTTCGGTAGAGTTGATGGGATCGGGAACGGGCGGATAAGTGGAATAGATGGTCTTGTCCGCCACATTCTTGACAATCTGGGTATTGGAGGCGTTGTAGTAGCGGATCTCCATCAGCATTTCAGAGAAGCCGTCCTCAAACTTGTCCGCCAGGGCAATCTCCTTGCGGGTGAAAGGACGGATCTGGTAGCGTCCGATATGGCCGATGCCGGTGATGTAGTCCGGCAGTACGCCCTCGTCGATGCGGCGGTCCATCTCCATCTCATCCCAGTCGAAGTTGTCGCAGGTCTCGTGGACAATCACACCGGAAATCGAGCCGGCGCCCTGGGGCAGGCCGTTACCGTCGCGCTGCCAGGCGGCGATGTGGTTGGTGTAGAGGTGGGCGGTGCCTCCCCTCTTGTCGCGGATGACCATCGGGTAGGAATGGATCACGTGCCGGTGGCGGATGTCGATCGGCACGAACGGGCCCTTGCGGATGGGAATTTCACAGTCGCGCAGAGTGACGAAGGTGTACACATCGGCGTCCGTAAGTTCATCGATGTATTTTTCCTTCGCGGGAATGTCGTAGCGGCTGCCTTCGGAACAGCTCATCAGGTGCTCCGAGCCGATGCCCGAGATATCGTAGTGCAGGGGGGCAACCTCGTCGCCGCCCTTGCATTCCAGCTTCGCGCCCTTCAGGAGGAGACGCACGTGGCTGTAGCGCGAGGCGAGATTGTCCTCCGTCCTGTTCAGCAGGATACGGAAGCCGTACTCTCCGGCGGCATCCTGCAGGTAGAGCGTACGCGCGCAGCAGGTCAGGTCCTGGAGGTTCGCGGAGATGTTGATGTTCTCACCGCCGTTGCCCTCGCTGTTGTCGCCGATAACGATACCGTCGATGCACCAGTTTTCCTCCACGGTCATTTCACCGGGAACGGGGAGCAGATTGCGCACCTCGCTGAAGGTCACCCACTGCGGCTCCTCGCCGCCCAGCTGCAGCACCTGCATCACATCCCCGATTTCGGGATACTTGCGGGAAACGACGGAAATCCGGGCGGTCCGGTTCTCGCCGCTGCCATTGGCAAGTGCGTTGAAGTGGATGAAGTTGTTGCTCTTGTACACGTCGGAAATCCAGCCGGCTGCCCCGTCGTAACTGACGGAGATATCCAGGTCTTCATCCTTGTAGACGGAAAGCACGCGCGCCGATTCGCTGCCGCCTTCCCCGTCGATGGTTATGCTGTTGTCCGGGAAGGAAATGTCCGAACTGAGCACGCCCAGCTGCGTCAGGACGACGGGCAGGGTCTTGCGCCCGCGTACGAGCGTAAGGGTGGTCTGCCGCATCAGGCCGCGGTTGAATTCACAGGAGAGACGGATTTCGCTGTCTCCCTCCCCTGCGGCAACGCGCTCGGTCTTGCCGGTGAAGGAAATCCACGACGCGTTGTCGAGCTGAACGGTAAACGGACCGTCGGAAAGGACGGACAGGATGTATTCGCCGGCGGCACAACCCACGGTGGGCGTTTCGTCCAGAACGCCGATTTCGTCGGCGGGAAGCATACCGTCATCCTTCGCACAGGCGGCTGCCGCCAGCGCGATGGCAAAAATATAGAGAATTCGTTTCATACGTTGGGAAGGAGATTAAAGGAGGTCGTCAGGAATGTCGGCGGCCTTTTCATTTTCACCGGACTGTACGATATTCACGATTTTTTCCGCACCGGAAGCGGCACGAAGCGTGAGCTTGCCTACCCGGGCGTTTTCGCCCATATTGGCGTCGGCGTGCACGTGGACGAAACCGAGTTCGGTACCGCCGTTATCCTTGATGCGCAGCCAATCCGCCCCCAGGGTGATGATAGCCGTCCAGTTCTGGTTGGAGAAAACCGTTACCGTAAAGTCCTTTTCATACACGTCGGCCAGGTTGATCCGGGTGCTGTACACGCTGATATCCTGGGAAGAAACCCATTTCTTCTCGCAGGCGGAGAGGGCGAAAAGCATCGCCACTAGAAGGAGAAAATACTTTTTCATCGCTGTTTACTCCATATATTCGTTATTGTCAAGGGCACCGTGCGAATAGGTGATCTGCTCCGCCGGAATCGGGAGATAGCGGTGGAACGGGCGGATAAAGTCGGGGAGATACATTCCGTCGTTGTACTGCAGGGTACGCTCGTACCAGATGCCCCAGCGCACGAGGTCGAACTTGCGCTGGAACTCGCCGAAGAGTTCGCGCGCCCGCTCGAGACGGATTTCTTCCATAAAGGCTTCCTCGTTGCCGCCCACGGAGGCCATCGAAATCTTGTCGAGGCCTGCGCGTACGCGCGTAATGTTGAGGTAGGCGGCGGCCTGGTCGACGTTCCCGAGCCTCAGGTAGGCTTCGGACTTCATCAACAGGGCATCCGCGAAACGGAAGAACTTGGGGTTGTTGGAATCGAGGGTGTAGTACATTCCGGGGCACCAGAACTTGTTCCCCAGCCAGGGACGGCTCA
Organism: uncultured Bacteroidia bacterium; assembly: GCA_902774145.1. Lineage (GTDB taxonomy): Bacteria > Bacteroidota > Bacteroidia > Bacteroidales > UBA932 > Cryptobacteroides. Next base: position 8,264 of record CACYHC010000009.1, read on the forward strand.
GTTTGTTGAACGTGGAGGCCGTGGCGGAAGAACCGCTCTTGAACCAGCGGACGCTCCGGTTCTCGGGAAGCCGCTCGGTGTCGTCCCGGTCGAAACCGGACCAGCGCCAGGCCAGGTTGCCCGAGCCCCCGCGTGCCGTCGTCGCATCGGCGGAATATTCTCCGCCGCGCAGGTCGGGACTGTCATAGGAGAGCACGGTCTCGAAGTACCAGGTGGTCGGACGGGCGGAAGTGCTGATGCGCGCCGCAGTCCCGAGTTCCGGGATGGCCATGCCGCCGTAGATGTCGGTAATCTCGTAATCCTCCTCTTCCTCGCCCTCGACGGTGGAACGGCCTTTGGAGGGCGTGGAAACCACGGCGATGTAGCCGGTCTGCTGGACGCCGTAAGGCTCGAAGGTGTTGGAAATCTCCAGAATGCTCTCCGGCGTGTACTTGCGGCTGAAGGGAATGTCCGTCAGCGGATAGGTCTTGCCGAAGGCCTCGGGGTTCGCGGCGAACTCGCCGTAACCGCAGCCCGTTTCCAGTGCACTGACGGCCCGGACCGCATCGTCCCAGCGCTCGTTCCAGAGGGCCATCTTCGCGGCGATCATCAGGGCGATGGCGCCGTTCATCCGGTTGTTGACCGGCTGGTCGTAGGTACGCTTGAGGGGCATCAGTCCCCTGCCGCCCATATCCACGGGCAGGGCGATTTCCAGCAGCTCGTTGATGAGGTAGTTACGGGTGTCGTTGGCACTCATGCGCGGCAGGGAGGCAATCCGGTCGCGGTTTTCCTCGGTGACGACATCGGTGTAGAAGGGCACGTCGCCGAAGGTACAGGTCAACAGATAATAGAAGAACGCGCGAAGCACGATGGTCTCGCAGGTCATTTCCCGCGCCTCGGCCTCGGTGCACCCGCCTTTCTGACGGCAGTTCTCGATGGCCGCAATCATGGCATTGGCACGCATCACGCCCATATAGCTGTACTTCCAGATGGTGCTGGCAATGGCCGGGCGGGAAGGCGAGAAGTTGAGCGTCGCGTTATAGAACGTGGACGCGTTCATGATCATGCAGTCCGTCTGGCAGTCGGTCACGAACCAGAAGTTCTGACCGCCCAGCTGGCTGCGGATCAGGTTGTAGCAGGCGTTGATACCGGTCTGGCACTGCGCCGTGTTGGTATAGAAGTCCTCGCTGCGGGAGCTGCTCATCAGCTCTTCCTTGAGGGAGCAGCCCGCGAGAGAAAACAGGGAGACAAGAATCAGAATATACTTTTTCATACTCGGGTCCTCCTAGAAGTTAAGCTGGAAATTGAAGGTATAGGTGCGCGGGCGCGGGAAAGAGCCGTTGTCCAGACGGCGCACGGTGGCGCTGGTGGAGACATCCGGATCGAATCCGTTGTAGCGCTTCCACAGCCACAGGTTTTCCCCGGAGATACCGATGGTCAGTCCCTTGAAGAACTTGGACCAGCGGCTGATGGGGATGTTGTAGCTGAGCGTGACGGTCTTCAGACGCAGGAAAGAAGCGTCGTGAACCTGGGAATCGGAAGCATTGGTGTCGTCCCAGTTGGGCGCGGCGATGTCCGAATCCGGATTCCGCTCGGCGTTCCAGGCATCCAGCATATAGCGGTACTTGTTCCAGCTCAGGGCAGAGGAACCCATCCACAGTTCAGAGAGGTTGTAGATCTTGCCGCCCAGCGAGTAGGCGAAGTACACGCTGAGCTTGAGGCGTTTCCACTTGAAGTCATTCTGGAAACCGCCATAGACGACGGGATCGGAGTTGCCGAGGTACACCACGTCGTTCTGGTCCAGCATACCGTCACCGTTCACGTCCAGGAAACGGGTGCGGCCCACGTTGGATCCGTTGGAACCGTCGGCGATGGTGGACACGTAGGTGTGCGTAATCTTGTTGCGTTCGATTTCGTCCTGGTTGTGCCAGATACCGGCCCGCTGATAACCCCAAAGGGCGTTCACCGGGTAACCGGTCTTGTAGCCGTAGAGGTATTGCGTGGAGTTGCGGGGGTTCATATAGGTGGGAACCACCTCGTCGCCCGCACCGGAATCGACGACCTTCTGGTCATTGTGCGAAATCGTGAAAGCCGTGTTCCACTCGAAATTGCGGCTCTTGACGTTCTTCGTGTTGAGGGTAAACTCGATACCGATATTGCGGGTGGTACCCATGTTGTCGAAGTAGGAGTCGTAACCCGTCACCTGCGAGTTGCGCACACTCAGGAGCAGGTTGTTCGTCTTGGAATAGTAGGCGTCCACCTCGACGGACACGCGCGAACGCCAGCCGGAGAAGTTGAAGCCGATGTTGTACGCGTCGGTGGTTTCCCAGGTCAGGTGGCTGTTCGCCAGGCGGGAAGGCATCGTCGCCAGCAGGAAACGATCCCCGAAGTACCAGGAGCCCTGGTTCGTCGCGATGGTGGCGATGGAGAGGTAGCTGCTGATGGCGTCATTTCCGCTCCGGCCGGCGCTGGCACGCAGGGAGAGGTCGTTCACCCAGTGCGACTTCTTCATCCACGGTTCGTTCATAATGGACCAGCGGAAGGCCGCGGCGGGGAAGAAGCCCCACTTGTTGTCTTCGGAGAAGTTGGAGGCGGCATCGGCGCGGGCGGTCAGCGTCAGGTAATAGCGGCGCTTGTAGTTGTAATTGAAACGCCCCAGCACGGACATCGTCGTCTTCTTGTAGCGATAGGACGAAGAGTACAGGTTGGTGGTGTTCATGATTGCAGTCATATCGTGGTAGAGCGTGGCGTCGTTGATATAGCCCGTTCCGGCGACATACTGGTTGTCCCGGATGGTCTGGCCGGTGGTGAATCCCGCCACCGCCTCGAAGTTGTGGTCGCGCTTGACCGTCTTCTTGTAGGTGAGGGTGGTTTCGCTGAGCAGGCGCTGCTCGTCGTAGACGCTGCGCGTCGCACGTCCACCCTGCTGACGGGCGGCGGCCACGGGCATGAACGAAGGCGAATAGGTGTAGGAAAGGTCGTTCTGCCGGGTGAAGGAGAAACTGGACTTGAGGACCAGGCCCTTCGTGATGTTTAGTTCAATCCAGGGAACGAGGTTGAGATTCCACTTGTCCGCCTTGTTCTTCACGTTCTTCGCGGAGATATAGGGGTTATTGAAGACCGCGCCCTGGTCGTCGTCGTAGGAATAACGGTTCCAGGTGCTCGAGGTGTCCAGCAGCGGGCTGATGTAGATGGCGGCGCTGGTATTGGTACCCGACACCATCGCGTTGGTGCGGTCCACGTCGAAATAGACCACGTTCACGCGGGCGCCGATACGCACCACCTTGCCCAGGCGGGTGTCGAAGGAGGTACGCAGGGTATAACGCTTGTATTCCTGGCCGATGACCACGCCCCGGTTGTAGTTGAAACCGGCACCTATATAATAATGGGTCTTGCCGTCGCCGCCCGTAATGTTGAGCGACTGGTTGTCATAGATACCGATCTGGCTCAGGACCTTGACCCAGTCCGTTCCCGCACCGAGACTTGACGGATCGGGGAACGGCCAGGCGGAACCTTCCGTAGCGGGCGTATTCTTCAGGGTGGAACTGCGCTGGGCGGCCACCATATTCTGCCAGGTGGCATATTCCTGCGCGTTCATGATGTCCAGCGACCCGGCGATGTGCGAAAAACCGGTGGAACTGTTCAAGGTCACCTTGAAGGACGCATCCTTGGGTTTCTTGTGGTCCGTGGTCACGAGGATTACGCCGTTGGCACCGCGCGCTCCGTAGATGGCCGTCGAACTGACATCCTTCAGGACGGAAATGCTCACGATATCGGCGGGATTGATGTCATCCAGGCTGCTGACCGCATCCAGCACACCGTCCACGACGATGAGCGGTTCGTTGCCGGCGCTGATGGAACGCGCACCGCGGATCTGGATGCTGGTGCTCTGCCCGGGCTCGCCGGAACCGGAGACGATGTCCGCACCGGCGATACGGCCCTGCAGGGCCTCCGCAATGGAGTTCACGGGCGCCTCCTGCAAATCTTCCACGGCCACGACGGACACGGCGCCGGTCAGGTCACCCTTCTTGGACGTACCGTAACCGATGGCGACGGCGGTCTCCAGGACGGTCGAAGCCGGTTCCAGCTGCACGTCGATGACGGAACGTCCGTTCACCGTTTCCAGCCTCGGCTTGTAGCTGAGGAAGTTGAATTCCAGGACGCCGTTCTTGTCGACGGAAATGGAATACTTACCGTCAATGTCGGTCACCACGCCGTTCTTGGTGTTATTCTTGTCCATAACGGCGGCTCCGGCGAGCGGCTGACCGGTCTCGTCCTTCACCACACCCTTGACCGTCATCTTCTGCGCGAAGGCGACGGTGCCCAGGAAAAGCAGGGCGGGGACAATAACTATTTTGAGATTCATTTTCATAAGCTTCTCAGTATTTAATGGTCAGGCGGACAGCCTTGTGCGATGCGCCGGATACGGGGGCGTCAAGCAGGCGCACATCCACGGCGGCGTTCCACACCTGGTTGGAGGCATAGACATAGTCGGCCCGCCAACTGCGATCACCCAGGGTCCAGGTGGGATTGTACCCGCGCAGGGACATCCAGATGCAGTCGGTGAGGTTGTTGGTCTGGGCATAGATGTCGGCGAGGAACACCTCGTCGTCCGGATCCGAAGGATACCAGGACGGGGTCGCAGGATAACCCGCCTCCATCACGCTCAAATAATAGAAGGAACCGCCGATGACCCATTTGGCACCGGCTTCGGGACGATTGAACCCACTTTCCAGCAGGGCCATTACCTGGGGCAGCGCAGCCGCCTCGGCGTCAAACTCCGCCACCTGCCAGGCAATGCCGTCCAGTTCCAGGCTGAGGTGCGCCGGCGCATCGCCGGACAGGGTGGCACCTATCGGCAGGCTGCTCTTGTTCACGATGACCAGACCCCTGTGACGCAAAATGGACGTCCAGGTAAGCGTATAGGTGGCTACGAACTGGGCGGCCGACTCTTCATCCAGGGTCAGGAAGAAGAGCTGCGCGGAAGAACCACTGATTTTTTCCGCCACCTCATGCAGGTTGGTGCAGCCGCGGATATTGGCGTACACGGCCTCTACGCGGGTCAGCGGCGTATCGATGAATTCCACATAGGAATCCTGGGGTGCACTGCTGTACTCGGTGCCGTCGGGCGTCCCCTGCTGGATAATATACAAGGTATCCGCCACCATCGTCTTGAGGTTCTGGAGTACGAGGGCACCGCGGCGGGTCGCGTTCGTCTGCACAAAGTCGGATTCGTTGGAGCCGTAGTAAACGGTGAAGGCGCCTTCGCCCTCACGCCCGTTCACGTCCGTGCTCATCCATCCTTCCCGGGGAATCACGCGCCACAGGCCCTCCAGGGAAACCAATACGGTTTTTGCGCCGCTCTGGGCGGTGACATAAATCTCACCGACCTTGCGGCCCGGCTTGTAGGCGTCCTTGCCGGAGGTACAGGACACGGCGGCAAGGGCGGCAAGCGCAAGAATCAATCCTATCTTTTTCATAGCTGACATTATTCAAGGTATCCGTTTTCGCCCGTGAAGACCGGGATGAGTGAAGTGCCCACCTGCACGGAGGCCACGGCGAAGTCGCTGCCCGCCACCCGTTTCACGGTCATGGCCGGAAGGGAGACGGAGAATTTCTCCTCCGTGGTGGAAACCCGCAGCATCAGGCTGCCGGCCGCATACTCCGCGGGGGGAAGCACGAAACGGAAGGTGCTGTAGTTCCCGTCGACAAGCGAAGGAACAGCCTCACCGCCGAGATCCTGGGAAATCTGCTGCGCCGCCACGGCCGAAGGGGTGACGGTACCGTCCTGGCCATAGAGCATACGCCCGGAGATGCCCCGGTTGGCCTCCAGGGTCATTTCGGTAACGTACACCGGCTCGTCGAAGCGGATCTGGACCGCCAGCAGACCGGCGGGATACAGGAAATGCAGGACACTCCCGTTTGCCTCGGACGTGGCGAGGGTGGAGGGGCAATTGCTGCGGAACCAGGCCGCGTTGCCCGCAGAAGCGTCGTACCCCTGCCAGGAAGGGAGCGTGAAGGGAATTTTGTCCCCGTCGAGCGCCAGGCCCGCCGAATAAGGGAAGGTGGCCAGGACACTGCCCTTGACGACAGGACCGTAGAAGGTAGCTTCCCGCGCACCGATACCGGAACGCTTGAGCTCGTAGGGAACATTGTCCCCCTGCGTCATTCCGAAGACGCTGAGCCGGTCGCCCGCCTTCCAGGTATCGGAAACGCGCTCGCCGGGCACCAGTTCGATCTCCTCGGTATCCACGGCGAAAAGGGTATAACCGCTGCGGTCGATGTCCTTACCGTCATCGGTCTTTTTGCAGGCTGCCGCAAGCAGCGCGATGCAAAGGATATAGAAAAACTTTTTCATACGCATCTACAGGGTTAATTTCCGTCCCAGTAAGTATTGCCGTCGATGGTTACCCGCGACGCGATGCTGGCATCGACAAAGAAGGACGGCGACGCGATCCAGGAGGCGAAAGTGGAAGCGGTCACTTCCTCTTTCTTGTCCGCGGACGGCGTGCTGGTCGCATTGTAGGCCACCGGCGTCGTGTTGAATTCCAGGCTTCCGCCGAAGGAGGATCCGGTCACGGAACTGCCTTCGAGTTTCAGGATGCCGGGATAGGTACCGCCTTCGGTATTCTTCCGGGTGGAGAGGCTGAAACCGAGGGCGTAGTTGCCTTCGGTATAGTTGGTCGTGCGGATGTGCTTGACATCAGCGAAGATCTTACAGTTCTCCAGTTTGAACGTGGCCATCGGATAAGCGATGGCGCCCGCCGCCGCATAATTCTGGCGCTTGAGCGTACCTACCTGCGAACTCTTGACGATGCAGTTCGTGAATTCCACATAGGCCGCCATCCCGCAGAGGCCGCCCGCCGCAGCGGAGAGGGCCGAACGGGAGTACTTGAACTCGTGGGGGATGACCGTTCCGTAGGTCTCGCAATTGTCCACCGTAATGTGTGCGGCGCTGCGGCCGTTGAGCACGCCGGCGATACCGCCCGAGAAGGCCTTGGTCGCATCGTCGGAAGAACAGGTGGAAATGATGTCGCTGTGGACATTGCCCCGGTTGACGCAGCCGCTCAGGGTCATATACACACAATCCTCATTGGCCGGCGTAGGACGCGTCGAAGGAGAATAATACCAGGGCAGCATCCCCGTGTTGTTGAGGACGATGGCCATGCCCAGGATGCCGCCGACGCCGGAAATGGTGGCGTGGGTGGCGGTAGGCGCCGTGCTGTAGGTCACGGTCACGTCCGCCTCGTTGGTGCAGTTCTCAATGGCAAGGAAGATATCCTCCTTTCCGTCGATGACCGTACCGATGATGCCGCCGAAGCCTTCATACTGGCAGCTGGCGGAGGTGCCCGCCGGCTTGATGATCGTGCAGTTGACCGCTCCGGTATTCTTGCAGCCGCGAATCAGGCCGCACTCCGTGGGCTTCAGGAAGGTACCCACGATACCGCCGGCCGCAAAGGCGTATTCGGCGCTGGAAATATCGACCTTCAGGTTCAGGGCGCCTTCGTTGGTGCAGTCCACGATACGGCCGCCCGCCATTGTACGGGCAAAGGCGCCGCCGATGGTCTTGACCGCACCCGAGTGCGAAACGGCAGTCTTGTTGACGCAGTTCTCGATCGCTCCGCCGGCCTGCAGGACGCTCACGAACACGGCCGCACCGGCCGTCCCGGGATCGGCGGGCGTATTGCTGCCCGCCAGGGTGAGGTTGCGCACGGTGCCGCTGAGGTTGGTGACGAGCGGCAGGGTGCCTGCGGTCTGGGTGACGGTATGGCCGCCGCCGTCGAGGATGGCGTCAAAATTCGCCAGCGGGGTCAGGGAGGCGGCGGTAAAATCGGCGGTAATGCTCACGACGCCGTTCTTGTCGGTCCACTCGGAGAGGTCACCGGCATTGCAGGCCGCCGCAAAGTCGCTCCAGTCTTCCGCGCTGGTGATTTCCCGCGCGCCGGGCACATATTCCATCGCCTCGAAGGAGACCAGGGCGCCGGGACGCAGGGTCACGCCCGCTTCCGCCCCTTCCGCCGCACGCAGCCAGTAGCACTTGAGCACGCGACGGGCGGCATCGACGAAGCGCAGGCCGAAGCCGGAAGGATAGGTCCCGGCCGGAACCGCAAAGATAAAGTCCTGCCCGTCCGGGGTAAGGGTTACGCCCCCCTCGGGGAAATCCATCGTCAGGACCCCACTGCCGCTGACCGCCGTCAAGGCGCCGGACTTGACATCCAGCGAGAAGTCGCCGGAAATCGGCTCGCTTCCCAGTGATGTCAGCGTAAGGGCCTGGATCACATTCAGCCCCAGCGCGTCCTTGAGCGTCACGCGGACGGCGCCGCAGAGGTTCTTCAGCTCGATGCGCTGCTCCGCATTTTCCGCATAACCGTAGAGGAGCGCGGAACGGCAGGCAAAGCTACTCCCCTCCCACGCCTGATGATCGGGAATGCGGACCCCCATCACGCCGCCTGCACTGTAGGAAGAGCAGGACTCCGCCGGATAAAGCAGATGGAAGGGAGCCTCCACGTTACGGACTTTGAAATCCGCCTCGGAAACTTTTTCTCCCCGGCCGATGGAAAGCGCAGAAGAACCTACGCCGTTGACGGAGACGCGGTCCCCGTCCGACCAGTACACCGGCAAGGTGGCACCGCCCCCGGAGAGGTCGAGCCATGTCTTGGAAAATTCGCCGGACGCGGAGACCAGATGCAGCGAAACGCTTTCGCCTTCCACCCCGGTCTCTTCCGTCCTGGCGCAAGAAAATGCAAGGCCCGCCGCAAGAAGCAGGACCCCGCCCAGAAGTTTGTTGTGTATCATAAGCAAAGCTTTGTTCCAGTGTTACTACTACAGGGACAAAGCTATGCAAAAAAGAAAATCACGGGTATAAGAAAATTCCCAACCCGTGAAAGAATCCTGTCAAGATGCGACTAAAGTTCTCTGAACTTTGCGGAAGAAATTTTCTTGGGTTTGAGCGTGGCGGTCTCTTTGATTTTGTCCATCACTTTGTTATCCTCCACCTGCTCCACCAGGTTGGAAATCTGGCTGCGGTCCTGCATCATGTTCGCCACGGTCTCATCCAGCATCTGCTGCGGAAGTTCGGTCATCCCGTACATCGCGTACTGATAACGGACATAGGCTTCGGCGGCCGCCTTGAGGTCCGCCTCTTCCACCTTCAGGTCAAAGTTCTTCATCAGGGTGCCGCGCACCAGCTGCCACTTCAGGTCCTCCAGGAAACCGGGGAACTGCTTCTCCACTTCCTCGGCGCTGAATTTCTCCTTGTTCGCGGCCGTGAGCCAGCGTTTGAGGAACGCTTCGGGCAGGGCGATGCCGGACTTCTGCACATAGAATTCGCGGATGTCCTTCGACAGCCGCCAGGAAGCCTCGTTCTCATACTGACGCGCCAGGTTCTCGCTCACCTCTTTCTCGATTTCCTCGTCGGTCTTGGGCTCCGCGTCCTTTTTCTTGGACCAGTACTCCTTGTAATTCTCCACCATCTTCTTCTTTTCGGCGGCATCGGCGGTAATCTTATAGGAAGGAATCACATCCTCCTTCACCACCTCGACGCTGACCTCCGGGGAAAGCCCCAGGTCGAAGACGAAGGTAAAGTCCGCCCCTTCCTTCCAGTCGTTTTCCGGCTGGTTCTCAGAAGGCAGCGGCTCGCCCAGGATACGGAGCTTCTTGTCGGTGATGTAGCCGTCCAGCTGCTCTCCTACCACGCGGTTGAGGATTTCGGAAAGGACCTGGTCGCCATAGACTTTCTTGATGAGCGACATCGGGGCCATGCCCTTTCGGAAGCCCTTGAATTCGGACTTGTGCTTCAGTTCCCTGTACCTCTTGTCAAGCGGCTCCGCATAATCCGCCGCCTCAATCTTCAGGCTCAACTCCAGGTTGAGATCGTCGATTTTCTTCTCAGAAATGTTCATAATACTTATTTAAGGTTTGATTTGTTTTTCGGATAAGCGACCCTTTCGTGAAATTCCCGCAGGAGCCAGGACTTGATGACTTCCTTGACCGTGTCCATATCCTTGATGGAAATCTCGGACTGGGCGAACTGACCGCTGCCGCTCTTCTCCCCCACCAGTTCCTCGACAAAGGCCGAGTATTCGGCAGGCGTGGAGGCCTTGAGGCTGCGCGAAGCCGCCTCTACGGTATCACAGAGCATCAGGATGACCTGCTCCTTGGTCTTGGGCGGAACGCCGGGATAGGTAAAGGCCTCCCGTTCGGCGGGATTTCCCCCGGCGGCCAGGAATTTCGAATAGAAATAGCGCGTCACGGTGGTGCCGTGGTGCGTCAGGATAAAGTCGATGATAACCTGCGGCAGGGCGTGCTCGCGGGCGATTTCCACGCCGTCCGCCACGTGGCGGATGATGTCGCGCGAGCTCTGCTGCGGGCTCAGGCCGTCGTGATAGCGCGGCCCGTCCCCCTGCTGCAGGAGGGATTCGTTCTCGATAAAACAGGTGGGGTTCTTGATTTTACCGATATCGTGATACATCGCTCCCGCACTGACCAACAAGGGATTGGCGCCGATGGCCCGCGCTGCCGCCGAAGCCATGTGACGCACCTGGACGCTGTGGTGATAGGTCCCCGGGGCCTCACGCTCCAGGCGCCGCAGCAGCGAATTGGAACTATCCACCAGGTCGCGCAGGCGCGAATTGGAGACCAGGTTGAAAATCTTCTCGAAAAGGTAAATCAGCGGATAGAACATCACCGCCGCCATCGACGAGAAAAAGAACTGCGCGAACACACGCCAGAGCGTCCCCTCCACCAGATCCGACAGCCAGAATCCCGCAAAGGAAAGAGAGAGCGCGGCGAAGGTAATCATCGCCGAAATGAACTGCTTCCACTTGCGGTTGTAGTAGCGGAAACTGTAGAGCGAAACCGCGCCGGCGAAGAGGTAAATCACGAAAAGCACCACCCCGGAGCGCGCGAACACCAGCAGCGGCAGCAGACAGACCATATACACGGCGAAAATCAGCCGTTCGCTGAAAAAGGCCTGCAGATACAGCGCCGCCAGGGTAAAAGGCACCGCGTAAATATAGCGGGGATAGTGCTGCTGCACGGCGAGCGTCCCCACCGCCGTCATCAGGAACACCAGCAGCAGGTAAGGGAAACGGCTGTCCGAGAAAATGGTCGGGTTCGTGTAGTAAATGGCAAAGAACAGAATCAGCACCAGCAGCACGGCAATGATCGAATTGCCCGCCCACTGCCAGGCGATGGGGCCGGAGTAGGACACATTGTTCTCATACTCCGCCTTGTAGGAATCCAGCACCTGCTCCAGCTCTTCCGTCACCAGCTCTCCCGTCGATACGATCACCTGTCCGGCGTGCACATAGCCGGATGTGGTGGGAACGCCGGAAACGGCATCATCGATGGCGAGCGCCGTCTCCTGCGGGTCGAACGCCAGGTTCGGTTCCAGCAGGAAGGTATAGCCGGCCGCGACGAGCATCGAATCCGCAGGGATGCGCGGAAGGCGGGCGCAGACCGCGTCGAAAACCGCATTCCCCGCACTCTTCGGGGTATAGAGCTCCGCGAGGGGCAATTTTTCCGCCCGATTGCCCCGGCGGACGAAAATCACTTCCGGCGCAGCGCCGTGCAGGTACGGGACATAAATGTCATTGCCCGTCACCCCCAGCGCATAGACCTTTTCCGCCTCTTCGAGCAAAATGCCCCGCAGGAGCGTATCTCCGGGGAAACGCAGGGCGCCGAGGCTCCGCAGCCCGCGCTTCTGCGCGTCGCGGTCCACGGTAAACACCGGGACGACCTGTTGCACCGCCGCTTCCCGGTCCTTCGACAGACGGTCCGCCGTCTTGAGCACCGGAAAATCGAAGGGCGCCGTCAGCGTCTCGTTCGTCCATACAGCCCCTTTGGCATATTGATAACTGAAATTGGCGCTGCGGGGCATCACCAGCACCAGCAGCACCGCCACGAGGGCGAGAGAAAAGATGATTTTCAGCTTTTTTCTCATTGGAACGGACTTCCCGCCTCCCGGGCGATAAAGGAATAGGTCATACGGTCGGTCAGGCGCGGGAAGAGCCGGTGGAAGAGCACCGTCAGGCGGCCCAGGGCCGTGAGGGTCACCTGCGAACGGCGGTGCAGGACCGCCTTGTAGAGCTTTTCGGCGCAGGCTTCGGCGCTCATCAGTTTGCCTTCATCGAGCGGCGTATCCCCCTGCGGGGAGCCGTCGGCGGTCAGCGCCGCGTTGCGCACGTTCGACGCGGTATAGCCCGGCGCGAACACCAGCACGTTCAGGCCGTCCTTCAGATATTCGATGCGCAGGGTGTCCAGGAAGCCGCGCACCGCGTACTTGGAGGCGGAATAGCCGCTCCGGGCGGGCAGGGCGGAATAGCCGGCAATGGAAATCACGCCCACCAGGGAGCCCTTGCTTTCCAGCAGGTACGGCAGGGCCGCCTTGGAGCAGTTCACCGTCCCCCAGAAATTCACGTCCATCAGCGAATGCAGCACCTTCAGGTCCAGGTCGCGGAACATCGCCCGCATCGAGATGCCCGCGTTGTTCACCAGGACGTCGATGCGGCCGAAGCGCGCCACGGTCTTTTCCACCAGGGCGCGGCAATCTTCTTCGCGGGTGACGTCACAGGCCACGCAGAGCACCCGGTCCGACGGGGCCACCGACGGGGCCAACTGTTCCAGCAGCTCAAGCCGGCGGGCCGCAAGGACCACTTTCGCCCCCTTTGCGCCGAAGACGCGGGCGGTCGCCAGGCCGATGCCGGAACTCGCTCCGGTCACAATGACTACCTTCCCGTCCATCAATCGATTTTCATCGCGGCGATATCTTCGCCGTCATATTCGCCGGCGTCGAGCTTGCGGCGGATTTCCTTGAAGGCGTCGAGCGTATATTTCACGTCCTCCATCGTATGCGCAGCCGTGCAGACGATACGGAAGATGATCATTCCCTTCGGGATGACGGGATAGATGACGATGGAGCAGAAGATGCGGAAATTCTCGCGCAGGTCCTTGGCCATTTTCGTCGCCTGGGCTACGCCGCCCTTGATATGCACGGGCGTCACGCAGGCCTGGGCCTCGCCGATATCGAAACCTTCGGCGCGGAAGCCGTCCTGGATGGCGTGGGTAACGGCCCAGCACTTGGCCCGCAGGTCGTCCCCCTCGGGAGAATCGATAATTTCCATCCGCTTGATGTTGCCCATCACGAGCGGCATCGGCAGGCTCTTCGCATACATCTGCGAGCGCATGTTGAAGCGCAGGTAATGGATGATGGAATGCGGACCCGCCACGAATCCGCCGATAGACGCCATACTCTTGGCAAACGCGCCGATATAGAGGTCGATGCCGTCCATCACGCCGAAGTGCTCGGAGGTGCCGCGTCCGTGCGCACCCAGGAGGCCGAAGCCGTGGGCATCGTCAATCAGGATGCGGAACTTGTGTTTCGCCTTCAGGGCCACGATTTCGTCGAGCTTGCCCAGCGCGCCGGTCATGCCGAACACGCCCTCGGTAATCAGGAGGACGCCGCCGCCGTTGGCCTCCGCCTCGGCGCAGGCCTTGGTGAGAATCTTGTCGCAGTCCGCCATATCGTTGTGGCGGAACTTGTACTTGCTGCCGATATGCAGCCGGATGCCGTCCAGCAGGCAGGCGTGGCACTCGGCGTCATAGACGATCACGTCGTGGCGCGAGGTGAGCGCATCGATGGTGGAGACGATGCCCTGGTAGCCGAAATTGTACAGGAAGGCGTCTTCCTTCTGTTCGAATTTCGCGAACATCTGCTCCAGCTGCTCGTGATAGCGCGTATGGCCGCTCATCATACGGGCGCCCATCGGATAGGCGAGGCCCCACTGCGCGGCCGCTTCGGCATCCGCCTTGCGCACCGCCGGGTGATTGGCCAGCCCCAGGTAGTTGTTGAGGCTCCAGTTCAGCACCGGTGTGCCGTTGAAGGTCATATGCGGGCCCAGTTCCCCTTCCAGGCGGGGATACATATAATAACCGAAACCCTGCTCGAAATACTGGCCGATAGGACCGCCGCTGTCACGCGTAATCCGGTCAAAAATATCCAACATCATAGTGTTAAAAATTAGGCATCAATATTGGCGTAATGTGCATTTTCTTCGATGAACTGGCGGCGGGGCGGTACGTCGTCCCCCATCAGCATGGAGAAGGTCCGCTCCGCCTGGGCGGCATTCTCGATGGTAATCTGGCGCAGGCGCCGGCGGGCGGGATCCATCGTCGTCTGCCAAAGCTGTTCCTCGCTCATCTCACCCAGACCCTTGTAGCGCTGGATGGTATAGCCCTTGTCGGAACCCTTGCCCAGCTTGAGCGCCGCTTCTTCGCGCTGCTCCTCGGTCCAGCAGTAAATCTCCTCCTTGCCCTTCTTGACCAGATAGAGCGGCGGCGTAGCCAGATAGACATAGCCGTTCTTGATAAGGTCGAACATATAGCGGAAGAAGAAGGTCAGGATCAGGCAGGCGATGTGGCTGCCGTCCACATCTGCATCGGTCATGATCACCACCTTGTGATAGCGCAGGCGGCTCAGGTCCATATGCTTCTCGCCGCTTTCGTCTTCCTGGGCCACGCGCACGCCGAGCGCCGTGTAGATGTTCTGGATTTCCTGGCTGTCGAAGGCGCGGCCGTCGGCAGCCTTTTCCACATTGAGGATCTTACCGCGAAGCGGCAGGATGGCCTGGATGCGGCGGTCGCGGCCCTGCTTGGCCGTTCCACCTGCGGAGTCGCCCTCCACGAGGAAGATTTCGCACTTTTCCGGATCGTTCTCGGAGCAGTCGGCCAGTTTGCCGGGCATGCCGGCGCCGGTCATCACGGTCTTGCGCTGCACCATTTCCCGCGCCTTGCGGGCGGCGGCGCGCGCCGTAGCGGCCAGCACGATCTTGTCGATGATCATCTTCGCCTCCTTGGGATGCTCTTCCAGATAGGCGTCCATCGCGGCGGAAGTGGCCTGGGACACGGCGGAAGTCACCTCGGGGTTGCCGAGCTTGGTCTTGGTCTGTCCCTCGAACTGAGGCTCGCCGACCTTCACGGAAATCACGGCGGTCAGGCCCTCGCGGAAGTCCTCGGGCGCCAGTTCCACCTTCGCCTTCTCCAACAGTTTGTTGCGGTCCGCATAGTTCTTCAGGGAGCGCGAAAGGCCCATTTTGAAGCCCTGCAGGTGGGTACCGCCTTCTATCGTATTGATATTGTTGACGTAGGAGTAAATCTTCTCCGTGTAGCCGGTATTGTACTGAAGGGCGATATCTATGGGGATAATCTTGTCCGAACTGATGCAGACGGCGTCCGGAATGAGTTTCTGCGCGCCGGCATCCAGGTAGGTAATGAACTCCTTGAGGCCCTCTTCGGAGAAGAAGACATCCGAACGGAACACCTTCTTGCCCGTGGGCTTGGAGTCGCCGTTCTCGTCGGTCTTGTACTCGTCCACCACCTCGCGTTCGTCGGTCAGCGTGATGCGGATGCCCTTGTTGAGGAAAGACAGTTCCCGCAGGCGCGCGGCCAGCGTATCGTACTTATAGACAATCGTCTGGGTAAAAATCGTCGCGTCGGGATGGAAGGTGATGATGGTGCCGGTGTCGTCGCATTCGCCGACGACCTCCACGGGCGTGATGGGTTTGCCCATCGAATAGCGCTGGACGAAAATCTGTCCCTCGCGGTGCACCTCGGCTTCCAGCAGGTCGGAGAGCGCGTTCACGCAGGAGACGCCCACGCCGTGCAGACCGCCGGACACCTTGTAACTGTTCTTGCTGAACTTTCCGCCGGCGTGCAGGACCGTCAGTACGACCTCCAGTGCGGAGCGGTGCTCCTTGGGATGCATGCCCGTCGGGATGCCGCGGCCGTTGTCCCGTACGCGGATGGAGTTGTCCGGGAGAATCGTTACGTCGATGGTGTCGCAGAAGCCGCCCATCGCCTCGTCGATACTGTTGTCCACCACTTCATAGACCAGGTGATGGAGGCCGCGTTCGGAGATGTCGCCGATGTACATCGAAGGGCGCTTGCGCACCGCTTCCAGGCCCTCCAGAACCTGAATACTGCCAGCGGAATACTGTTCTTCCGCCAATTTCATTTCTTCCTTTTCAATCATATTTCTTTACTATAATATCAAAGTTAAACCCAAAGAAAAACTGCGGCCGTTTTCGACGAAATACGGGGAGTATTTGCGGAGCGGGCTGCCGAGCAGGTTGCCGGCCTGGAAGCGCAGGCCCCAGGCGGGCGTAAGCCGGTATTCGAGCATCACGCCGAGATCCGCCCAGCCGGGCACCTTCACCGCCACCGGCTCGTAGAAGCCCGTCAGGGTGGTGGAACGCGAGGTCTCGCCCTCGAACCACAGGCCCGCATATACCCGTTTCCGGTAGTTATACACAGCGCGCAGGCTGCCGGAGAACATCGCCGGATCGAGCGCTTCCGTGCTCACTTTTTCCGCCAGTTTCCGGAACTCCAAACCGCCGTCCACATCCAGGAAATCGCAGTCCCAGTTCAGTTTCAGGGAAATATAGCCCTCGGCCGCCGTCGTATAGACCAGGCCGGGCATCGCGCCCGCGTACCAGTCCATCGCCGAGGCGAAGGGGCGGTGCACATAGCGCGCGTAACCGCCGCGCAGCGCATAATGGAAATGCTTTCCGATCCCGCCCTGCAGGCCGGCGTAGGCGTCGACGGTACGGGCCGTGCATTCCGGTTGCGCCCAGGCGTAGGTGTAGTGGGGATCCCAGCGTTTGCGGTCGATGTAACGGTCCGCATCGTAACCGCCGTCCGCCCCGGCGAACACCCGCAGGGACGCATCCGGGAGGTTGTAGGCCGCCTCGCAGGAAGGGAAGACGCGGAAGGTTCCGGCTTCGTTCACGTGATTGAACGCATACCCCATACGGAATCCCAGGCGAAAATCCCAGTTGCCCTTGTAAATCATTCCGTAGGGCGTGATGTCGAAGTGCATCCTGTAGTTTCCGGCGGCCGTTCCGGAGTAGAACTCCATATCGGCGAGCAAGTCCACATAGATGTAGTAACGGCGCTTGAACTGGGCGGTGAAACTGCCGCTGGCCTTCACGGAATTGATATGCAGCCAGGCGCCGTCGCCCATATTGTCGTAACCGTAACGGTAATCCACCGCCGCCTTCCAGGGGAAGGGCAGGTCTTCGTGTCCGGCCAGGGCGGCATCGAAGGCCGCGGAATGGAAGCCGGGCGCCGTCTCGGCGAAGATGCCGTCATAGCCCGCCTTCGCACTGAGGTCCATTTTCCGGAAACGCACCGCCGCCGAAGCGCCGAGCGACTCGCTGAAGGCGTAACCCGTCCGGGTGCCGCCGTCCGGCAAGAGCCCCTTGTCCAGGTTCAGCCATTTGCCGTAGTAGCCGTCGAAGTCGTTGTACACATTGACGCTGTAGCGGGCGCTGTCCACCGGTGTCCAGAGCGCGTGCAGCGACGGATGCAGGGTCCAGCCGGCATCGGCGCGCAGATACAGGCGCTTCGCATCCTGCGCGGAAGGCAGGGGGCGCAGTTTCACCAGGTAGGGTTTGAATTCGTAGGCGCCCTTGTACGGGGTCTCGAAGGAACTGTAATCGAAACGGTAATCGAAGCGAGTGACCGAATCGGGCAGCGCGAGCGGCTGCTCCGCCTTCAGGAAAGTTCCCGCCGACGAGACGTAGGTGTTGGTCACCTCCACCTTCTGGTCGAGGTTCTGGGCGTGCGCCTGCACAAAGGCAAGGAGCGCCAAAAGGGCAAGACAGGCTTTTTTCATCTTCCTTCCTCCTACAATGCGGCGAGCCGGCGCTTCACCATTTCCCGCAGTCCGTCTTCCGGGCCGGACTCATACCCCTCGAGTATGCTTTCGAAAATCGCTTTCGCAAAATCAGGCTTTCCCTGGGCGGCGAAAGTGTCGCCCAACACGATATAGGCCCGTGCCAGCCAGTAGCTCTGGTCCGGCGCCTGCTCGGCAAAGGCATAGACCGCATCGGCGATGCCGTCGAAGCGGCCGCTGTCGTAACGGTCCTGCAGGAGCAGGTACGTCGCCTCGGCACCCTGCGCCGTCGCCGGTTCCTTCGCGAGCAGTTCGAGCAGCGCCAGGGCCTCTGTGCGGCGCTCGAGGGCCAGCAGGGACTTCGCCTTGATGTAGCGCAGTTCACGCACGCCGGCCGCATCGGCCTTTCCCTCGTCGAGGGCCGCCTGCGCGTCTTCGACCGCGGCATTCCAGTTGCGGTCCTTATACGCGGAACGGGCCTTCCCCAACTGCGCGAGCGTCTTGTTCTCCGGGAAACGCGAGAGGCGGAGCAGGTCCGAATAGACGGTATAGGCCTCGCCGAAGCGTTCCATCGCATAGAGCAGCGCGGCATAATTCACGCGTGCATTTTCGGCGAAGGAAGCGTCCGGAGCCCCGGAAAGCGCCTTCGCATAAGCGTCACAGGCTTCCTCCCTGAGTCCGAGCTGACGCTGGCTTTCGGCGATATAGAAGAGCGCAAGCGGTGCCTGCGCACTCCCCTCCCATTCGGCCAGATACTTCTGGAACAGGGCGATGGCCTGCGCATAATTGCCGTTCAGAAAGACCTGCTCGGCGGTATTGAAATACATCTGCGCCTTGTCCACCTCCTCGGCGGCCACTTTCTCCTTCTCCACGAACTCCAGGTATTTTTCCGGCTGCTTCCGGGCCCGGTAAATGGATTCCACGGCCATCAGCGCGCTCTCGGAATATTCGGTGCCCGGGAAGGCGCGCACCACGGCGCGGTAGTGTTCGATGGCCTTCAGTTCATCGCCGGCATTGCGGCAGGCCATTCCCAAGGCGAGCCGGCCTTTAGCCACAAAGACACTGTCCTTTGTCTCCGCGCACAGCTTTTCGAAGGCCTGCTGGGCATCCTTGTAACGCCCCATTTCGCTCCAGGTGGAGGCCAGTTCATAGAGCGCGTCACTGTAGAGGGGCGCATCGGCCGGGGCACGGAGTACCGGGGCGAGCGCCGCCGCCTTTTGCGCTTTGTCCCCCAACAGTCCCAGGGCCAGGCCCTCGCGGTAGTAGGGGTAAATCTTGTCGTCGGCACCGTAATCGTCGCGCACCTTGCGGTAGGCGCTGACGGCGGCCTTGTAGTCCTTCTGTGCGAAATCGCAGTCGGCGCGGCGGGTCATCGCATCTTCACGGAATTCCGCCCGCCGGTCCGCGCTGTAGGTATCCAGCCATTTCGCCGCCTGCGGCCAGTTCTCCTGGCGGAGGTAGCAGTAAGCGATATCGTAGGCGAGCCGCCTGCCCTCGGCCGTTCCGGCAAGCGCCGAAGAGTTGTAGAGCTCCGTCAGCTGGACGCGGGCCGCTTCATTGTCGCCGCCGCGGTAGAGGGATTCCGCCATCCAGTAGCGGGAAAGCTGGCCCAGCCGGTCATTCTTGGACAGATAGTAGGAGGCCGCCTTGTAGTAGGAAGCCGCCTGCCGCCAGGAGCCGCTGCCGGCCAGCTGGTTGGCCCGCAGGTAATTGGCCTTGACATAGTTGCGCTGCTGTTCCGGGCTCAGTTCGTCGATATTGTCATAGGCGCGGATAGCGCCCTCGTAGTCTTTGTCGATCAGCGCGGAGAGCGCCATATAGGAATAAATCTGTTCCCCGCGCACCGCCGTGCCGTATTCCTTGATGTAACTCGTGAAACCCTCCGTGCTCCTGTTCAGGTCGAAGGAGAGTTTGGCGTAATTGAACCAGGCATCCTCGCGGATGTCCGGGCGCCACCCAAGTTGCGCGGCCGCCTTGTAGTGTTCCAGGGCCTCCACGTTGTTGCGCAGCGCCACGCTGGCCGCCGCCATATTGTATTCGGCAATCTGTCCCAGGGAATCCTTGCGCTCCGTCATGTTTTTGTAGTTCTCCAGCGCTCCCTTGTAGTCGTGGGAGGCGTAGAGCACGGAGCCGGCATAGAACCAGTCGGAGCGGGACATGTCGGTGGAACCCTGGATGTATTCTTCGAAATAACCGCGGGCCGCCGCATCCTCGCCGCGGACCAGCAGCGATTCGGAAAGCATACGGGCCAGGTGCGCGCGGCGTTCGCCGGAAGCGGCCTGGAACATCGCCGGGCCCTCCTTGGCGACATAGGCGTAATTCCCTTCCAGGAATTCGCATTCCAGCACATAGTAGGCGGCGATATCGCCGATCCGGGGGTCTCCCGCCGCCTGCAGGAAGCGTTCGCGCGCCGAAGCAAAATTCCCGTCCGTGTAGTCCATCAGGCCGAGCAGGAAGCGCGACTCCGGGGCATAAGCGGAAACGGGCCGCTGTTCCAGCGCGTCAAAACTGCGCCGCGCGGCGGGATAATCGCCGAGCGCATAGGCGCAATAGCCCTGCTTGAAGATCAGTTCGGGAACATTGGACTCGCCGATATCCTTCGGATCCACCTTTCCCAGTTCCGCGCCGGCCTGCGGATATTTCCCTTCGTCGAAAAGGTTCAGGGCGTGGCGGAAGCTGATTTCGGAATCAAAGGCGGAGGCGGGATAGTCCCGGCGGAAGTCATAGAGCATCGCCGGATAGTCCGACGCCTGGCAGCGGATGGCGCAGAGCAGGGCATACCCGCGGGTGCGCGGGCTCTCGGGCGCCTGCTCGAAGAGCTGCCTCGCCTGCGAATAGAAGCCCTGGCGATACAGGTTCAGCGCCTCCCGCTCCACCTTCAGGGGACCGGCCCCCAGGGGCAGGGTGCAGAGCAAGAAAAGCAGCGAAAGAATCGTGGTCCGGATGCGCATTTTCAAATGATTTTCAAATCTTACAAAAATACAAAATCCTTTTGAATCCGTCAACTATTTTCCGTGGAATTTTTACGGCCGTTTTCGCGGCACCAGGCACGCAGCGGACAGGTTTCGCAGGCCGGACGGCGGGCCGTGCAGACATACCTTCCGTGCAGGATTAGCCAGTGGTGGGCGATGGGGCGGAGTTCCGCGGGAATATGCCGTTCCAGGTCACGCTCCACCGCATCGGGCGTGCGGCCGCGCGACAGCCCCAGCCGGTGCGACACCCGGAACACGTGGGTATCCACGGCGATGACCGGCTCCCCGTGCACGATGGACGCCACGACATTCGCCGTCTTGCGCCCCACGCCGGGCAGACGCATCAGTTCCTCCACCGTCCCCGGCACTTCCCCGCCGAATTCGGCGACGCACTTCCGTGCCATTTCCACCAGGTGAGCGGCCTTGCTGTTCGGGTAGGAAATGCTGCGGATCAGTTCCCGCACTTCTTCCACGTCCGCGGCCGCGAGGGACGGCATATCCGGAAAACGGCGGAACAGGGCGGGCGTCGTCAGGTTCACCCGCTTGTCCGTACACTGGGCGGAAAGCACCACCGCTACCAGCAGTTCGTAGGGATTACGGAAATCCAGCTCGGACTGCGCCACCGGCACGTTCCGGGTAAAATACTCCAGGATGGCGGCATAGCGCTCAGAAATCGTCATCGCCGATACGCAGGATATCTTCTCCGCCGATTTCCCGGCAGCGCTCGCCTTCGCAGACAAAGACGCGGCCCGGATAGCGCTGCACGATGGATTTGTTGTGCGTCACCATCACAATGGCGGTATTGTTCTCGATATTGATGCGGCGGAGCAGCTGCAGGATGCCCTCGGCGGTCTCTTCGTCGAGGTTTCCCGTCGGCTCGTCGGCGATGATCAGGTCCGGGGAATTGAGCAGGGCGCGCGCAATCGCGATACGCTGCTGCTCCCCGCCGGAAAGCTGGTGCGGCATACGGTGCGCCTTGGTTTCCATGCCCACGGATTTGAGCACTTCGCTGATCCGGCGGTCGATGCGTTCCTTTTCCTTCCAGCCCGTCGCCCGCAGCACGAAGGAAAGGTTGTCCCTTACACTGCGGTCCATCAGCAACTGGAAGTCCTGGAAAACCACGCCCACCCGGCGGCGCAGGCGGGGAATGTCCCGCTTGCGGAGTTTTTGCAGCGGATACCCGCAGACCTCCCCCGTCCCGCTGTCCAGGCGGTTTTCAGCGATCATCGTGCGGATGATGGAGGTTTTCCCCGTCCCCACGCGCCCGACGATGTACACCAGTTCTCCGGGGAGAATGGTCATCTCCAGGCCGTACACGACCGCCATTTCTCCGTTCATCACGGTGGCGTCGCGGAAAATGACAAGCGGGCTGCGTTCCACTAGGCGGCGAACTGTTGCTTGAGCGCCGCAATCTTGGCGTCGGCATCGTCGCCGCAGGCGCTGAAATAGAACTTGATCTTCGGTTCGGTCCCGGACGGGCGCACGGAGACGACATCGCCGGCCTCATCGAAGAACTGCAGCACGTTGGAGGAGGGCTGACCGGTCTTATCGGGCTCGAGATAGTCGATGACCTTCGTCACCGGAGAGCCGCAGAGGGCCTTCGGCGGATTGTTGCGCAGGTCCGCCATAATGGCCTGGATTTCCTGCGCGCCGCTGATGCCCTTGCGCACGAGCGACACGAGCCCTTCCTTGCGGTAACCGAATTCCCGGTAGATTTTCCGCATCAGCTGCCAGAGCGTCAGCCCCTGGTCGGCAGCCCAGGCCGCGCATTCGGCAATCATCATACAACTCACCTGGGCGTCCTTGTCGCGGACGAATTCGCCGATATTGAAGCCGTAGCTTTCCTCGCCGCCGCAGATGAACTGTCCCTTGCCCTCGAGCCGCTTCACCACTTCAGCGATGTATTTGAAGCCTGTCAGCACGTTATAGACCGGCACGTCGAAGCGCTTGCAGATATCGGTGATGAGTTCGGTGGTGACGATCGTCTTGACCACATAGCCGCCCTTGCCGAGCTTGCCGAGTTCCGACCAGCGGGTCAGCGCGTAATAGGTCAGCATCGACGCGGTCTGGTTGCCGTTCATCAGCACCATTTTGCCGCTCTCGTCGCGTACGGCGATACCCATACGGTCCGCATCGGGGTCGGTCGCCAGCACCAGGTCGGCGCCGGTTTCTTCCGCCTTCGCGATGGCCAGTTCCAGCGCGGCCGGTTCTTCGGGGTTGGGGGAAACGACCGTCGGGAAGTTGCCGTCACTGATATCCTGCTGCGGCACGTGGATGATGTTCTTGAAGCCCAGGCGGGAAAGGATTTCCGGCACCAGGCGTACGCCGCAGCCGTGCAGGGGCGTATAGACGATCTTGAGCTCACTGTGGCGCGCCACGCTTTCCGGGCTCAGGGAGAGGGACAGCAGGTCCGACAGATAGGCGTCGTCCATCTCCTTGCCGAGCGTGCGCATCTCGCCGCAGCGCACGTCCGCCTTGAACTTCACCTGGGAAGGATCGGAAATTTTCGCCACTTCCGCGACGATTTCCTTGTCCACGGGCGAGGTGACCTGTCCGCCGTCGGACCAGGAGACCTTGTAGCCGTTGTATTCCTTGGGGTTGTGGGAGGCGGTGATCATAATGCCCGCCACGGCGCCGGTCTTGCGGATGGCATAGCTCATCTCCGGCGTGGGGCGGATGTTGTCGAAGATATCCACGTCGATTCCGTTGGCGCACATCACGTCCGCGGCGATGCGGGCAAATTCCTTGCTGTTGTTCCGGCTGTCGTACGAAATCACCACAGAGAGCCTCTCCCCCTTCACGTGACCGAGGATGTAGTTGGCAAGGCCCTGCGTCGCCATCCCCACCGTGTACTTGTTCATCCGGTTGGTGCCCACGCCCATAATGCCGCGCAGGCCACCGGTGCCGAATTCCAGGTTCTTATAGAAGGCATCCTCGAAGCCGGCCGGATCTTCCGAACGGAGGGCGAGGATCTGCATCTTGGTGTGCTGGTCGAAATCGCCGTCGAGCCAGCTTTGTGCGGTTTTTTCGTACTCTTTCATAGTTTGGTTTTTAATCTTTCAAATATAAGGATTTTTTATTGAAATTTCAAAGGAATTTTTTTAATCTTGCAGCCGCGATGAAAAAGGGCTTTGCAGAGATTCTGGAAAAGGAGAAGATGCGGCTGGCAAGGAAGGCGGAAGCCAAGTTGCCGACGCTGGGCGGCGCATTGGAAATCCCCTCTGCGCTGGCCCTGGAGCAATGCTCTTCCGAGTTGACCGCCGCATACAAGGCGGACGTGGCGCTACGCTTCTGCGGCGGGACGGCCATCGCGGACCTGACCGGCGGTCTGGGCGTCGACTGCCTGGCCTTCGCGAAGCGCTTCGACCGTGTCCTTTACAATGAAATGAATCCCGCCTTGGGCGAGGCCGCCGCGCGGAACTTTACCGCCCTCGGCGCCGGGAACATCCGCTGCTGCGCGTTCGAAATCAAAAGCGGCCAGGCGCCCTGGAAGGAAACTGTCGCCGCCTTTGCCCCGGACCTGCTTTATCTCGACCCCGCCCGCCGGAGCGCATCGGGCGCCAAAGTCTTCCGCCTGCAGGATTGCAGCCCCGATATCGCAGCACTGCTGCCGGAATTGGAAGGACTTTGCCCCCGCATACTGCTCAAGCTGTCGCCGATGGCGGACATCAGCGCCCTGCTCGCCTGGGCGGAAGGCCGCGTACAGGAGTTGCATATCGTAGAAAAGGATGGAGAGTGCAAGGAACTGCTCCTGCTGCTGGATGCCTCCCGGCGCACGGAAGAGCCCCTGATTCGGGTGGCCGTGCCCGCGACGGAGGCCGCTTTCGATTTCCGGCCTGCGGAAGAACGGGATGCCTCCCAGCGGCTGGCGGGCGGCGACTTCCCCTTCCTATTCGAGCCCGGACCGGCGCTGATGAAAGCCGGAGCCTTCAAACTGCTCTGTACGCGCTATCCCCTGGCAGCCCTCTCCCCTTCCGTGCATCTCTATGCGGCGGAGGAAGCCGTCGGCGCGTTGTCAGCGCTCGGGAAATGGTTTTCCGTGACGGAAGTACTGCCTTTCGGCAAGGAGGGCTTCAAAGCCGCCGGAGCGCGTTTTCCCCAGGCCGAAGTCACGGCGCGGGGCATTCCGATGCGTTCCGAGGAACTGCGCCTGCGCTGCGGTTGCAGCGGGGCGGGTCCGGAACATCTCTTCGGCGTGGAAACCTCAGCGGGAAGACGCCTGCTCGTCTGCGAGCGCACGCAGGCCCAGGACCAGACGGTCCAGTCCCTCGCTTAACAGCGCGCGCGGCGTGGCGAGATTCACCCGCACAAAGCCGTCCGTGCCGTACATCGCCCCGGCGTTCACCCAGACTTTTTCGCGCGCGAGCAGTGCATTCTCGATTTCTTCCGAGCGCATTTTCAGGCAGCGGCAGTCCACCCAGTCGAGGTAAGTCCCCTCCAGGGCAAACACGGGAAATTCCGGAAGTTCCTTTGCAAAGCGTTCCCGCAGCAGCGTATCATTCTCCCAGATATAGGCATTGAGCGCCTCCAGCCAGGCCGCCCCCTCGTCGGAATAGGCCGCCTCGCCCGCCACGGGGCCGAAAGGGTTCACGTCGCAAATCTCATTGATATTGATGGCGCGGTCGATGGCCTTGCGCCTGTCGGCACTGTCCGTCACGATGCCCGCCATCTGCAGGCCGGCGATGTTGAAGGATTTGCTCGGCGAGAGCAGCGTCACGGTATTCTCCGGGTCCACGCTGCCCATCGGCACATACCGGAGGCCGGGGCGCACGATTTCGCAGTGGATTTCGTCGCTGACGACCAGCGTCCCCGTCCTGCGCGCGATGTCCGCCACGCGCTCCAGTTCCGCCCGCGTCCATACCCGCCCGGCGGGATTGTGGGGATTGCAAAGCAGGAGGACAGCGGCCCGGGGGTCGGCGCATCGGCGTTCGATATCCTCGAAATCAAAGGCATACGAAGGGCCGGGAACTTCCCGCAGCGGACTGCAGGAGGCTTCGCAGCCGTTATTGCGTATCGACGAGAAAAAACAGTTGTACACCGGCGTCGCCATCACCACCTTGTCCCCGGGCCGGGTGAGCGCCTTGATGACCGCGGAAAGCGCCGGGACCACGCCGGTGGTGTAGAGCAGCGATTCCGGGGCAAAGGGCCAGCCGTGCCGCTGCGAAAACCAGCGCGCCACACATTCGTACCAGCTCCGGGGCACCGCTACATAGCCGAACACCCCGTGCGCCACACGCTTTTCCAGTGCCCTGCGGATACAGGGGGCCGCAGGAAAATCCATATCCGCCACCCAGAGCGGGATTACGTCGCCCTCCACCTTTACCGGCGGCTGCGCATCCCATTTCACACAGGAACTCCCCTTCCGGGTAACGAGCGTATCAAACAAAGGGTTCATCGCGTCTCGATTTTACAGTTTCCGGGCGCCTTGAGGTTTTCGTCGATGATGATTTCGCCGATGCTTTCCGCCCGGATGGAGCCCGTCCTGGGGTTCTTGACCGAAGGGATGGAACCCCGGACAGTCGCACGCACCGATGAATATTCGAAGGCAAGGTCGGCGTCCGGACCGAAGGTACAGTCCTCCAGCACCAGGTCCTCCGCATAGCAGAGAGGCTGGGTGCCGGTGATGTGGCAGCGCACCAGGCGCAGTCCCCTGGAGTGCCAGCCCAGGTATTCGCCGTTGATTTCGGAATCATAGACGCTGACGTTTTCGGTCTCCCAGAAGGCGTCCTTGGTGTTCAGCAGGGAATCGCGGATTTCTATGTCGCGGGCCCACTGGAACGAGTAATTGCCGTTCAGGGTGAAGTTCTTGACCTTTACCCCTTTACAGTGCATAAAGATATAATCGCCTTCGTCGGCCTGGACATTCTCCAGTTCGATATCCGAGCAGCGCCAGAAGGTCTCTGCGGCGTGGGTGAAACGGACGTCCCGGAGCCTTGCTCCCTGAAATTCCCGGAACATCTTCGGCGCCTCCACGAGGCAGTCCTGCATCTGCAGGCCGGAGGAATACCAGAGCGCCGCGCGCGCACCTTCCGTAAAGAGGCTATCCTTTACGCTGAATCCATGACAGCACCAGAGCGGATACTTTCCCTCGAAGCGGCAATCCGACGCCTCGATGTCCGCCGTTTCCTTCAGGGCCGACTCCCCGGCGTGAATGGTCACGCCTTCCAGGCGCAGACCGCGCCGCGCATAGAGGGGCCGCTCCCCGCCAAATTCCTGGTTTTTAATTACTTCCATAGCATTTATTCAACAAAAAAAGCTATTCCCGTATGGAGGAATAGCGGTTCCGGACCGGCACACACCGGACGGGAAAAACAGAAACTACCAGCGTTCCTCGGAGGAGACGGTGAGTTTCTTGCGTCCGTGACGACGGCGGGCGGCGAGCACCCGGCGGCCGTTGGCGGAACTCATACGCTCGCGGAATCCGTGCTTGTTGACCCGCTTGCGGTTGGAAGGTTGATAAGTCCGTTTCATTGTATCTGTGTTTTATTTTTCCGAAATTGGGAGTGCAAAGGTAAACAATTCAAATCGCAAATACAAATTTTTTTCATCGAAGCCATTCCCGTTACCAAACACAATGCCTTTTGCACTCCGGCGCTACGTCAAGCCTTCTCCAGATATCTGGACAAAAATACGTTATAAACGCTGTAACTTACTCCCTCCTCCCCGTTTTCGGCAAGAATTAATTCCTTCTCCACCAAGGACTTGACATTCTTTGAAACCGAAGCGCCTGACCCAAGACGATACTTTTGGATAAAAGATACAGATGTGGGATGAGAGACCGATTCTTCCTTTGCAATCGCTGTCATAAGTCTCCACTGCGCCGGAGTGAGAAGCCGTTGAAGTTCGAGGAAACGGTCTCTATTGGCAGCAATAATCCGTGCTTCTGCAGCAAGGATGTCAGTAGATGAAATGTATTGGGAACAACTGAGATACAGTTCATTACACAGCGTCTGGGTGTAAAAGGTATGATCACGCGTCCAATCAATAATCTGCCGCACATTTTCTGCCCCTATTAGCTTTCCCCCATTGCCGAACAATCTTTGGATAAATGCTTCGTAAGTAGGAATGTCAAGTTTGCCAAGGGGAACAAATGTAGTGCTTTCGTAAAAGGGTTTCTTAGCATTGGAAAATATATCCGTCATGGTGTGCTTCTTGCTTCCACAGAAAATGAAACGGACATTATGAAGCTGCTGGATGTATGAACGCAGTAGTGCCTCCATACTCACACCTTCATATTCCCGAATCTGTTGAAATTCATCGATTGCAACAACCACCTTTCTCTTGTGCGTTTCAAGATACTGGAAGATTCCTTTAAGTGTCAGTTCTTTATCCTTATCATTCCGGTATATCATACTCACTTCCGGGGCACCTGTTACGGCATCATAGGTAATCAGTGGCCTGAGTCCTCCGATTGCTTTGAAAAAAGCAGATATCTTGTTCTGCTTATTCAAGACCGACACAACAGATTCAGAGAGCAGTTTGATAAAGTCTTCGACGCACTGACTTGAACTGATATCTACGTAGAAAGTATCGATATCGCTACAATTCGCAGCAATTTCTTCGAAAACGCGATATATCAGGCCAGTTTTTCCAAGACGCCGCGGTGATATCAGCGTCACATTCCTGCCATTGCTCAAATAGTCAACAATTTGTCTTGTCTCCAATTCTCGGTCACAAAACAACTCTCTGTTTCTGTAGGGCTCCAGGATAAACGGATTCATAATCATTAGTATTCTTGGGATATTCGCGGCAGCAAATATAACACATCTGAACGAATTAACCAAAGGTTGTTAACTAAAGGTTTATCGACTCCGCTATCGATAGGTTTTAATTCCGGCGGTAAACAACCGCCGGAATGCGTTTCACAGTCCTTAAACTATACGGTCTCCGGCAGCTACAGATGGGGCGCTGCCGGCGAGGAGCGAGCGGTGCTGCATCCGGAGGACGTGGCCACCCGCGGCCACGGGAACCGACGCACGAGCGAGCAAAGAGAAAGGCGCCCTTTCTCTTTCGAGCGAGAAGGAGGAAACGAACGAAGTTCGTAACCGGGAGGTGTCCGCCGGAGACAAGTTATTGCGCAGCAATGACGCAGGAAACGGTGGAAGGGTCCGGAGTGAGAGTAGCGAACGGAGTTCCTCCGGGTGCAGCACCCGAGCATCCGAGATAAAGGCAGCCGCTTCCCGGTTTTAACTGTGAAGTTTTTTACGTTTCATCGAAATCTTTTTACGTTTTCGATCATTTTTTACGTTTTATCGGCATATTATTGCGTTCCATTTAAAATTTTATGAACTATGGAACAACGTTATGCCAACCTGACCTATGACGAAGCCCTCAAGGTCATCATCTTCGCCCCGGGGAACGAACCCCTCATCATCCAAATGCTCGAACTCCTCCTGCCCGAAAAGAAAATCAAATCACTCGTCCTCAAGGACAGGGAACAGCACGGTTTTGCAATTTCCGATAAAAATAGTACTTTTGACTGCTACTGCACGGGAGACGACGGAGAGTGCTTCATCGTGGAGATGCAGAACTCCCCACAAAAGAGTTTCGCGGACCGGATGCTCTGCTATTCCACCTTTCCCCTGCGGGAGCAGATGGAACTGAAAATCCAGCAGCGGCGGGATGCGGCGAAGCGCGGGGAGACGGTCGATACGATGGACTACAGCCTGATGCCGGTGTATGTGGTGAGTTTCGTCAACTTCACGCTCCCGCACGAAAGTGAAGAGACGCTGGAAGGCGGGCTGTTGAGCCGCTACGAGTTGCGAAACTCTCACAGCGGGGAGTTGATGACAAGGGCGCTGAATTTCGCCTACCTGGAACTGGGACGCCTGAAGTGGGGCAAGGATGAGGCGAAGAAATGTTCGACACGCCTGGAGCAGTTCGCCTGGTCGCTGAAGTATATGCACACGGTGGACAAAGTCCCGGAGAACTTTGAAGACGAGTTTATAAGAAAACTGTATGAACGCTCTGCCTTCGCCAATATGGATGTGGCGACGCAGCATAAATACGAGAGCATTATGAGAACCGAAATCGATATCATCGCGCAGAAAGCCTGGGCCCGCGAAGAAGGCAAAGCCGAGGGCTTGGCAGAAGGTGAAGCCAAAGGGCGCGAAGAAGGACGGGGCGAGATTGCCCAGAACCTCCGCGATATGGGCCTTCCGCTGGAACAGATCTCCAAAGCCACCGGACTCTCCGTCGAACAGATCGCCGCGCTGTAAACTATCCCGTTGCCCGGCACGTCATCCTGCTCAAAATAGCCCGGATTAGATCTCAATTACAAATTTTCCGGCGAAATATTCATCATCCAGCCATTCGCGGATGTCCCAGATGCGGACGGAGGAGGCGGGACGGCGGGATTTCCGCAGATATTCAGCGATTTCCGGATGGATATCTCCCCCTTTCAGACAAATCAGTCCCTGCGTATAATGCCTGGACACCCAGCCCCACAGCACGTCGAGCGGCGCCACGGCGCGGGAAACCACCCAGTCGAACTGCGCCGTCAGGCTCTCCGCACGGGCGTTCACGCACTCCACGTTCTGCAGTCCCAGTCCTTCCGCCACGGAAGAAGCCACCTTGATTTTTTTCCCCACGGAATCGACGAGGGTAAACTGCACGCGCGGAAACTCCACCGCCAGCGGAATCCCGGGAAAGCCGCCGCCGGTCCCCAGGTCCAGCACCCGCACGCCCCCCTCCTGCCAGGCGGCATACACCTCCGGCCGGACGCTGCGCAGATACTCCGCAATGCAGAGGGAATGCAGGATATGGTGGGTATACAGTTGGTCGATGTCCTTACGGGACACGACATTGATTTTCTCATTCCACTCCCGGTAGAGCGCTTCCATCCGGGTGTACGTTTCAGTCTTCATCGCCGTCCTCCTTCATTTGTGCAATCAGCGCCCTTGCCCGACGGATGCGGGTACGTACGGTATTCAGTTCCAGGCCCATTTCCTCGGCGATTTCTTCATACTTCAGCCCGTCCACCAGCCGCCGGCGCGCCACTTCGCGGTAGAGCGGCGGCAGGCCCTCGATACAGGCGAGTTTCTTGGCGTCGTCCTCGTCGCGGATAATATTTTCAATGGGAGAAGGCGCCTCGCTGCCCAGGCCTTCGACGTTCGCCGCCCCCGCTGCATCGTCGATGCGGACATACTTGTTACGCAGGCGGATTTCCTGCTCCAGCGTGTCCAGGGCCGTATTGTGGGCGATGGTCTTGAGCCAGGTGAAGAAGCGGCTCTTGCTGCTGTCGAAGCTGTCGATCTGCCGGAACGCCTTCTCGAAACTGCGGGAGCAGATGTCGTCCAGATAAAAGTCGTCCAGGTTCCGGATGAGGCTGCGCAGGTAGGTTTTCAGGGACTCCGCGTGGGTATCCCAGAGCCGGGTGAACGCCCGTGCATCCCCCGCCGCCGCCAATGCGGCCAACTCGTCAATGGGCCTCGAGCCAGGTGTTTCCTTCATTGCATTCTACGGTTAAGGGGACATTGAGCGTCATCGCGCCTTCCATTTCCCGGACCAGCAGTTCCCGGACGGGGGCTATCTCCGCACGGGGCACCTCCAGCAGCAGTTCATCATGAATCTGGAGCACCAGGCGGCTGCGCAGGCGGGCCGCGTCGAGCGCGCGCTGCACCCGCACCATCGCCAGTTTGATGATGTCCGCCGCCGTGCCCTGGATCGGGGCGTTTACGGCATTGCGCTCCGCCACCGCCACGATATTCCGGTTGTGCGACTGCAACTCGGGAATGTAGCGCCGGCGGCCCGAAAGCGTCTGCACATAGCCTTCCCTGCGCGCAAAGGCCAGGGTCTCGTCGATAAAGCCGCGAATCGCAGGGAACGAGGCGAAATAATCGTCGATAAGGGCCGCCGCCTCGCTGCGCGAACATTGCAGGCGCTGCGCGAGGCCGAAGGAGGAAATGCCGTACATAATGCCGAAATTGGCGGTTTTCGCCATTCGGCGCTGGTCCGCGCTCACCTGCTCTACCGGAACGCCGAAGATTTTGGCGGCCGTGGCGGCGTGCACGTCCACCCCGGCGCGGAACGCCGCAGACAGATGCTCGTCTCCGCTCAGGTGCGCCATCACGCGCAGTTCAATCTGCGAATAATCCGCGCTCATCATCACCGCATCCGGCATACCGGGCACAAAGGCTTTGCGCAGGTAGCGCCCTTCCTCGGTGCGGATCGGGATATTCTGCAGGTTCGGCGACGAGGAAGAAAGCCGGCCCGTCGCCGTAAGCGCCTGATTGAACGTCGTATGCACGCGGCCGTCGACGGGAGAGACATAACCCGCGAGCGGCTCGATATAGGTCGAAAGCAGTTTTTTCAGCCCCCGGTAATTGAGAATTTCGCCGATGATGGGGCTGCGGTCCGCGAGCGCGAGGAGCGTCTCCTCGTCCGTGGGCCAGCTCCCCTTGGCCGGCTTTTTCGCCTTCGGGTCGATCTTGAGTTTCCCGAAAATCACCTCCCCGATCTGCTTGGGAGACGATACGTTGAGCGCAGGCTCCCCTGCCAGTTCCCGCACGTGCGCTTCGCTTTCCTGCACGCGGCGGCGCAAATCCTCGGCAAAATCCGCCAAAGAGTCCAGGTCGATTTTCACCCCCGTGCGCTCCATCTCCGCCAGCACGCGGATGAGCGGTTCTTCGATTTCCTCATAAAGCCGCAGCAGCGCAGGTGTGGCCGTCAATTCGCCGAGCAACGCTTCCGAAAGCAGCTGCGAGAGGCGCGCGTCACGCAGGAAATCGTGCGCATCGGCGGCCGGCTCGTCAAAAAGCGAGAGCGTCTGCGGCCCGGCGGGCGCCTCGGCTTCGATGCCCAGGTAAGCGGCACAGAGCTGCGTAAAGTCGTGCGAACGTTCGGGATTGAGCAGATAATGCAGCAGGGCGGTATCCAGCAATTTCCCGCGCAGCGTGATGCCGTCGTCCGCGAGGCGCTTGAGCAGGGGTTTGAGCGCATCGCCGCATTTCTCGACGGAAGCATCTTCCAGCAGAGTCCGGAAGGCCTCCGGAGCGCCTTTTGCCGCAACGGAGCCGGCTGCAGCGAAGAGCAGGCCGCCGTCCTGGCAGAGACCGCAGCGTTTTTCCTTCGAGGCGGCGCGGCACAGTTCCTCCGGCGTACTTTCGCGGTAACTTGCGTCCACGGCCTTTTTCTTCGGCGACGCTGCCTCCACAGTTACTCCGGCCGGCAGTTTTCGCCGCAGGGAATTGAATTCATAGCGGTCGAAGAGCGCACCAATCGCCGCTGCGTCAGGGCTTTGCAGGAGGAAGGCCTGCGTCGGCGTATCGAGCGACATATCGGTCTTGATCGTCACGAGCTCCTTGCTCAGGGCAATGTACGGACGCGCCGCTTCGAACATCGCGCGCTGCTTTTCGCTCAGTTCCCCGAGGTGCGCGTAGATGCCTTCGAGGGTGCCGTAGCGACCGAGCAGCTTCGACGCACCGACCTCGCCCACCCCCTTTACGCCGGGGACATTGTCTGCTGCATCGCCGCAAATTGCCAGCAAATCAATTACTTGCAACGGACTCTGGAGCCCGTATTTTTCACAGATGCGCGCACTGTCATAGAGTTCCGCCTCCCCGCCCTTTCCGGGCTTGTACTGGGTGATGTGCGGACCGACCAGCTGGCCGTAGTCCTTGTCCGGCGTCACCATAAAGACCTCCAGGCCCTCCGCGGCGCAGCGTTTGGCCATCGAGCCGATGACATCGTCGGCTTCGTAATCCGGCACCATCAACACCGGAATGCGCAGGGCGGCGCAGATTTCCTGCAGGGGTTCCAGCGCGTCGATGACCGCCTGCGGCGTCTCTGCCCGGTTGGCCTTGTAGGCGGGATAAAGCCGGTTGCGGAAGGTCCCGCCCGGCGGATCGAACGCCACACCGATGTGCGTAGGCGATTCTTTTTCAATGAGTTCCAGCAGGTATTTTGTAAAGCCGAAGAGGATGGACGTGTCCACCCCCTTGGAATTCAGCATCGGACGCCCCGCAAAGGCGTAATACATCTTGAAAATCAGGGCGTGTCCGTCCAGCAGGAAAAGTTTCATAGCCCGAAATAGACCATCAGCCCGCCGATAATAATATATAGGAGTGCATACGGGAGCGCCGAGCGCAGGATATCCCCGTCCTTCCCCTCCATATGGCAGGAAGCCGTGGCGATGGCGATGCTCTGAGGGGAAATCATCTTCCCGCCGGTGGCGCCGGTGGTATTCGCCGCAATCAGCCAGTTGGCGTCCGAACCGGTGAGGCCCAGTTCACCCGCAACATTCGCCTGCAACTTGCCGAAGAGGATATTGCTGGAGGTATCGCTGCCCGTGACGAAGGTGCCGATAGCGCCGATCAGCGGGGCAAAGAAGGGATAGAACGAACCGGTGACGGCCACCAGTCCGCCGGCAATCGCCGCAATCATCCCGCTGTAGTTCATAATCGACGCGATGGCAATCAGGGAAATCAGCGTCAGGACCGTTTTGCGCAGGTCCACGATGGTCTTGGCAAGGAGGACAGCCAGCTGTTTGGGAGAGAGCCCCTGCACCAGGCCGCCCAGCGTGGCGCCCACGAAGAGCATGAAGCCGGCATTCCCGATCCAGGCGAACTTGAAGGTGGAGTCGATGACGGGCAGGTGCACCGTGCTCACCAGATGGGTCTTGAGGAACTGGCTCACGGGCGGGAAAAGACCGCCGCTGAGCACCACCAGCGCCAGGATAAACAGATAAACGCTCCAGGCCTGGAAGGTCTCCTTTGCAGTGAATTTCGGCGCGTCTTCCCGCTTCTCCGCTTTGGGCAGGAAGAGCCGGGCGTACAGCGCAATCGCGGCAATCGCGGCGATACTTCCCACGATGGCCGGGGTCTCGGCGCCCAGGTAATGGGCGCAGGCATACTGCACGCCGAGCGAAATGAGCCCCGTCCACAGGGCCAGGCAGATATTCTTACCGACCGCTTTGCGGTCCGTCAGCGTCAGGATGATGAACGGAAGGAGGATAAAGAGCGGAGAGAGCTGGAGCACCGCAAAGGAGGAAATCTCGCAGAGCTGCTCCGCCGTGGGACCGCCGCTTCCGGCCACTTCATTGCAGAGGGTCGTCACCGGAACGCCCACCGCGCCGAAACCCGTGGCCACCGTGTTGCCGATCAGGGAGACGAGCGCCGAGAACATCGGTTTGAAGCCCAGGCCGATGAGGATGGCCGCCGGGATGGCCACCGCCGTCCCGAATCCCGCCATACCTTCCAGCAGGCCGCCGAATCCCCAGACGAGCATCAGCACCTGGGCGCCCTTGTCGTCCGTGAAGGAGGTAAACTGCACCTTGACCGTTTCAATCTTCCCAGACTCCACCAGGATGCGGTAGCTGAAAATGGCCATCAGGATGATGATGAGAATCGGGAAGATGGCCTTGAGGGCCCCCTCCACGAAACTCCAGCCCACAGTGGCGGCAGAGGTATCCGGGGCGGCAAACAGGGCCAGAAGGACCGTAAGGACAAGGGTCAGGAATGCGCTCAGATGGCCGGAGAGCTTGAAGCCCAGCATCAGCACGAAGAGCAGCAGGATAGGCAGAATGGCAATAAAGAATGACATACCGCAAATATAACGAAAAAAAATATTTTTGCCGTATATTTGCAGGACGAGGAATTCGTAAGAACCTGTGAAAAAGCACACTACATCCCTTTTGTTCATCGCGATGTGCGTTGCCGTTCTTTGCGCGGCGATTTTTGGCGTGCCCCGCGTGCAGATCAATGTGGATATGACCCGCTACCTGCCAGACAGCTATCAGGTCAAACAGGGGTTGGATGTGCTGGAGGCGCAGTTGCCGGATATCGGGCCGCTCTTTGCGGACGGCAATGACCTGATGCCCACCGGACTGCCCAGGACGCTCGCCATCGGGGTCGGGCTGCTTTTCGCCGTTCTTCTGGTGATGTGCTCGTCGGTGATGGAAGTCCTCCTTTTTCTGGTCACCACGGTTTTCGCCGTTGTCCTGAACGTGGGCAGCAACGCGCTGCTTCCCAGCGTTTCGATGATGACAAACTCCCTCTCTTCGGTACTCCAGATGGTGCTCTCGATGGATTACTGTATCATCCTGATGAACCGGTTCCGGGAAGAGAAAGCCGGCGGGAAGCCCAAGGTGGAAGCGATGCACGGCGCCCTTCGGGAATCCGCTTCCTCTATCCTGAGCAGTGCCACGACCACCATCGTCAGTCTCCTGATGCTCTGCTTCATCCGGCTGAAAATCGGCGCGGATCTGGGTGTCGTTCTGGCCAAAGGTGTCACACTGTCGCTCTTGTGTACGTTTACCGTGCTTCCGGCGCTCATTCTCTGGGGCGACCGGGCCGTGGAAGCCACCCGAAAGAAAGTCCCTCGTTTCCCGGCCGCTGCAATGGCCCGTTTCGAGATTCGCCGTCGTTACCTCCTGACCGTCATTTTCCTGCTGATTTTCACGGGCTTTGCCTTCCTGAAAAGCCGGACGCCCATCAGTTATTCCCCCAGCTGGCAGAATAACGCCAACAAAGTGGCCGGCGACAACGCCCTGTTACTGCTCTATCCCAACGCCGAAGCCAGCGTGCTCCCCGCCCTGCTGGAGCGCATCGGCGCCGATACCTGCGTGCTCCATACCGTGAGTTACCCTTCCCTGATGCAGGTCCCCCGCACGGCGAGGGAACTGATGGCGCTTTCCGCGGACACCCCTCTTCCCTTTTCCCGGGAGATGCTCGACCTCGTCTACTACGCGCACGCTCACCCGGAGCGAACGGAAAAGTTCAGCATCAAACAGTTACAGGCAGGCTTCCAATCGCTTTCCGCACAGGGACTCATTCCTTCCGGGATGGCACTGCCCTCGTTTGCGCCCAAGCCATCGCCGGTAACTGCGCCCGTGGAGATGCCGGAGCCGACAAAGTCCCCGGCGTCGGAACCGTCCGCGTCTCCGGTCATTGGGGTGGCGGACAGTTTGATTATGGCGCTCCCGGACAGTGTCTGCACGCCGCCCCGCGATACCCTTCCTTCCTCACGCTTCACCTACGCACAGGCAACGACCCCGCTGCCGGCAGCGGAAATGGCCGTCCTGCTGGGCATGAATCCGAAGCAGGTGTCGATGGCCTACCGGATGGCCGGCAAGCACAAAGGGACGATGTCCCCCCTGGAACTCCTTGCCTTTGTGCAGGAAAAAATCCTTCAGGACAAGCGCTATGCCGCTTTCATCCCGAAGGGAATGGCGGAAAACGCGGCGCGCCTGGAAACGGAACTGAAAGCGGCCCGGATGCCGGATGCCACACAGTTTGCGTCCGTCGAAGCTCCCGAGGATACGCTGCGTATTCCGGCGGACAGTGCGGTCATCGGCATCCTCCCGGAAATAAAGGTGGCAGACGTAGCTTCCCTTGCAGAAGAAGCAGCGCCGGATCCGATGGACGAACTGCTGGAAATGGCCCTTTCATCGCGCCGATACAGTGCCGGACAGGTTCACCGGGCCCTGCGCAAAGCCGGTTTCGCCGTGGAGCGGGAGCAACTGGAACTGCTCTATCTGTATCTCGGCGCGCAGCACCATCCGGATTCCACGCTGGCCCTCTCCGGAGAAAACCTCCTTGCGTATGTGACCGACACCCTGTTGTGCAACCCGGCCCTGGCGCGCTTTGTTCCGGACAGTCTCAAGGAGCGCATCCCCCAGGCACGGGATTCCCTACTGGGCAAGATCGGGGCGCTTCGCGGCGAGGATTATTCCGCCGCCGTCATTTTGAGCTCCTATCCCACTGAATCCGAAGCCACCTTTGCCTTTACGGAACGGCTGGCGGCACTTGCGGACGATGCACTCGAGGGGCCGCATTACTGGGTGGGTGAATCCCGGATGTACAAGGAACTGAAGGACGGATTCCCGCGCGAACAGCTGCTATTGACCGTGCTTACCATCCTCGCCATTTTCCTTATTGTCGCGCTGACGCTGCATTCGCTGCTGATTCCCATCCCGCTGATTATGACCATTCTTTGCGGCATTTTCGTCAATATCTGGGCCAGCGGACTGGGCGGGCATACACTCTACTACCTGTCCTACCTGATTATCCAGGGGATTCTGATGGGCGCAACCATCGACTATTCGATTCTTTTCACGCACTACTACCAGGAGGCGCGCCGGACATTGCCGCTCGCCGATGCAATGGAGACTGCCTACCGGGGCACCTCCCACTCCATCCTGACCTCCGGACTGATTCTCTGCATCGTCCCCGGCCTGATGCCCTATACGATGGACGACCCGATGATTGGCTCCGTCCTCAAGAGCCTTTCCATCGGCACCTTCGCCATCCTCCTGCTGGTCCTGTTCCTGCTCCCCGGCGTCATCGCCGTCCTGGACCCGCTGCTCCACTCGCGAAAAGCAGCGGAAATATAATTCACGATATCGGCACCGCCGCCTCGCAACAACGGGGCTCGGCGGCGATGCCGGAGCAAAGGGACAGCGGATATTACATATTTGATGGATTTTGAAGGATCTGCTGTACCCGGGGTACAGCGGATTCGACGTTTTGAGCCATTTTTGGCCTTTCCGCTGTACCTGGCAAGCAAAACGGACGCGAAAGGGCCCCTGGTGGGATGTCAAACCATGCACGCCAAAGCGGGCGAACGGTCAGGGCAGGCGTTCGAGGTAGAAGGAGACGGGGCGGAAGCCGTCGTTGCAGCTGATCATCGCGCTGAAGGGATTGCGCATCCAGCCGTCGAAGAAGTTGCCCTTGCCGCGGGAAAGGGCCTCCACAAACTCCCGCATCACGATCCAGGCCGACGGGCACAGTCCCTCCGGGCACTTTCCGTCTACGGAAATCCAGGACTGTCCCTCCACGACGCCACAGGCGTGTTCGATGGGGTTTTCGTAGCGGGCCATCAGGTCCGGATACTCGGTCCGCCGCAATGCCGTAATCCGCACGTTCATCGCTCCACAGGATAAGAAATGGTAAAACAGGCACCACCCAGGGTAAACGAGCGGGAGTAGGCAATGGTGGCGCCGCAGCGCTCCAGAACACTCTTGGAAATGGCCAGTCCGAGTCCGGAGCCGCCGTTCTTGGTAGTAAAGTTGGGCGTAAACAACTTGTCCCGGTTCTCCTCGGAAACACCGGGGCCGTTGTCCTCGAAGACGATGTCCAGCCAGCCATCCCGGGAGGCCTTCCGCAGCGAGACCACAATCCGGCCGTCGGGCCTTCCTTCCAGGGCCTGCACGGCATTGTTGATCAGGTTCACGAACACGCGGGTCAACTGGGGCTTGGGGCCGGAAACCACCGCGCCCTCCAGCCCGAAATAACTGAATTCCAGTCCCTCACGGCCGTCGAACATCGCAATCTCATCCTCCAGCAGGCGGTTGAGGTCCATCCGTACGCTCTCCTGGATATAGAGTTTCGCAAAGTCCGAAAATTCATTGGCCGTCTGCGTCAGGATCTCGATATGCTCGAGCAACACGGAAGCCATCTCGTCAAATTTCTCCTGCCAGGCATCCCCGCCTTTCTCCTTGAGACGGATCATCCGCTGGAGCTGCAACTTCATCGGCGTCAGCGGGTTCTTGATTTCGTGGGCGACCTGCCGGGCCATCGCGCTCCAGGCCTTGTCGCGCTCCGCCTGCGCCAGGGACTCCCGACTGCTCTCCAGCTGCAGCACCATCCCGTTATAGGCCTTCACCAGCGCGGAGATTTCGTCTTCGCGGTCATATTCAATGGTCTCCAGGGCCCCGCGGCTCATCTTGCGGCCCATCTCCAGCAGCGGCTTGAAAATGCGGTCCAGCATCCCCGTCACCAGCAGCCGCGCAAAAATCAGGAGCAGGATAAAAACGGTCAGAATGGTCATCAGGTGCATCACCGCCTCGCGCACAAAATCATAGCTGCGCTCGGTATGCGGAGAACAGAGCACCCCCTGCAAGCGTCCGTGCGCATCCGGAAGCGGCGCATAAATCGCAATGAAATCCCGTCCGCCGAGTTCTTCCCGCTGGGTATAATAGCGCCGCTTGTGGTGCACGATTTCCGCAAAGGCGGTGGCATCCATACGGCAACCGGGATTCAGGCGGTCGAACACCTCCCCTGCCGTCGACGTCACCAGCCGTCCGTCCGGTGCATACAGCGTCAGGTCCACGCCGGCATCGGCGGCCGCCCTCTCCAGCGCAACGGGAAGACTGACCCCCGCCTGCTGCACCATCCGCTGCAACATCACCGCCTTGTCCGCCAGCAGCGACTGCTGGTTGACCTCATTGCGGCGATAGACAAAGACCACGCTCACCACCGCCATCACCACGAGGGTCAGCGTCAGCGAAAGCATCAGTACCCCGTTGATCCGCGTACGGAAATACGCGCTGCGATCGATTCGTTTCGCTCTCCGGGGGAACAGGCCGAGCAACAGGTACATCAGGATGCTCAGGAAAAGCGTACTGAACAGATAATTCAGCCCGCTGACCCGGGGGCGCGAAATCACGATCAGCGCCTTGTCTCCATCCACCCGATAGCGGAAATGCACATACGCGCTGCGGTCGGGAAAATCGCCGTCGATGGCCGTAGGATAGGCATAGGTCCCCTGACAATAGGCCATCTGACGGTTCTCGTATTTGGCATAGGAATAAAAACCCGGCATCTGCACGCCCCAAATCCCGGAAAGACCGAGCAG
The DNA here is from genome assembly GCA_902774145.1 of uncultured Bacteroidia bacterium. GTDB lineage: Bacteria > Bacteroidota > Bacteroidia > Bacteroidales > UBA932 > Cryptobacteroides. The sequence continues at coordinate 48,464 of CACYHC010000009.1, forward strand.
CCGGGCATACCCCTGCCGCCGGAGACCCGCCACCGGCTCAATTTCCACCAGCACGAAACACACCTGTCCGGGGGTCCGTCCCGGATAGGAAAAGACCCCGTCGTAGCGCGCGCGCCCGCTGTTGATCGCATAAAGAAAACGCGAATTGTCGTCGAGTTTCGTCCCCGATGCAATCACATTGCGCAGCAACTGGCTCCGGCCGGGATCCGCCGCACCGGGAGGAAGAATCATCACCTTGATGCGGTATTCCGGCGAAAGGCGCGCCAGATAGGTCTCCGCCACACGGTTCCGGATCACTTCCGCGCCGCCGTCCTCCAGGGCATAGGCGGCAATCAGTTTGTCCTGCGCCATCGCCTCCTCCACCTGGGCGAGCTGGGTTTCCAGCGCGATATCGCGTTCCACCGCCATACACCGGGCCCAGTTCTCCACCCGATTCTGCTCTTTCCGGAAGCCCAGGACGGCCGCGGCGAGCATCAGGTAAAGCCCGGCGAACAACGAAAAGGCCAGCCGCATCCGCAGGGAAAGCGCCGGCAGGCGCGCAGCGGCGAGCAGCAGCGGAATCGAGGCAAGCAGCAGCAGGAACGCCGCATACACGAGGGCGCTATAGCCGCTCAATTCGCCGAGTTTATAGAGTTCCAGCGACACCTGCGAATGCAGAATGAGGCTCCGCAGCGCCAGGTGGGCATAGGCGGCGACCAGCACGACAGCCCCCAGCGCAAAAGGAAGGGGCACGCGCCGGCGGGAAAGGTACAGGCCGAGCGCCAGACCGAAAATCAGCAGGTTCAGCAACAGGACCGTCAAAAGCGAGCCGCCACCCGGTAACACCGGGGAAAGCAAAACCGCCTCCGCCCGGCTGTGCCGGCGGGCATTCTCGCAAAGGATCTTGAAGCAGGGCCTCCCCTCCACCTGCACGACGCTGCCGCCACTGGCGGAAAGGGGGTGAATGGCAAAGCGGGCGCCGAGCCCGAGCCGGTCACCGACCAGTTCCAGCCCTTCCACCCGCGTCTCGGGACCCTTCCGGATGGCCCGAGAGAGGAACCAGCGGTTCCCCAGCGAGCAAAGGCTAAAGTCTTCCGTCAGGTCTGCCAGCGGAGAGCGCAGGGCGGAGCGGGGGCTCGAAAGCCGCTCGATCAGGATGCGGGGCGAGATATCGTCGCTCCGGATGGGAAACTGGTTGGACCAGGCGTACAGCGAATCGTCGATGTAGCGGTAGATGACCATATCCGGCGGAAGGGTTCCCGCCGACAGCCCGCGCGAAGCGCGCTCCTCCAACAGCGCCAGCCGCGCCTGAAGGCGCCGCTCCACGCGCCGTGCCTGTCCGTCCGTATCGAAACGCCGGGGCAGGAGGAAAGCAGACGAAAAAAGGACCATCGACAGGACCAAAAGCCCTGCCGACAGTCTTAATCGGATATTACGGGGCTGCGTCAGACGCGCTGGCCGTAGGTACGGTCGGTCGTATTGACCGTAATCACGTCACCCTGGTTGATGAACAGGGGAACCATGATCTTGGCACCGGTCTCGAGGGTAACTTCCTTGAGGGCACTGGTGGACGCCGTATTGCCTTTGACGGCAGGCTCGGCATAAGTCACTTCCAGAGTCACATAGGTGGGAAGTTCGCAGGTGAGGCAGCGTTCTTCGTCCGCCACGAACATCATCTCCACGTGCTGGCCTTCTTTCATAAGGTCGCTGTTGTCGACGACATCCTTGGGCAGTTTGATCTGCTCATAGGTCTCCTCGTGCATAAAGTTGAAACCGTCTTCCTCGGCATAGAGGAACTGGTAGGGGCGACGCTCTACGCTGATGGTCTCGATTTTCATTCCCGCGGTGAAGGTGTTCTCCAGGATGCGGCCGTTCTCGAGATTGCGGAGTTTGGTCTTCACGAAAGCAGGGCCCTTGCCGGGTTTCACATGCTGGAACCAGACAATCATACAGGGTTTGCCGTTGAAGTTCAGGTAGAGTCCGTTCTTGAAATCTGCGGTTGTTGCCATATAAATGTTTATTATTGTTAATTTTCCAAGACGCGAAATTAGTGAATCGCCGCCACTATTGCAAATTTTCTATCGCCTCGGCCACATTTTCCAGCAGCCAGCGCGGCGTGGAGGTGGCGCCGCAGACGCCGACATTGTCGTCGGGACGGAACCATTCCCGCCGGATTTCCTTCACGGAACCGATGTGGCAGGTGCGGATGTTACAGTTGCGGCAGAGCTGGCAGAGCACCTTTCCGTTGGAACTGGACTTGCCGGCGACGAAGATGACGATATCGTGACTCAGCGCAAAGGCCGTCAGGGCATCGTGGCGCGAAGCCACCTGGGCGCAAATCGTATGATGGACCGTCAGCGGCGCCGTCATTTTCTCTTCCAGATAACGGATGAGGGAAGCGTAGGCCGCGGGGCCCATCGTCGTTTGGGAAAAGAGTTCGACCGGCGCATCCGTGCGCAGCACGCCGCCTTCGGTCAGGGCGCTGATCTGGTCGAGGTTCTCGACGACCACGGCGTCGCCGTCCACCTGTCCGAGCAGGCCCATCACTTCCGCGTGGCCGATTTTTCCGAAGATGACCAGTTGTCCCGCCGGAGAAGACGCGTGCAGGCGCTCGTAGGCGGCGCGGATATCCTTCTGGAGCCGGAGGACGACCGGACAGGTACAATCGACGATATCGTAGCCCAGCGCGCGGAGCCGCTGATAGACCGGGGGCGGTGCGCCGTGGGCGCGAATCAGCATCGAGGCACCGGGAGGCGCAGGCGCAAGTTGATCTGCATCAATGGTTTTCAATCCGGCCTGCGCGAGGCGTTCAAGTTCCATTTCGTTGTGGACGATATCGCCCATCGAATAGAGCTCGCCCCCTTCCGCCAGACGCTTTTCCGCCAGGCTGATGGCGCGGATAACCCCTCCGCAAAAACCCGATTGCTGGTCGATCTCTACCTTCATGATAATATCCGAAAACGGCCGCGGATCAGACCCAGGGTCCAGGCCACTTCTTCCGGAATGGTCATCGTGGAATTGTCCAGGACGAAGGCGTCCGGGGCCTGGCGCAGCGGGGAGGTTTCGCGGTGGGAGTCGATGTAGTCGCGCTCCCGGAGGTTCGCCACCACCTCTTCCAAAGAGGGGTGCTCCCCTTTGGCGACGAGTTCATCGTAACGGCGCCGGGCCCGCACTTCTTCCGAAGCCGTCATAAAAATCTTCAACTGGGCGTCAGGAAAGACGGTGGTGCCGATGTCGCGGCCGTCCATCACGATGCGACCCGCACTGCCCAGCGCATGCAGCAGCGCGTCCACGAATTTCCGGACATACGGAAGCGCCGATACGGGGCTCACCAGCGACGACACCTCCATCGTCCGGATGGCGGGATCGACGCAGCGGGGGCCGATACAGGCCTTCCCCTCGTCGTTGAAATGGATGTCCAGGGAAGGCAGCAGGCCTTCGAGCGCCGGGTCCACCTTTCCCAAGCGGGAAATCAGCCCCTGTTCGCGGGCAAAAAGCGTAACGGTCCGGTAGAGCGCGCCGGAATCCAGGTACAGGAAACCGAGCGCGGCCGCCAGGGCGCGTGCGTAACTGCTTTTCCCCGTGGAGGAACAGCCATCGACGGCAATGATTATGTCAGGATACTCCATCGCTTACAAAAATAGTAAAAAAATCACGATATTTGCACTATGAAAATTCTTGTTATCGACGACGAGCGGGCCATCCGCAATTCCATGAAAGAGATTCTCTCCGACGAGGGATATGAGGTAGAAACGGCCGAAGACGGCGCCTCCGGGCTCAAAGCGGCGCTTTCCGAGCGCTGCGACGCGATTTTCTGCGACATCAAGATGCCGGGAATGGACGGCCTGGAACTCCTGGGACGGCTCCGCGAGGAAGGCGTCGAGGCCCCGGTCATCATGATTTCCGGACACGGGGACATCGAGACCGCCGTCGAGTGCATCAAGAAGGGTGCCTTTGATTTCATCCAGAAGCCGCTGGACCTGAACCGCATCCTGATTTCCGTCAAGAACGCCACGGACAAGGCGACGCTGATGACGCAGACGCGCATCCTCAAAAAGAAGGTTTACGGCCAGAAAATGGTGGGCGAATCCCCTGCCATCCTGCGCGTCCGCGAGATGATCGAGAAAGTGGCGCACACGGACGCCCGCGTGCTGATCATGGGCGCCAACGGCACGGGCAAGGAGCTCGTCGCCCGCGAATTGCACGAACGCAGCCCCCGCAGCGCGATGCCCTACATCGAGGTCAACTGCGCGGCGATTCCCTCCGAACTCATTGAAAGCGAACTGTTCGGTCACGAAAAAGGCTCCTTTACCTCCGCCATCAAACAGCACAAGGGAAAGTTCGAACAGGCCGAAGGCGGCACGCTTTTCCTCGACGAAATCGGCGATATGAGCCTGTCCGCGCAGGCTAAGGTGCTGCGCGTGCTGCAGGAAAAGAAGCTGTCGCGCGTGGGCAGCGACAAGGACATCAACGTGGATGTGCGCGTCATTGCGGCGACGAACAAGGACCTGCGCGAAGAAATCGCCGCGGGACGCTTCCGGGAAGACCTTTTCCACCGGCTTTCGGTCATTGTGATTACGGTGCCCTCGCTGGACGAGCGCAAATCGGACATTCCCCTGCTGGTGGATTATTTCATCGCGCAAATCAGCGAAGAGGGCGGGCTGCCCGCCAAGAAAATCTCTCCCGAAGCGGTGGCGCTGCTGCAGGAGAAATCCTGGACCGGAAATATCCGCGAACTGCGGAACGTGGTGGAGCGGCTGCTGATTCTGGGCGGCGACCCGCTCAGTGCGCAGGACGTGCGGGATTACGTGCTCTGAACCTTCGCGAGCATCGCCTCGTGCTCGGCTTTCGCCCGCTCGACGGCGGCCGCCTTGCGCAGGACGAAGTTCTGGCCGAGGTACTTGGTGCGGACATCGTCGTCGCCGGCCAGGGATTCCGGCGTCCCCTGCTGCAGAATCGTACCCTCATACAGCAGATAGGCACGGTCGGTGATGGCCAGCGTCTCGCCCACGTTATGGTCGGTGATGATGACGCCGATATTCTTGTACTTGAGTTTGGCGATGATGTACTGGATATCCTCCACGGCGATGGGGTCCACCCCCGCGAACGGTTCGTCCAGCAGGATGAATTTCGGGTCGATGGCCAGGGCACGGGCAATCTCGCAACGCCGCCGCTCGCCGCCCGACAACTGGATGCCCAGGCTCTTGCGCACTTTCGAGAGGTTGAATTCGTCGATGAGCGACTCCAGCCGTTCCTCCCGGTCGGCCCGGGTCATATCGGACATCTCCATCACGGACATGATATTGTCCTCCACGGACATCTTGCGGAAGACCGAAGCGTCCTGCGGGAGATAACCCAGACCCTGCTGCGCGCGCTTGTACATCGGCAGACGGGTGATGTCCATATCGTCCAGGAAGACCTGTCCCGCGTTGGGGACGATCTGTCCGGTAATCATATAGAAACTGGTGGTCTTTCCGGCCCCGTTGGGCCCGAGGAAACCGACGATTTCCCCCTGTTTCACTTCCATCGACACCCCTTTGACGACCGTCCGGATGCCGTATTTCTTTACCAGGTTTTCAGCGCGCAGTATCATTTGATATCCAATCCAAGGTCAATGACCAGGTTTTTCACTTCTTCGTTTTCCGCCATCAGGACTTTGGCCTGGTCGGAGGGCATATAGGCCTTCTCCTCGCGGGCCTCCTGCGGTTTAACCTCCACGCGGAGGGACAGCAGGGAACTCCCCACAAGCCGGACCAGCGTGGATTCCAGCCCCCGGAGCGCACGTTCTTCAATCCACTTTTTCTGGGGTTCGCTCGCCACCTCGAAGGAGACGATGCGTTTCCCGTCTTCCACGCGCATCATCAGTTCCGCCTTGCCGAGTGCCATCGCCAGACGGGGCTGGGAAGCCATCGACTTGACCAGATCGGGCCAGGAGGCCTTGACGGCCTCTTCGGAGGGCAGGACATCGCTCTTCGGCGCCGCATCGGCCTGGGCGTCCGCTTCCGGTTCCGCCATCAGGGAGGTGAACGAAAGCTTCGCGGCGGCGCCGCGGGCGGGGGCGGGCGCAGGCGGTGCGGGGGCCTGCGGCGCAGCCGCCGGGGCGGGTTGCTTTGCGGGGGCAGCCGCCGGGGCCGCGACTGGCTGTGCCGGGGCTGCAACAGGCTGCGCGCCGGCGGGCGCGGAGAGCAGGAACGACAGCCGGAGCAGCGCGTATTCAATGTGCAGGCGCTGGTTGGCGCTGGCGCGCAGCCCGCTCTCGCACTGCGAAACGGTACTCAGGGCATCGAAGAGGAACTTGACGGAGCACCGGGCCGCCTGGGCGCCGAAACGCTCACGCATCGTCTGCGGGAAATCCAGCAGGGACTCCAGGCCGCCCGTGCGGCTGACCAGGAGATTGCGCATATGCTCGCCGATAAAACTCACGAAGCGGCTGCCGCTGATGCCCTTGGCAAGCACTTCGTCGAAGAGCAGCAGTGCTGCGGCATAATCGCCGGCGAGAAAGGCGTCGGTGAGTTTGAAACCGTATTCGTAGTCCAGTTCCCCGAGGTTGCGCACGACATCTTCGTAGTGGATGTCGTTGCCGCAGAAGGCGACGGTCTGGTCGAAAATCGTCAGCGCATCGCGCATGGCACCGTCCGCCTTGGCCGCGATGAGATGCAGGGACTCGTCGTCGACCTTCACCCCCTCCTTCGCAGCGATATCGTGCAGGTTGCGCACGATGTCCGGAATGCCGATGCGGTTGAAATCGTAGGTCTGGCAGCGGCTCAGGATGGTCGGAAGAATTTTGTGCTTTTCTGTCGTCGCGAGAATGAAAATCGCGTGTGCGGGCGGTTCCTCAAGGGTTTTGAGGAAAGAGTTGAAGGCTGCCGCGGAGAGCATGTGCACCTCGTCGATGATGAAGACGCTGTAGCGTCCGACCTGCGGCGGCACCTGTACCTGCTCCATCAGCGCCTTGATGTCTTCGACGCCGTTGTTGGAAGCCGCGTCCAGTTCGTGGATGCAGTAGGAACGTCCTTCGCGGAACGAGCGGCAGGATTCGCACTCGCCGCAGGGCTCCATATCCGGGCCGGGATTCGCGCAGTTGATGGTCTTGGCAAAGATGCGCGCGGCGCTGGTCTTGCCCACTCCGCGCGGGCCGCAGAAAAGATAGGCGTGTGCCAGCTGGCCGCGAAGGATGGCGTTTTTGAGCGTCCGGGCGATGTTGTCCTGCCCAATCAGCGATTCAAAGGAATCCGGGCGGTACTTCCGTGCAGATACGATATATTCCGACATAGTCCACAAATTTAGATAAAAAAATTAATTTTTATACCTTTGTCCGGATAACCAGAATACGGAAACGGGATGAATCGGTGGATCAAGTATCTGATGACGGCGGTGCTGGTGGCCGGAATGAGCTTTCAGGCTGACGGACAGGCGAAGGTGTACACGAAGGGATTCTTGCTGGAGGACTTTCCGAATGCCATCGTAAAGGTAATTCCGAGCGGCAACGAGATGTTCGACATGGCCTTCAGGACGGCCCTGACCGAGTGCTGGACGATTTCGCCCTGGGAACTGTGCGACGTGGACGATTTTACCCGCGCACGGACGGAAACGGGCAGCTATGTCCTGAGCGTGGTATCGTCCGGCGGACTGGTTTTCCTGTCGCTGGACAAAGGCGGAAAAGAAGGCGATGCCGACAAGCGCAAACGGCCGCTCAACCTGGCCGCCCTGCCCCTTTCCACCGTGGAGAACTTCGGCTCCGAAGATTTCAGCCGCCTGCCCGCCTGGCTGGATATCCTGCAGGACTACGTGAGTGCGGCGCTCGAGAAAGAAAAAATCGCCTACATCGGGCTCGCGTACCGCAACGGCGACAAGCTGCCGGGCAGATACAGCGTCGCCACCTTCACCCCTTTACGGCCGGTCCGGGGCGACTACAGTTATACGATCTGGTATGACGAGGACAGCCACGCCCTCTACCGCTACGAAAAGCACCGCTACAACGGCAAGGAATTCAAGTAGGCCGTCATCTCCGGCACCGCGGCGCGTGTACAGCGGAAGAGTTTCCACTGGTTGCGCGTGCGCACCAGATTGTGCTCCGGATACTTTATTTTATAATAGGTATCACCGTTGATGTAATCCGTCAGGAAACGCACCGCCTGCATATAGGGGAAGAGCGTCACGGCATACGGGAGGTTCTCCCGCTCCACTGCAGTCAGGAATGAACGCGTGGCGCCGATGTACCCCTTGGTGAACGCCTCGAAAATTTCCCGGTTGAACCCGACCTTGGAGAGGTCCGGGTCATCCTCGACGGTCGTATTGGCGGCCGTGCGCAGGAAATCGCCGTAATCCGAAAAGACGAACGACGGCATCACCGTATCCAGGTCAATGACGCAGAGGACGCTGCCGTCGGCGTCAAAGAGCATATTGCTGACCTTCGTATCGCAGTGGCAGACGCGTTTGGGCAGCTTTCCCTCGCGATGCATCCGTTCCGCCTTGCACATTTCCTCCTCGCAGGCGAAGATGTCCTCCACAAGCGCCTTCACCTCCGGAAGGGCCATCCGACCCGCACGGTCGGCGGCCACGGCATCGCGCAACTGGCGGGCGCGCAGCTCCATATTGTGGAAATCGGGAATGGTCTCGCCGAGCGTTTCCGGCAGGTCCGCGAGCATCGCTTCGAAGCGGCCGAAGGCATCGCCGGCCTGGTAGGAATGCAGCGCATCGACGGTATCGAAGGTAAAAGAGTCCTCGATAAAGGCGGAAACGCGCCAATATTTTCCGTCCCGGAGCAGGAAGGTGGCATCGCTGTCCCGGAGCGGCAGGAACCGGAGCACCTTGCGGTCGATGTCGCACTCCCCCGCCGCCTCCAGCTTTGCGCGGATATGGCGGGTCACCGCGGCGATATTCGACTGCAGCAGCGCCACGTCCGGGAAAACCGCGTTGTTGATGCGCTGGAGCACATAGCGCCGTCCGGCGTCCGTTTCCACCTTGAAGGTATCGTTGATCAGTCCGCTCCCCAGGGGAGCCACCGCAGTCACCTTGCCCTCCAGGGCAAAACACTGTGCAATGGAAAGAAGTTCAGCTTGGGTCATGGCGCAAACCTTAGATTTGCAGCGTAGTTTTCTGCATCAAGGTATGTACGACAAAAATAGTAAATTTATGCCGATATTGAAAGTTTAACTAAAGGACAATGGA
>CACYHC010000010.1 GCA_902774145.1 uncultured Bacteroidia bacterium
TCATAACAATACCTTTTAAAAGTTAATGAGCCGCAATAATATGTGTAAAAAACGTAAATTCTGATCAGATTTATTTTTTATACACAAATTTTTACGTTTCCTAGCCTTTCCAGACTTTGAGGTATTCCTGGAGCGCCCACATCTCGTCGCGGTAGCGGGCGGCGGCGGTGAAGTCCAGATCGGCGGCGGAGGCGTGCATCCGGCGCTTGTCGTCGGCAATCAGCTTTTCGATCTGGCTGCGGTCCATCGCCCGGATGACCGGGTCCTGCAGCACGGCGGCCAGGTCCGCCCGCACCCGACCGTCCGCCCCATAGGCGGCGCCCGCTTCGCGGAGCGCAGCGTGGCCGAGGCCCACGCTGACGGTCCCCCGCCCCAGATCCGAGGGATTGGGCACATAGACCGGATTGTCATAGGAGTTGGCGGCGCTCACCCGTCCCGTCGTCCCGCCGGCCAGCCGTGCGGCAATCTCATTGTGATGCACCTCCACCTGCCGGGGCTCGATATGATGCAATTTGTTGTACTCCATCTGCTTGGCGCGCCGCCGGTCCGTCTCCCGGATGGTCTGCGCCATGGAATCCGTGATATTGTCCGCGTACATCAGCACCAGCCCGTTCACATTGCGGGCCGCGCGTCCGGCCGTCTGCGTCAAGGCGCGGGTGGAACGGAGCAGGCCCTCCTTGTCGGCATCCAGAATGGCCACCAGCGACACGGAAGGGATATCCAGGCCCTCGCGCAAGAGGTTCACGCCCACCAGCACGTCAAAAAGGCCGTTCTTGAAATCCTCGATAATCTCCACCCGTTCGGTGGTATCCACATCGGAGTGGATATAACGCACCCGGATACCGATTTTCGCCAGGTAATCGGTCAACTCCTCCGCCATCCGCTTGGTCAGCGTCGTGACCAGCACCCGTTCGTCCCGTTCCTCTCGCTTGCGGATTTCCTCCACCAGGTCGTCCACCTGGTTCTTGATGGGACGCACCTCGATGGGCGGGTCCAGCAGACCTGTCGGGCGCACCAGCTGCTCCACCACCAGGCCTTCGGATTTCTGCAATTCATAATCGGCGGGCGTAGCGCTCACATAGACCTTCTGCCCGGTAATCGCTTCAAACTCTTCGAAGGTCAGCGGACGGTTGTCCGATGCGGCGGGCAGGCGGAAGCCGTATTCCACCAGCACGCTCTTGCGGGAATGGTCGCCGCCGAACATCGCGTGCACCTGCGGCAGCGTCACGTGACTCTCGTCGATGAAAGTGATGAAATCGTCGGGGAAATAATCGATGAGGCAGAACGGGCGCTGTCCGGGTTTGCGGCCGTCGAAGTAGCGGCTGTAATTCTCGATGCCCGGGCAATAGCCCATCTCCTTGATCATCTCCAGATCGTACTCCACACGCTGCTTCAGGCGCTTGGCCTCCAGCCCCTTGCCGATAGATTCGAAATACTCGATCTGCTTCACCAGATCGTCCTGGATCTCGCTCACCGCCGCCTTGCTGCGTTCCTTCGTCGTCACGAAATTGTTCGCGGGATAAATGTTGATCTCATCCAGGGACTCGCGCCGGGCGCCCGTCGCCGGGTCCACCAGCGAAAGGGCGTCCACCTCGTCGCCGAAAAATTCGATGCGCAGCGCATCGTCGGAGCCCGCGAGGTAGATATCGACGGTATCGCCTTTGACGCGGAAAGAACCGCGCTTGAAATCGGCCTCCGTGCGGACATAGAGCGCATCCACCAACTTATAAAGCAGGCCCGTCAGGCTGCGGCGCTCCCCCCGGCGGACCGGAATGGTCTGCGCGTGGAAATCGTCGGGATTGCCGATACCGTAGAGACAGCTCACGGACGACACGACGATAATGTCCCGGCGCCCGCTGAGCAGCGCCCCCGCGGCACTCAGCCGCAGTTTTTCAATCTGGTCGTTGATGCTCAGGTCCTTCTCGATATAGGTATCCGTATTGGGCAGGTAGGCCTCGGGCTGGTAGTAATCATAGTAGGAGACGAAATACTCCACCGCATTGCCCGGGAAGAAGGACTTGAATTCACCGTAGAGTTGCGCCGCCAGCGTCTTGTTGTGGCTCAGCACCAGGGCCGGCCGCTGCAGGCGCTCGATGACATTCGCCATCGTAAAGGTCTTGCCGGAACCCGTCACGCCCAGCAGGGTGACATCACTCACGCCGCCCGAAAGCGCCTGGCAAAGTTCCTCGATGGCCTGCGGCTGGTCGCCGGAAGGCTTGTATTCGGATTCCAGATGAAACTTCATACGCGTTTCACCTTTTCCACCTGCCGCAGCGCCGATATGCGGGAAATCACCTTGTCCAGTTCCATGTTCGAAGGCACCAGCAGCCGGATGGCTATCTCGAAGGTCCCGCCGCGACGGTTGGGATTCACATTGAAGGAACGCAGCGACACCTTGAACTGTCCGATCACTTCCATAATGTCCGCGAGGGCGGCATTGTCGCTGTCCGCGCTCACCATCAGCGTACACTGGAAGTTCCCCGACGCAGCGCTGTCCTGCCAAACCACCCGCTGAATGCGGTAAGGATAGCGTTCCAGCAGGCGCGTGGCATTGGGACAGGACATCCGGTGAATCTTGATGCCCTCCGTCCGCGTCACGAAGCCGAAGACATCGTCGCCATAGACGGGATTGCAGCAATGCGCCATTTTATAGTCGATCCCCTTCACGTCGCGGGCGCCGAGCACCAGGATATCGTCCGACCCGCCCTGCAGCGCGGAAGGCAGCGTGGGGGTCTTCGGCCCCTCCTCCACCGCTTCCGTACGCTCTTGCGCAGAAAGGATAAAACTCTTTATCTCATTGACATCCAGCTCTCCTTCGGCGATAGCGGCCATCATCGCCATCTGCGTGGGATACTTGCGCTGCTTCATCAGCGCCGTGCGCATCTCGTCGGAAAATTCCAGTTTCCAGTTCTTCAGGCGCCGCTCCAGGAGTTCCCTGCCGTCGGCGGCTTTCTTGCGCTCCTCGGCATCCAGCTCCTGCTTGATTTTGGATTTCGCCTTCGACGTAACGACCCAGCCCAGCCAGTCCTTTCCGGGCTTCTGGTTCTTGGACGAGAGGATTTCGACGACATCGCCGGTCTTGAGCTTTTCGCGTAGGGTCACCTGCTTCCCGTTGATGCGTCCGCCGATGCAGCGGCAGCCCAGACCGCTGTGAATAGAAAAGGCAAAATCGAGCACCGATGCCCCTTCGCGCAGGATTTTCAGCTCGCCGCTGGGGGTAAAGACAAAAATTTCGCCGACGGGAGCGCCAGGCAACGCGTCCGGCTCCAACTCCTCTAACGGATGCTCCAGGCGGTAACGCACGGTCGCCAGCCAAGCGTCGAGCGTCTTCTGCCCCTTCACGCCCTTGTAGGACCAGTGCGAGGCCAGGCCGTTCTCGGCGATATCGTCCATCCGCTTCGTGCGGATCTGCACCTCGATGAAGTTTCCCTGCTTGTTCTTGACCGTAATGTGCAGGGACTCGTAGCCATTGGGCTTGGGGTTGGTCAGCCAGTCGCGCAGGCGCGTCGTGTCCGGCTCGTATTCCTCGGTCACATAAGAATAGACCTTCCAGCAGAGGTCCAGTTCCTTTTCCCGGCTTTCCTCGCAGTCGATGATGAAGCGCATCGCAAACACGTCATAGACGCCCTCGAAAGGCACACCCTGCGCCTTCATCTTGCGGTAAATCGAGTAGGCCGTCTTGGTCCGGACCTTCAGTGTGTACCGGATGCCCAGCGCCGAGAGCTTCTGTGCCAGCGGCTGCACGAACTCCCGCGAGAGCCGTTCCCGGTCCGCTTCCGTAGCCTTCAACTTATTGGTAATGGCGCGCCAGGACTGCGGGTCCGTATAACGGAACCAGATGTCCTCCAGTTCGCTCTTGATGTTATAGAGCCCCAGCTGATGCGCCAACGGGATATACAGGAGCAGGGTTTCGAGCAGTTTCTGCTCCCGCGCCACCTTGGAGAACAGCGACAGGTTCCGCATAATCTCCAGCCGGTCGGCAATCTTGATGACCGTCGTCCGCGGGTCCGGCGAGCAGCGCACAATCAGGCGTTTGTAATTCTCCGCCTCGAGCTGCGTATCCTTCGGGCGGATGGAAGAAATCATATTCAGCCCCTCGGCGAGCACGCGCACTTCCTGCGGAAAGGCGGAAAGGTCCGCTTCGGGGTGCTTCCGGCTGGCTTCGTGCAGGTAAATGGCGGCCAGGCAGTCGTCCCCGAGGCCGATTTCCTCCGCGACGATTTCCGCCACCGCGTCCGGGTGCTCGATAAACGGATGCCCGTTGCCCCGGACCTCGTCTTTCAGGGCTTCCAGCGCAAAGGCGCGCGCTTCACTGACCAGCGGACTGAGCGTCATACCGCAGCCTTTTTCTTTTCGGCGGCGCGCTTGTTCAGCGCCCGCTGGAATTCTCCCGCATTGCGCAGGTGCTCACTGTAGGTAGCGGCGAAGCGGTGGGTGCCGTTGAAGGAGGGATCGGCGCAGAAATAGAGGTTGCCGTTCCCGCGGTCCGGATGCAGCACCGCTTCGAGACAGGCGCGCGTCGGCACACAGATCGGTCCCGGCGGCAGCCCGGCATAGACATAGGTATTGTAGGGCGAATCGATGGTCAGGTGCCGCAGCAGGATGCGGTTCATCGTATAACCGTGGCAAAAGGCGACCGTCGGGTCCGCCTGCAACTTCATGCCGCGGTCCAGGCGGTTCAGGTACACCCCGGCGATTTTCGGGAATTCCGGTTCGTAGTTCGACTCCCCCTTCACGATGGACGCAACGACGGTCGCCTCGTGCCGCGTCAGCCCCTGGGCGGCGGCCAGCGCAAGGTTTTCCGGCGTCCAGAATGCATCTACGGCCTTTTTCTGCCGTTCGAGGATTTTCTCGGCGCTGTCCGTCCAATACATTTCATAGGTATCGGGCATAAAGAGCGAAAAGAGGGTCGCGCTCGTCGCGCCGAGTCGGGCAAGCAGCGCCTCATCCGCAAATGCGGCCATCACCGTCGCGGAATCCACCATCATCTGGCGGCTGATTTTGCGGGCGATGTCGCAGGGGCGGCGAAGGGTTCCCGAAAGCACCAGCTTCACCGGCGTCTGCCAGCCGTGCCGCAGCATCCGCGCCACATACACGCTGGGCGCCCTTCCGCCGATGCGGTAATGCCCGGGCTGCATCTGCGTTTCCAGCTCGTAATTCGCAAACACGCGCTCCAGCCGCTTCGGATGCTTGATTTTCGTCTGCGCGGCGATGGAATCGATCACCGACTGCGGGCTGTCGCCGGGACGGACATACAGTTCCGCCGGTCCTTCAAAATTGCTGACGCGGTTGTCCAGCAGCCACATCACGGCGAAGAACACCGTCAATGCGGCCACCAGCGCGAAGGTGCCGAGAATCAGTCTCTTCATCGGCGGGCCTTCTTTCTGCGGGAGAGGTAAACGAGGGTGCCGGGTGCCGGTTCGTCCGCGCCGAGTTCCTTGTTGAGCGCGCGCAGCTCCCAGCCGAAGAGGTTATAGGCCTGTGCGATGGAATCGAAGGTCTCGCCCGGAAGGGCCCGCAGGCAAAGGGCGCCGTCCTGCCGGAAGGTGCGGCTGCCGGGGCTGAAGGCGAATTCCTCAGCGTAAACGCTCCGCTGTTGCGGCTGGGCCGGAGCGGCTTCGGCCCAGACCCCGGCGGGCGTCACGCCTGCACTTTCCTGCGTAGCGGAAACCGGCGCCTGGGCCTCAGTTTCAGCGTTTTGCGGCAGGTCGAAGCGGTGCAGCTCGTAGCGGTCAATCAGGTCCACCAGCTGCCGGGCGTACTTGCGCGACGTGGCGTAGCCGCATTCCTGCAGGCCTTCCGCCCAGCCCTGATAATCGGTCTTCTCCAGCGAAAACAGGTTCGCATACCGGCGGCCGTAGCGTAGAAAGTCCGTATGGTCGGCGTAGGAATCGGCGGCCTTGGCATAGACGCGGAAACAGTCGTCCTTGGCGTCGTCGTCCTTGTAGATGCGCGCCCCCTGCCAGTCGTTGTGGCATTTGATGCCGAAATGGTTGCGCCCCTGCACGGCCAGCACGGAATTGCCGCAGTCGGACTCCAGCAGCGCCTGGGCCAGCGTAATGCTCGCCGGGATGCCGCTGCGCTGCATCTCGCTCACCGCAATCGCGGAATATTCAGCAATATACGCCTCCGGTGTGATGCGCACGGCAGGCGTCTCCGCCGCCATCGCGCCCAAGAGAAACAAAGTCAGTATCATCACAAGTGCGAAGATACCTAAAATTCGTAAATATCCATATCCCCGACCGCGGAAGTCTCCGGAAAAATTGCACGGCACTCGGCCAGGTAGCCCTCGAAATCGCGGATGCGGCTCGAATAGTGGCCGACGAGCAGTTTTTCCGCACCGGCTTCGAGCGCGGCACGGGCGGCATCGGCGGTCGTGGAATGATAGCGCTCCTGCGCCTTGTCCTGCATTTCGACGGGATAGGTCGCTTCGTGGTAGAGCACGCGCACCCCTTTGATATACTGCGAGAGCGCGGGGAACGGACGGGTGTCGGAGCAATAGGCGTACGACGACGGGCGGAAGAGCGGGTCGGCGGCCTTGCGCGCACCGTACAGCTCATCGAAGCGGAAACCGAAGGCCTCGATCTTGTGGTCGAGCGGAAAGGCGCTCACGCGGACGTTCTTCGTGCGGAACAGCTCCTCGCAGTCCGTCATTTCCAACGGGTGGTGCACCAGCTCGAAGCCCAGGCCCTCGCCGTGCCAGGCCAGGAAAAAGCGGATGTGATTGGCGAACGCGGCCGGCGCATAAATGTCCAGCGGGGCTTTGCGCCCGAGCATCCCCATGGTCGAGAGCAGCGGGAATACACCGAAGATATGGTCGCCGTGGATGTGACTGATGAACAGCGCCGACAGCTTGACGATCGAAAGGTGCGCGCGGCGCATCTGCTGCTGCGCCCCCTCGCCGCAATCCAACAAAAACAAGCGCCCATACACTTGTAGCATCTGGGCGCTTGGATTTCTGTCAGATACGGGCATGGCCGAAGCCGAGCCCAGAACCGTCAGGCGGAAACTCATTTAGACTCTTTCCCCTCGAGCTGGGCCTTGAGAGCGGCCAGCGCGTCGATGTCGCCGAGCGTGGTCTTTTCCACGTTGGAGTTGACCTTCTTGACGGCCTTCTTGGTGTTCTCCGCTTCGGCGGCCGCGGCCTTCACCTTCACCTCGGAGTAGGTCCTGAGGTGGCTGAGGAGGATGCGGCGGGTGCTGCGGCGCAGTTCCACCACCTTGAAGTCGAGGGTCTCGCCGACCACGGCCTGCTTGCCGTCTTCCTTGACGAGTTCGCGCGGGAAAGCGAAGCCTTCCACCTCACCGTCGAGGGTGATGCTGGCGCCCTTGTCATTGATGGAAGCGATGGTACCCTGCACGGTGGAACCGACGGGATACTTGGCCTCTACCTCGTCCCAAGGGTTCGGGGTGAGCTGCTTGCGGCCGAGGCTGAGCTTGTGGTTCGCCTCGTCGAACTCGAGCACCTGGACATCGATGACGTCGCCGGGAGCAACCATCTCCGAAGGATGCTTGATCTTGTTCCAGCTGAGGTCGCTGATGTGCACCAGACCCTCGACGCCGTCCTCCAGCTCGGCGAACACGCCGAAGTTGGTGATGTTGCGGACCGTAGCCTTCTGGGTGCTGCCGACGGGATACTTCTCGCGGATGTTCTCCCAAGGGTTCTCGGTGAGCTGCTTGATACCGAGGGAAATCTTGCGGGCCACGCGGTCGATTGCCAGGATCTGGGTCTCGATCTCGTCACCGACCTTGAGGAATTCCTGCGCGGAGTGGAGCCTCGGGGACCAGGACATCTCGGACACGTGCACGAGACCCTCGACACCGGGGGTAATTTCCACGAAGGCGCCGTAATCGGCGATGAGGATGACCTTGCCCTTGACGCGGTCGCCGACCTTGAGGTTCGGATCGAGGTTGTCCCAAGGGTGCGGGGTCAGCTGCTTGAGGCCGAGCGCGATGCGCTTCTGCTGCTCGTTGAAGTCGAGCACCACGACCTTGATCTTCTCGTCCAGGGAGACAATCTCCTCGGGATGATTGATGCGGCCCCAGGAGAGGTCGGTAATGTGGATGAGACCGTCGATACCGCCGAGGTCCACGAACACGCCGTAGTTGGTGATGTTCTTGACCACACCCTCGAGCACCTGGCCCTTTTCGAGCTTGCTGATGAGTTCGGCGCGGCGGGCTTCCTGTTCGGCCTCCAGAAGGGCCTTGTGGGAAACGACCACATTGCGGAATTCCTGGTTGATCTTGACGATCTTGAAATCTATGGTTTGATTCACATAGGCGTCATAGTCGCGGATGGGCTTGATGTCGATCTGGGAACCGGGCAGGAACGCCTCGATGCCGAACACGTCGACGATCATACCGCCCTTCGTGCGGGTCTTGACGAAGCCCTTGACGATTTCGTCGTTGTTGAACGCCTCGTTCACGCGGTCCCAGGACTTGAGTGCGCGGGCCTTCTTGTGGGAAATGACGAGCTGGCCTTTCTTGTCTTCGGCGGACTCGACATACACTTCCACCTTGTCACCGACCTTCAGGTCAGCGTTGTAGCGGAAATCCGTAGCGGGGATGACACCTTCGCTCTTGCCGCCGATGGTCACGACGACTTCGCGCTTGTTGATGGCGGTCACCTCACCCTCGACGACTTCGTTCTCGACGACCTTCGAAAGGGTCTTGTCGTACGCGGCTTCGATTTCAGCCTTTTGTGCGCCACCGTAAACGTCGGACTGCTCAAAGGCATCCCAGTTGAAATCCTCGGGAGCGACCGAAGCGTTCAGGGGCAGTTTGTTCTGATTTTCTTCCATTGTAGTTAAAGGTTTGAAAATTAGTTGTTAAACATTATGTTTTGTGCCGCTCCGGGCACGCCCGGAATTTTGGCGCGCAAAGATAGTCATTTTTTGCGGAAAACCAAAAATTGACGATTACGGATTAAATGGCTGACGGGCCTGGAGGGAGCGGCCGAGCGTAAGGGAATCGGCGTATTCCAGACCATCGCCGAAACCCAGACCGCGGGCCAGCGTCGTGATGCGGACGCCCTCGCCGGCAATGCGCCGGTACAGGTAAAACGCGGTCGTCTCGCCCTCCACATCGCCGCTCAGCGCAAAGATCACCTCGCAGGCGCCGAGCGCCTTCACGCGCTCCTCGAGCGACGCGATTTCCAGGTCCGAAGGGCCCACCCCGTCGATGGGGGAAATAATACCGCCAAGTACGTGATACACACCGTGATACTGCCCCGTCTCCTCGATGCTCAGCACATCGCGGACGCTCTCCACCACGCAAATCGTATGCGTGTCCCGCCGGGTATCGGCGCAGATGGGACAGCGGTCGCCGTCGCAGACCATATGGCAGGTCTTGCAATAGTGCACATCGGTAGCCAGACGGCCGATGGCTTCGGCGAAACGGGAGACATTTTCCGCCGGCTGATGCAGCAGGTGCAGGGCCAGCCGCAGCGCACTGCGCGAACCGACCCCGGGAAGGGATGCGATGGCCTCCACCGCATCACCGAGCGCACGGGATGGAAAATTCTCCTTCATCAGCGAGTTTTTGCTTTGCAAATATATGAACTTTTGCGATAAATGCCTATATTTGCAGGCTGAGACCTTCTAAAAAAGAGGCGGGATGATCAAGATTTTCTACAAGCAGGGCCCGGAAGTCCTTCTGAGCCAAAGGCTGGCGGAACTCGACACCATCGGGAGGGAGAATATCCTCTGGATCGACCTTCTCGTTCCCACCGGAGAAGAAAAGCGGAAAGTGGAAGCCCTGCTCGGCGTAGAAATCCAAAGCCGCGCCGAGGCGGAAGAAATCGAAAGTTCCTCCCGCTACTACGAGGAGGACGACGCCATCTTCCTGAACACCAACTTCCTCTCCCCTTCCGGCGAGGAAATGGCGATGGACCCGGTCTCGTTCATCCTTTCCGGCGCCTGCCTGACCACCCTGCGCGAATCGCCCCTGCGCTCCTTCGACACCCTCCAGCTCAAGCTGCAGGCCCGTCCCGAGGAATTCCCGGACGGTGCGCACCTCTTCGTGGAAGTGATGGACAAGCGCGTGGACCTGGACGCGGACATCGTGGAAATCATCGCCAAGGAGGTCAGCCTCTTCAGCAAGCGCATCAACCAGCAGGAGGACGACATCAACGAGGAGTTCCTGCTGGACATCAACCAGTTGCAGGAAAACGCCATGTTCGTCCGCGAGAACGTCGTGGACAAGCAGCGCCTGATTTCCAACATCCTCAAGAGCAAGCGCTGTCCCAAAGACCCGGAATTGCGCGAGAGCCTCGCGGTCATCCTCCAGGATATCGCCTCGCTCATCAATCACACGAATTTCGCCTTCGAGAGGCTGGAATACCTGCAGGATACGGTCCTGGGCATCATCAACCTGGACCAGAACCGCATCATGAAGATTTTCACCTTCATCTCCCTGCTGTTGATGCCGGCTACGCTCGTGGCCAGCTTCTACGGGATGAACGTGCAGCTGCCCATCGCCGACAAGTGGTGGGCCTGGATGCTCATCCTGGGCTTCATGGGCCTGCTGGTGCTGGTCCTGTGGCTGATCTTCAAAAAGAGAAAGATGTTATAATTCAATGATAAACTATTCAAAATCAAACACAATGGTATCATTTAAGGAACTGGGCCTCGTGAACACCCGCGAGATGTTCGCCAAGGCTGTCAAGGGCGGGTACGCTATTCCCGCCTTCAACTTCAACAATATGGAACAGCTGCAGGCCATCATCCAGGCCTCGGCCGAAACCAAATCGCCCGTCATCCTGCAGGTGAGCAAGGGCGCCCGCAACTATGCCAACCAGACGCTGCTGCGCTACATGGCGGAAGGCGCTGTCCAGTACGCGAAGGAACTGGGCTGGGAGAAACCTCAGATCTGCCTCCACCTCGACCACGGCGACTCCTTTGAACTCTGCAAGAGCTGCGTGGACCTCGGTTTCTCTTCCGTGATGATCGACGCTTCGTCGCTTCCTTTCGAGGAGAACATCGCCCTGACCAAGAAGGTCGTGGACTATGCCCACCAGTACGATGTGACCGTCGAGGCCGAACTCGGCGTGCTCGCCGGCGTAGAGGATGAGGTTTCCGCCGAAGAATCCCACTACACCAAGCCCGAAGAAGTCATCGAGTTCGCCACCCGCAGCGGCTGCGACTCCCTGGCCATCTCCATCGGCACCAGCCACGGCGCCTACAAGTTCAAGCCCGAGCAGTGCACCCGCGACCCGAAGACCGGCCGCCTGGTTCCGCCCCCGCTCGCCTTCGACGTGCTGCACGAAATCGAAAAGAAGCTCCCCGGCTTCCCCATCGTCCTCCACGGCTCGTCTTCCGTGCCGCAGGAATATGTGGACATCATCAACGCCAACGGCGGCAAACTGCCCGATGCCGTGGGTATTCCCGAAGAACAGCTCCGCGAAGCCGCGAAGAGCGCCGTCTGCAAGATTAACATCGACTCCGATTCCCGTCTTGCGATGACCGCCGCCGTCCGCAAGGTCTTTGCCGACAAACCCGGCGAATTCGACCCGCGCAAGTACCTCGGCCCCGCCCGTGACGAGATGAAGAAACTCTACGTTCACAAGATCGTCAACGTGCTCGGCTCCGACGGAAAAGCCGCATGAGACGTCTGTTGATTCTCCTCACAGCCGCACTTTCCCTGTGCGGCTGTGCTGTTTTGCAAACCCGTAACTGGGACGTCAACCAACTGCTTACGGCTGCGTCCCATGCAACGACGGCAGCCTCGCTGACCGACGCGCAGATTGTCGAGCTGAGCGCCCGCACCGTCGCGGAACTGGACGCCAAGAACAGCGTGGAACCCGCCACGGGCCCCTACACCAAACGGCTCGCGAAAATCCTTGCCGGCATCGACAACCTGAACGGCCAGCCGCTGAATTTCAAGGTCTATAAGACCAACGAAGTCAACGCCTTCGCCTGCGGGGACGGGTCCATCCGCGTCTATTCCGGCCTGATGGACATCATGAGCGACGACGAGGTCTTCGCCATTCTCGGC
The DNA here is from genome assembly GCA_902774145.1 of uncultured Bacteroidia bacterium. Lineage (GTDB taxonomy): Bacteria > Bacteroidota > Bacteroidia > Bacteroidales > UBA932 > Cryptobacteroides. Next base: position 11,995 of record CACYHC010000010.1, read on the forward strand.
CACGAAATCGGACACGTCGCGAACAAGGATTCCAAGCGTGCAATGCAGAACGCCTACCTGACCGCGGCGGCCCGCAATGTCGCCGGAGCGGCGGGCGGCACCGTCGGCACCCTCGCCAACAGTATGCTCGGGGACATCGCCGAATCCTATGTCAGCGCCCAGTTCTCGCAGAAGCAGGAATTCAACGCCGACGACTACGGGTTCCAGTATTCCGTCCAGCACGGCAAGGACCCGTACAGCATGTACAACTCCCTGAACAAGCTGATGAGCGCTTCGGGCGGCAGCAAGGCCTCCAACCTCCAGCAGATGTTCAGCACGCATCCGGACACCTCCGAACGCGCCGCGCGCATGAAGGCCAAGGCGGATGCAGTGAAAAAATAGACGTATGGTATTTAAGATAGGTAGGAATGCAGCGCAAAAGGCGCCGGGGATCTTCCAAAAACTTTTCCCCGGCCGGACGGCCCTGATTATCGCCGACCAATTCACCTGGCCCATCCTGGGGGAACGGCTCTCCGGGTATTTCCGGGACGCCGGGATTCCCGTGGAGGCCCACCGGGAAGAGACCTTCCGGGCTGAATGGGAGGACGTCGAGCGGCTGGATGCCCTGCTGGACACCCATCCGCAGGCGATTCTCGTCGCGGTCGGCGGCGGGGTCATCAACGACCTCTGCAAACTCTGCTCCTACCACCACGGGCAGGCCTATATGACCCTTCCCATGGCCGCTTCCGTCGATGGCTACGCCGCCTTCGGCGCTTCCGTCACCTACGAGGGCACGAAGCAGCATTTTGACTGCCCGCAGCCCGCGGCGATGATTGCGGACATCGACGTTCTCGCTTCCGCCCCCGCCGCAATGAGTTCCTCCGGCTATGCCGACCTGGCGGCCAAGATTCCGGCCGGCGGCGAGTGGATGGTGGCGGACTGCGTCGGCGCCGACCCGATTCAGCCGGAAGCCTGGAGCATCCTGCAGGACAAACTGGACGAGTTCCTTTCCCGTCCCGCCGAGGTAGCGGCCGGGAATCCCGACGCCATCGCCGCGGTGTTCGAGGGGCTCACCCTCAGCGGGGTGGCGATGCAGATTGCCAAAAGCTCCCGCCCGGCCTCCTGCTGCGAACATCAGTTCAGTCATTATCTGGATATGACGGGACACCGCTTTGAAGGCCGCCCCGTCTCCCACGGCTTCCAGGTAGGAATCGGCACCCTGGCGATGTGCGCCGTGTTCGACAACCTGCTGCAGCTGGACCTCACGCAACTGGACGTAGAGGCTTGCGTGCAGGCCTGGCCGTCGCTGGAAGAGGAGCAGGAACGGGCCCTGAAGCTGTTCGAGGACTTCCCCGCCCCGCGCCTCGGCTACGAAGAAGTCACCAAGAAATACCAGGACGCCGATGCGGTCCGCGCCCAGCTGACCCGCCTGAAGGCAAACTGGCCCCGCCTGAAGGAACAATTGCGGGAGCAGGTGTATCCCTATGAGAAAATGTACGCGATGCTCCGTACCGCCGGCGCGCCCTGTGAACCGGAGCAAATCGGCCTTACACGGCAGCAGCTTCACGATATGTTCCCCCGGGTACAACTGATGCACTACCGCTACAACCTGCTGGACCTGGCGCGCCGCGGCCGTTTCTATGACGCCATCGTGGAGCCGCTCTTCGCACCCGGCGGGCCCTTCGCCCTATGAATTTCGAAGCCCGCCTGCGCCGCATCCGCCACGTGGTGATGGATATGGACGGGACCATCTATATGGGGTCCCGGATTTTCCCTTACACCCTGGATTTCCTGCGGGGCCTGGAAGCGCACGGCATCGGCTACTCCTTCCTTACCAATAATCCCACGCGCTCGCGCGAGGACTATCTGCGCAAACTGTCGGGAATGGGCATTTCCTGCACGGCGGAACAGATGCTCACCACCTCCCAGACGGCCCTGGAATATGTCCGGCGGCATATGCCCGCCGTCCGGCGGATCTTTATCCTGGGCACGGAGAGCCTGCAAAATCTCTTTCGTGGCGCCGGCTATATCCTCACGGACGAAAACGACCAGGAAGCCCCTGATTTACTGATTGTTTCCTTTGACACGACGCTGGTTTACCCGCGCCTCTGCAAGGCGGCCTGGTGGGCGTCGAAGGGCGTCCCCTATCTGGCCACCAACCCGGACCGCGTCTGCCCCACGGAAGAAGAAACCGTCCTCGTGGACTGCGGTTCCCTCCAGCATTGCATCGAATACGCCACCGGCCGGAAAGCCGACATCGTGCTGGGCAAACCCGACCCGACAATGCTCCATGAACTCGAGGCCGAACTGGGCCTGGAGCGCGACGAGGTGGCCATGATCGGCGACCGCGTCTACACCGACATCGCCATGGCCCGGAACGCCGGCGCCCTGCCGGTCCTCGTCCTTTCCGGAGAGACGACCCCGGAACTCGCCAAACAGGCCTGCCTGGAAGGCGACCTCGTCGTCCCGGACCTCGCCGCCTTCGGCGAGATGCTGAATCTTTAAGCGTCCCGCCGTTGCCGTAACACTACAGCGGACACGGAAGGGCTAGAGGCCCAGGAGGTGGGTGAGCAGGATTTTGAGGCCGATGGCGATGAGGATCAGTCCCCCGAGCAGTTCCGGGCGGAGACGGCGGTTGACGGCCTCGCCCCAGCGGCGGCCCAGCCCGTAGCCCAGCAGGCTCATTCCGAAGGACACCAGGCCGATCAGCGCCAGCGGCACCGCCAGTTGTGACGCCCGGTCATACCCGGTACAGGCATAGGAAATCCCCACGGCCAGGGCGTCGATGCTCGTCGCCACGGCCAGGGCCAGCTGCGTCCGCAGAGCAAGCGGATGCAGGGACGGCTCTTCCTCTTCCCGGAACGATTCCACCACCATTTTCCCGCCAATGAAGGCGAGCATCCCGAAAGCAATCCAGTGATCGACGCTCTGCAGCACGCCGCTGAAGCGGCTGGTCAGCAGCCAGCCCATCAGGGGCATCAGCGCCTGGAAAAGCCCGAAAAGAAAGGCCAGCCGGAGCACCGCCCCCCGGTGGGAAGCGCCGCGCAAAATCACGCCGCAGACCACCGAAACGGCGAAACAATCCATCGCCAGCGCAAAGGCTATGAAGACATTTTCCAGCACGGCGCAAAGGTACGAAAAATCCGGTTAAAAAAATTGTGGAAAATTCTGGAAGAAGGTGGAATAAAGTGGAAAATTTTTACTATCTTTGCACCACTTGCGTATAAGAAAAATGACGAAATTCATGGGCACATATCGCTCCAGGGTGGACGACAAGGGAAGAGTGGTCTTCCCCGCGCCGTTCAAGGGGGCCGTTCCCCAGGGGAGCGACATGCGCTTTGTCGTCAAAAAAAGTATCTATTCGGACTGCCTGGACATGTATGCCTACGAGGAGTGGGAGCAGGAGTCCGAAAGAATACGGGAATCCCTCGACTTCTTCAATCCCGACCACGAGATTTTCTGGCGTGAATATATGCGGGACTGCGTCGTCGTGGAGCCGGACCCCAAGCTGGGCCGCATTTCCATCCCCGGATACCTTCTTAACGCAATCGGCGTACAAAAAGAGGTGGCTTTTCTCGGTATGAATTTCAAAATCGAGATCTGGGCGGGTGAGAAATGCGAAGCCGCCAGGGTCTCCCGTGAAAATTACGTCGCGATAGCCAAGAGCCTTTCCAAAAAGTAGGAGGACCCTTCAGATGTCCGACTACCACATCCCGGTCCTTTTAGAAGAGAGCGTAAGCGCGCTCGTGCGCAACCCCGAAGGGGTTTACGCCGACGCCACCTTCGGCGGCGGCGGCCACAGCCGCGCGATCCTCGCGCGGCTGGGCGCACGTGCGCGCCTCCTCGCCTTCGACCTCGATGCGGACGCGGCCGCGCAAGCTCCTCAGGATGAACGCCTCACCCTCATCCGGGGGAACTTCCGCTTCATCGAAAACTTCACCCGCAAGGAGGCCCCGCAGGGCCTTGACGGAATACTGGCCGACCTGGGCGTGTCGTCGCACCAGTTTGATACGGCGGAAAGGGGCTTCTCCTTCCGCTTCGACGCGCCCCTGGACATGAGAATGAACGCGCAGGGCGACAAAACCGCGGCGGACATCGTCAATTCTTATACGCAAGAGGAATTGGAAAAAATCCTCAGGCTGTACGGAGAAGTGGACGGCGCCCGCGCCGTGGCGAGAAGCATCGCCGCAGCGCGCGAAAAGGCGCCCATCCGCAGCACCACGGACCTGGGAAACGCCATCGCGGACGCCCTGCCGTCTTTTCAGGTCCACAAGCAGATTGCCAAGATTTATCAGGCCCTGCGCATCGAGGTAAACGGCGAAATGCGTTCCCTGGAGAAATTCCTGCAGGGCGCCGTGCGCGCGCTCAAGCCCGGCGGCCGCCTGGCCGTCATCACCTACCACTCCCTGGAAGACCGGCAGGTCAAGCAGTTCATCCGGGAAAGGGCGAATGGTCTCGAGAGCGTGAACCGCAAGCCCATCCTCCCCACGGAGGAAGAGATTGAAAGCAACCCCCGCGCCCGCAGCGCCAAGCTGCGCGTCGCACAAAAAGCAGAAGCGTAATGGAAAAACTGAAAAGAATCGGGAAAGCGGTCCTGAACAGTTTCGTCGCCATCTGGAAGGGCGAATTCCTGCTTCGCCTCCGGGCGGGCCGCTTCCTTGCGCACATCCTCTACACCTTCCTCCTGCTCGGCGTCATCATCTGGGTCTCCCTGCTCATCGACACCGCGATGAACAAGGTGGAGAAGAATTACAGCCGCATCGGCGAGCTGAAAATGGAGCAGTCGCTCCTGAAAATCGACATCACCCGGGCCGAGAGCCGCACGGAAGTGGCACGGCGTCTCGAGGCCATGGGCTCACCGCTCCGCATCCCGGAGCAAAATGCAACGGAGGTAACGCGATGAGCAAGAGAAAAGACCGCATCGGGATTACCCTTTACATCCTGTACCGCCTGCTGGTGCTGATTTCCATCGGCGTCATCCTGCGCATCCTCTGGCTGCAGATTTTCTACCAGCCGGATCCCACAATCGCCGCCGCCCTCACGCCGCCCCACAAGTGCAAGACCCTGGCGCCCACCCGCGGAAACATCATCGACCGCAACGGCCGCATCCTCGCCATCTCCTCCCCTTCCTACCAGCTCTATATGGACTGCACGGTGATGAAAAAGCATTACGCCGACATCAAGGACTCCGTCAAGTCGCGGGAGATGGAACAAGCCTGGCTCGAAAAGGCCCGTCAGCTGAGCCGCGAACTCGCCCGCGTCTTCCCGCAGAAGAACGCCGAGCGCTACTACAGCGAAATCACCCGGGGCCGGGCCAACCGGCAGCGCTACCTCAAAATCGGCCATCCGGTGGACAAGGAGACGATGGACCGCATCCGCCAGTTCCCCCTCTACAAGGAAGGGCCCAACAAGGGCGGCATCATCGTCGAGCGCGTCATGAACCGCCGCTATCCCTACGGCACCCTCGCGCGCCGCACCATCGGCTTCATCCGCGACGAGAGCAGCAATGTCGTGAACGGCCGCATCGGGCTGGAAGGCCGCTTCGACGCCATCCTCAAAGGGGAAGAAGGGCACGAATGGACGCGCAAATGCGACTACGGTCCCGTACGCGACTTTGACAGTACCTATGTCCAGGCCACCGACGGACAGGACCTGCGCACCACGCTCGACATCGACCTCCAGGCCATCGCCGACCGGGTCCTGCGCGAGCAGATCGAAAACGAACCCGAACTCGAGGCCGCCTGCTTCGGCCTGATGGAAGTCAAGACCGGCGCCCTGCGCGTGATGGTCAACCTGATGCGCGACCCCACCGCCGGCGGCCGTTTCAGCGAGATTTCCAATATGTTCATCAACCGGCGCGGCGAGCCCGGCTCGGTCTTCAAGACCGTCACGCTGGCCGCCCTGCTCGCCGACGGCCACCTCCACTCCCTGGAAGAGCGGATTCCCACGAACCACGGTTTCGTCTCCGGCACGAAAATCCACCAGGACGACCACATCACCACTTTCGAGCGGAACCACCACACCAGCGTCATCTCGATGTACGACGGGTTCAAGATGTCCTCGAACTATGTGCTCGCCACCTGGGCCATCAACAAATACGGCAAACAACCCAAAGCCTTCACCGACCGCCTGAACTCCTTCGGCATCGGGCAGCGCTTCGACTTCGATATCGTCGGACTCGCCTCCCCCTTCATCGCGTCGCCCGACAACCGCAAACCCTTCACGATGACGGATCTCGGCACGGTAGCCTATGGCTACTCTACCCTCTTTTCTCCGATATACACCCTGATGTTCTACAATGCGATTGCGAACAAGGGACGCGTCATGAAACCCTACCTGGTTGAACAGATTGAAAAGGACGGGGTTGCCACGGAGAAAAGAGGGCCGATCATCCTGCGGGACTCCATCTTCAGCGCCGCCGTGGCGGACACCCTCACGCGGGCGCTGCGGGCCGTCACCTCCGAAGGTACCGCCCAGGTCCTCAAGAACGCCCGCTGCAGCGTGGCCGGCAAGACGGGTACCGCCCGCATCGCCTACGACGACCGGCACTACATCGACGAACTGGGCCGCGCCAAGAACCAGGGCAGTTTCGTGGGCTTCTTCCCCGCCGACGGCCAGCCCGTCTACAGCGTCATCTGCGTCGTCTATTCCAAACTCAGCCACCGCAGTTTCTACGGCGGCACCATTCCCGCCAGGACCGTCAAGAACTTCATCGACGAACTGGAACGCACCGACCCCAATTTCCGAACCCGGCTATGAAACTTTCGCAAATCATCAAAGACTGCGGCGTAACGCGCATCCAAGGCAATCCCGAGCTGGAGATTTCCGCTCTGGTCAACGACTCCCGCAAAGCCGGGAAGGGCAGCCTCTTCGCGGCGGTCCGCGGCTGTGGCAACGACGGGCACGCCTACATCGGCGCGGCGATTGAAAACGGCGCCTCCGCCATTCTCTGCGAAGAAGGCACGCAGGTTCCCGAAAGCGTCACCGCCGTCTTCTGCGAAAGCAGCAAATATGCCGTCGCGCGCGCTGCGGACGCCTTCTACGGCCATCCGTCGGGCAAACTGAAGCTCGTGGGCATCACCGGCACCAACGGCAAGACCACCACGGTCACGATGCTCTACCAGCTCTTCCGCGAACTCGGTCACGAATGCGGCCTGCTCTCCACCATCGCCAATTACGTCGGCGACAAGCGCAGCGAGACCGCCAACACCACCTCCGACCCCGTCACGCTCAACGCCCTGCTCGCCGATATGGTGGCCGCGGGCTGCGACTACGCCTTTATGGAGGTCAGCTCGATTGGCGTCGAGCAGCAGCGCATCGCCGGACTGGACTTTGCCGCCGGCATCTTCTCGAACCTTACGCACGACCACCTCGACTACCACGGCACCTTCAGCGAATACCTTCGTTGCAAGAAACTGTTCTTCGACGGACTGGGAAAAGGGGCTGTCGCCCTCATCAACAGCGACGACCGCAACGCCGCCATCATGGTGCAGAACTGCGCCGCGCGGGTGGTCCGCTACTCCTGCAAGAGCGACGCCGACCACAAATGCCGCATCCTTGAACGCGGCGTGGGCGGAATGATGCTCCGCATCGACGGCACCGAGGTCTGGACCCCGCTCACCGGCACGCACAACGCCTACAATCTGCTCGCCGTCTATTCTACCGCCGTCGAGCTGGGGGTACCGGCGCAGGAAGCGCTGCTCGCGGTATCCAAGCTCCAGGCAGCAAAAGGCCGTATGGAAACCCTGCACGGGCCCAAGGGCATCAGCGCCGTCATCGACTACGCCCACACCCCGGACGCACTGGAGAACGTACTCAAGGCCCTGCGCGAAGTGGCGCCGAAACAGCAGCTCATCTGTCTCTTCGGCTGCGGCGGCGACCGGGACCGCACCAAACGCCCCGAAATGGCGGCCGTCGCCCAAAAGTACGCCGACCGGCTCATCATCACCTCCGACAACAGCCGCTCCGAGCGCACGGCGGACATCATCGCCGAAATCAAAGGCGGCCTGAGCGCGAAGGGACTTGCGAAAGCCCTGAGCATCGAAGACCGCGCGGAAGCTATCCGCACGGCCATCCTGACCGCCCCCGACAATGCCGTCATCCTGCTGGCGGGCAAAGGACACGAAACCTACCAGATCCTCTCCGACGGGAAGCACCACTTCGACGAGCGGGAGATTGTCTGTGCCACCTTTAACGCCCTGTAAACCATGCTGTACCGCCTTTTCGAACTTCTTCAAGGATACGACATCCCCGGGCAGCACCTGATGAGCTACCTGAGTTTCCGGGCCGTGCTGGCCGCGGTCATCAGTATGCTGATCGCCTTCTTCGCGGGCAAGCACATCATCGCCTGGCTGCAGCGCAAACAAATCGGCGAGACCATCCGCGACCTCGGGCTCGAGGGGCAGATGCAGAAAAAAGGCACCCCCACGATGGGCGGCGTCATCATCATCCTGGCCCTCACCGTATCGGTCCTGCTGGTCTGCGACCTGCGCAACATCTACACCCTGCTGCTCCTGCTCACCACCCTCTGGTGCGGCACGATGGGCTTCATCGACGACGCCATCAAGACCTTCAAACACAACAAGGAAGGCATGAGCGAACGGGCGAAACTGGCCGGGCAGCTGGGCCTGGGCCTGATCATCGCCCTCACCGTCTGCTTCAACAACGACATCGTGGTGCGCGAACGCGTCCGTGCGGAAAGCCGGGTGGTCGTCCGCGACTCCCTGGACATCGATTCCGAAGTGGCCGTCAGCGAGGGGCGCTGGAGCGGCGAGGACGTGGTCAAGAGCACCAAGACCACCATCCCCTTCGTCAAGGACCACGAATTCGACTACAAGTGGCTCTCCCCCTTCAGGGGCCGCTGGGGCTGGTACTGCAAATGGGCCATCTATATGCTGATGATCGTCCTCGTCATCACCGCCTGTTCCAACGGCGCCAACCTCACGGACGGCATGGACGGGCTGGCGGCGGGCACCTCGGCCATCGTGGCCGCCATCATCGGCATCCTGGCCTGGCTGGGCGGCAACATCGTCAACGCCGGCTACCTGCACATCATGTACATTCCGGGCAGCGGTGAAATCGGCGTGTTCATGTCCGCCTTCGCTGGCGCGCTCATCGGCTTCCTCTGGTACAACACCTATCCGGCGATGGTCTTTATGGGCGACACGGGCAGCCTCGCCATCGGCGGCATCATCGGCGTAAGCGCCGTCCTCATCCGCAAAGAGCTGCTGCTGCCCCTGCTTTGCGGGATTTTCTTCGTGGAGAGCGCCTCGGTGCTTATCCAGCGCCACTGGTTCCGCCACACCAAAAAGAAATACGGCGAGGGCCGGCGCGTCTTCCTGATGGCGCCCCTGCACCATCACTATCAGAAAAAAGGCATTCCGGAGCCGCGCATCGTCACCCGCTTCTGGATTGCCGGCATCATCCTCGGACTGGCTACACTGGCTATATTGAAAATAAGATAAACAAATGAATAAAATCGTAGTATTGGGCGGAGCGGAAAGCGGCGTAGGCGCTGCGGTGCTCGCAAAAGTAAAAGGTTTCGACGTCTTCCTTTCCGACAACGGAAACATCCGGGAAGACTACGCGGCGATGCTGCGCCAATGGGACATCCCCTTCGAAGAAGGCGGCCACAGCGAGGCGAAGATTCTCTGCGCCGACGAGGTCATCAAAAGCCCCGGCATCCCCTCCACGGCCCCCCTCATCCAGAAACTCGCGGGCCAGGGCACGCACATCATCTCCGAAATCGAATTCGCTTCGCGCTACGACAACGCGAAGAAAATCTGCATCACCGGCTCCAACGGCAAGACCACCACGACCTCGCTGATCCACTACCTCCTCAAGGAAGCGGGCCTGAACGTCGGCCTGGGCGGCAACATCGGCAAGAGTTACGCCCTGCAGGTGGCCACCGAGCAGCACGACTACTATGTCCTGGAAATCAGCAGTTTCCAGCTGGATGACACCTACGAATTCCGGCCGGACATCGCCATCATCACCAACATCACGCCGGACCACCTGGACCGCTACGACCACAAGATGGAAAACTACGTCCACGCCAAATTCCGCATCACGCAGAACCTCCGTCCGGAAGACTGCTTCATCTTCGACTCGGACGACGCGATTACCGTCGAACACCTGAGCAAAATCGTGCTCAAGGCCAAGATGCTCCCCTTCTCCCAGGAGAAGGAGGTCCCGCAGGGCGCCTTCGTCAAGGACGACAAGATGGTCGTCCGCGTAGGCGAAAGCCAGACGGACATCCTCCTCAAGGAACTCGCCCTCCCCGGCCGCCACAACCTCTACAACTCGATGGCGGCGGCCATTGCGGCCAAGGTCAGCGGCGTAAAGGACGAGGTCATCCGCGAATCCCTCAGCTCCTTCAAGGGCATCGAACACCGGCTGGAGAAGGTGCTCAACATCGGCGGCGTACTCTACGTCAACGACTCCAAGGCCACGAACGTGGACGCCGCCTGGTACGCGCTCGAGTGCCAGGACAAACCCGTCGTCTGGATTGTCGGCGGAAAGGACAAGGGCAACGACTACGAAGTCCTCAAGAGCGTCGTCTCCAAGAAAGTGCGCGCCATCGTCTGCCTGGGTGTGGACAACGCCAAGATTCACGCGGCCTTCGAGGACATCGTCGGCAAGGAAAATATCTGTGACACCCGCAGCGCCGCCGACGCGGTCAAGGCCGCGGCCGGATTCGCCGTCAAGGGCGACGTCGTGCTGCTGAGCCCCTGCTGCGCCAGCTTCGACCTCTTCCAGAGTTACGAAGACCGCGGACGTCAGTTCAAAGCCGCCGTAAGGAATCTCTAGGGGATGAAAGGGAAGAAAAACTCGTGGGTACTGGCCCTGATGGACCGGCTGCAGGGCGACAAGGTCATCTGGATGATCCTGATGATGCTTGTCCTGCTCTCCGTGGTCTGCATGTTCTCCTCCACCTCCCGTCTCATCGAGGGCGGCCGCACGCGCGTGGACATCGTCCGCAGCCAGCTGATGGTCGTCGCGGCGGGGCTGGTCGTCGTCCTGGTCCTCTACAACATCCGCAGCATCGAGTTTTTCCGCAAGGTCTCCTTCTGGATGTTCCCCCTGTCCCTGGTGATGCTGGTGGCCCTGCGCATCCTGCCCGGAACGACCCCGGGCGGCCCCGACCCGCTGGTCTGCGCCCCCACCATCAACGGCGCCAAACGCGTCCTGCAGATCATGGGCAAACAGATTCACGTCCTGGAAATCACCAAAATCGCGATGGTGCTCTACCTGGGCTGGGCCCTGGACGCCTTCAAGAACAAGCGCATCCAGTGGCCCCGTGAGGAACTGCCCCAGAGCATCCTGTACATTTACCTGCCCTTTATCGCCGTCTTTATGCTGGCCCTGCCCAGCAGCAACACCGCCGCCCTTTTCATCGGCGGCATCATGTTCCTGGTCATCCTGCTCGGCGGCGGCAGCAAGCGCGACCTCGGGGTCATCCTCGCGGCGGCCGTGGTTATCCTGGCCCTGTGCTTCGGCGTCTACAAAGTCAGCGGCGGGCACGCTTTCGCGCGCATCGGGACGGGTATTTCGCGCATCTTCGACCACCACGACTGGGAACAGCAGTTCCTCGAGAGCCCCAAATACAGCAGCGCCTGGGACGAAGCCCGGGACCACCTGCAGCAGGGCTACAGCGCCAAAATCGCCATCCACGAAGGCGGGATCATCGGCAAGGGGCCGGGCCAGAGCACCCAGCGCTACATCGTGCCGGACATGCCGTCGGACTATATGTACAGTTTCATCATCGAGGAATACGGGCTCCTGGGCGGCATCCTGGTCCTGGCGCTCTATGTCTCGCTGATGGCCCGGGGGGCACTGATCGCCCGCGACATCGGCGACAGCCTCTACGCCAAACTGGTCGTCGCCGGCCTCTGCCTGCTCATCGTGGGCCAGGCGTTCCTGCATATGATGGTGAACGTCGATATCGGGCCGATGACCGGACAGACGCTGCCGATGATCAGCCACGGCAACTCCGCCTTCCTGTGTTTCTCCGTCGCCTTCGGCCTGCTGCTCTCCTTCAGCCGGCAGGCGCGCAAGCGCATCGAAACCGAAACGGCAAAGGCCGACCCCCTGATCGAAGACCCTGTAAAATTTGAAAAAGATGAGTTATAGACCCCTGCGCGTCATTATCAGCGGCGGCGGCACCGGAGGCCACATTTTCCCGGCCGTCTCCATCGCCGATGCCCTCAAAAAGGCCAATCCGGCGACGGAAATCCTTTTCGTAGGCGCCGAGGGCAAAATGGAAATGGAAAAGGTTCCCGCGGCGGGCTACCGCATCGTCGGGCTGCCGGTGGCGGGTCTGCAGCGCCGCCTGAACTGGGAAGGCATCCGGAAGAACCTCCGCCTCCCCTTCAAACTGCTCAAGAGCAACGCCCGTGCGGCGAAAATCCTGCGCGAATTCCAGCCGGAAATCGCCGTGGGCGTAGGCGGATATGCCAGCGCTCCCCTGCTGCGCGCCGCCCAGAAACGCCGCATTCCCACCCTGCTCCAGGAACAGAACGGCTTCGCGGGGATGACCAACAAACTGCTCGGCGCGAAGGCACGCTGCATCTGCGTGGCCTACGAAGGCATGGAGCGCTTCTTCCCGGCGGACCGCATCGTGATGACGGGCAATCCCATCCGCGCGGACATTCATCCTTACGGCGATACCGAACGCGCCGAAGGCCTCGCCTACTACGGGCTCGACGCGTCGAAACGGCATATTCTCATCATCGGCGGCAGTCTCGGCAGCGCTACCCTCAACCGCAGCGTACAGCGCTGGATTGAAGCGGGCTGCCCGGGCGGCGAGGGTGTGGAAGTCCTCTGGCAGTGCGGGGGCGCCTACCGGGAGGCCTGCGACGCCTTTATGGCCGCACACCCCGGCGTTCCCGTCAAACACAGTGCCTTCCTGAAGCGGATGGACCTTGCCTATGCGCTCGCCGACGTGGTGATTTCCCGCTCCGGCGCATCCTCCGTATCGGAAATCTGCGCCGCCGCAAAAGCCGCGGTGTTCGTCCCCTCGCCCAACGTGGCGGAAGACCACCAGACCCACAACGCGATGGCGCTGGTACGTCGCGACGCCGCCCTGCTCGTGCGGGATGCGGATGCGCCGCAGACCTTAATGGAAACGGCGCTGGCCCTGCTCCGCGACCCGGATCGCTGCGCCACCCTGGAACAGAACGCACAGGCGATGGCCCTGCCCGACGCGGCGGCGCGCATCGTCGAAGAAATCTATAAATTGGTATGAACGTCTATTTTATCGGTATCGGCGGCATCGGAATGAGCGCCATCGCCCGCTACTACAAGCGCAAGGGCAACGCGGTGTCCGGCTACGACCGGACCCCCTCCCCCCTGACCGCGGAACTCGAAGCGGAAGGCATCCCCGTCCACTATGAACCGGACTGCAGCTGCATCCCCGCGGACAAGGAGGGCACCCTGGTCATCTGGACCCCGGCCATCCCGCAGGACATGGAGGAACTGGTTTACGTGCGCGAGAACGGCTACCGGCTGGTCAAGCGTTCGCGGGCGCTGGGTGAAATCTGCATCGGACAGCGCTGCCTGGCCGTCGCCGGCACGCACGGAAAGACCACCACGACGACGCTCACCGCCCACATCATGAACGAAAGCGGCCCGGGGGCCTCGGCCTTCCTGGGCGGCATCTCCAAGAATTACGGCACCAACCTGCTGGTGAGCACAGAGAAGAACATCGTCGTCGAGGCGGACGAATTCGACCGTTCCTTCCTCCAGCTCTTCCCCACCGTCGCCGTCATCACGGCGATGGATGCGGACCATCTGGACATCTACGGCGATCTGGAGCACGTCCAGGAGGCCTACCGCCAGTTCGCCGCGCAGGTCGAGGGGACGCTCATTCTCAAATACGGGCTGCCCATCCGCCAGGAGGATATCCGCGCGCACATCTACAGCTATCATCTGGACAATCCGGAAGCGGATTTCCACGGCGAGAATCTGCGCGCCGATGCAGACGGACACTACCGCTTCGACCTCGTCTATCCCGGCGGCGTCATCGAGGACATCCGCGCGGGCATTCCCGGTTGGATCGGCGTGGAGAACAGCATCGCCGCCTCCGCCGTCTGCCTCTGCGAAGGCATTCCCCACGAGGGCATCCGCCGCTCCGTCGGCAGCTTCCAGGGAGTGCGCCGGCGGCTCGACGAGCGTTTTGCCGCGCCCGGACTCAATTATATCGACGATTACGCCCACCATCCCGCCGAGCTCGCCGCCGCCATTTCGTCGCTGCGCAGCGTTTTTCCCGGGCGCCGGCTCACGGGCATTTTCCAGCCGCACCTCTATACCCGGACGCGGGATTTCGCGCCGGAGTTCGCCGCGGCGCTCAGTACGCTGGACAGTCTGATTCTGCTGGACATCTATCCGGCGCGCGAGGAGCCGATTCCCGGCGTCACGTCGCAGCTGATTCTGGATGCCGTGACCTGTCCGGAGAAGGTGTTGATCCGCAAGGAGGCGTTGCTGGATTACCTGAAAGACAAGGAACTGGATGTGTTGGCGTCCTTCGGCGCCGGGGACATCGACCGGCTCGTCGAGCCGATTGCAGAATTATTAAAGAACAGGTATGAATAAGGGACTGATGAGATACGTACTGGGCGCGGTGTTTGCCGCCGGGGTGGCGATACTGACCGGGGCCGGAATTTCCGGGTACAGCCGGAGTGTCGCCGACATCGGCTGTAACTCCCTGGAGGTGCGCTTCGAAGGCGGCGAGCCCTTCCTCGACGCGCAGGATATCCTGGAACTGATGGAGGAGCAGTACGGGGTCTTCGTGGGGCAGCGCATCCGGGACATCTCCCTGAGCCGCGTGGAGCGCATTCTCGACGCGAGCGGCCCCATTCGCCGCAGCGAGGCCTGGATGACCGGCGACGGCATCCTGCACGTATCGGTCTGGCAGCGCGAGCCGCTGCTCCGCTTTACGGACGGACGGGACGGCTTTTACATCGACGCGGAAGGCACCCTTTTCCCGCTGGTGCCTATGCATCAGGCGGCTGTTCCGGTGGTGTACGGCCCCCGGCCCGCGGAGGAAGAGGCGTGGCCGTCGACGGTCGAGCAGACCGTGGCCTACCTGCGTGCGAACGACTTTGCCGCCGATTCCCTGCAGTGCAATGCGGGCGGCGAACTGACGCTCATCGGCGCGCAGGGCGAACAGATTCTGCTGGGGCGTCCCGGCCGCATCGGCGTACAAGTTCCGCTGCTCGGCTGCTATTACGAGCGGATTGCCCCGGTACGTCCGGGCTACAAAAGCATTAACCTGAAATATAATAACCAAATCATATGCAGGAAAGATATATAGCCGCCATCGACCTGGGCTCGAGCAAGATTGCCCTGAGCGTCGCAAAGCTCTCCGGACGCGACATCCAGGTCATTTACTATGACGAATCGCCGTCGGACGGAATCCGTTACGGCAGTGTGTTCAACCCCAAGAAGGCGTCCATCCCCGTGGGTGAGGCCATCCGCAAGGCCGAAGACGAACTCGGCATCCGCATCCGGCAGGTCGTGACGGGACTCCCCCGCTACCGGGTCCGCCAGGAGATGCGTCCCGCCAAGGCCCTGCGCCCGAATCCCGACAACTGCATCACGCGGGAGGAAATCGAGGCCATCAAGAACGACGCCATCGACACCTATCCCATCGAGGATGAAACCCGCGAAATCCTCTACGGCGCCATCAACCAGTCCTTCTCCACCGAAGACCTCATCCAGGCCTGCGAGGACGACGTCATCGGCTGCACGGGAGAATTCGTGGAAGGCAATTTCAAGATTTACATCGGCGACCGGCGGCCCGTCGCGAACCTCGACAAGCTCTTTGCCGAACTGGACGTCACGCTCGCGGGCAGCTACTTTATGCCCAAAGTGACCGCCGACGCGGTGCTGACCGAGGAGCAGAAGGAGAACGGCGTCGCGCTGGTGGAAATCGGTGCGGGCGTTACCTCCGTCACCATTTATTCGGACAATATCCTGCGCCACTTCAGCTCCATTCCCTTCGGGGGCAAGAGCGTGACCGCCGACATCAAGGCGGAAAGCGGCTTCCGTGAGAAACTCTGCGAAAACATCAAGCTCGCCTTCGGCAACTGCCAGCCCGACCGCCTCGCGAACATGGCGGAAAAGGTCATCCAGGTGAACAACAACGAAACCGGCTCCTCGCGCCAGCTCAAGGTCTATGACCTGGCCGAGGTCATCGCCGCGCGCATGGATGAAATCATGGAAACCGTGCTCTGGCAGATCGAGGAAAGCGGCTACGCGGACCGTCTGCGCACCGGCATCGTCCTGACGGGCGGCGGCGCGGACCTGACCGGACTGGTTCCGATGATGCGGGAACTCGCCGGCTGCCCCGTCGAACTCGGCTTCCCGCGCCGTCATTTCTTCTCCGCCAGCGGCTTCCCGTCGATGCTCCAGACCGGCGCCGTCGCATCGGCCGGCCTGCTGCTGCGTGCGGCTTCCGAGCCGGGCCTGAACTGCGTCGAGGCGGCCCCCGTGCGCAAAGCCGCGGAAAAGCCCGTGGAACACGAAGAGGAACCCACGCTGATTCTGACCGCCCCGTCCACCGAGCCTGAGAAGCCCCACCCGGCACCCAGGCCCAAGCCGGAGAAAAAGCCCAAAGAGCCCAGGGCGCCCCGGACCAACCTCATCTGGGGCAACATCAAGAAGCTGACCGGCACGCTCTTCGACGGTTTCGGGGATGATTTTGAAAATGCACAGTAATATGAACGACAATATGCTTATTCCCGCCGACTGGGTGGTTTCCGACGAGATTATCAAGGTCGTCGGCATCGGCGGAGGCGGCTGCAACGCCGTCAACTATATGTACAACCAGAAAATCCAGGGCTGCAGTTTCGTGGTCTGCAACACCGACTCGCAGGCCCTGCAGGGCAGTCCCGTTCCGGCCAAACTCCAGATGGGCAAAGGTCTCGGGGCCGGCTGCGACCCCGTCAAGGGACGCAACGCGGCGCTCGAGAGCCAGGAGGAGATTGACAAGATGATTCTCGGCCCGGAGACCAAGATGCTCTTCATCACCGCCGGTATGGGCGGCGGCACCGGCACCGGCGCTACGCCCGTCATCGCCAAACTCGCCAAGGACAAGGGCATCCTCACGGTGGCCGTCGTCACAATGCCCTTCATGCACGAAGGCAACGAGACGCGGGCACGCGCCATAGACGGCATCCACGAACTGGAGCGTCTGGTGGACAGCCTGCTCATCATCAACAACGAAAAGCTCTACGAGTTCTTCGGCGACGCCTTCATCCAGGACGCCTTCCCGCAGGCGGACGAGGTGCTCGCCACGGCCGTGCGCGGCATCGTGGAAATCATCAAGAAGCCCGGCTTCATCAACGTGGACTTCGAAGACGTGAAGACGATGATGCGCAACAGCGGAATGGCCCTGATGGGACGCGGCAAGGGCAGCGGTCCCAACCGTATCGACGACGCCATCCGCGAGGCCTTCCAGTCCCCGCTGCTCAACGACTTCGACCTCAAATCCGCGCGCAACGTCCTCATCAACATCACCGCCGGCAACAACGAGAACGGCCTGAAGATGCGGGACCTGGAGCTCATCAACCAGAAAATCAACGAATTCACCGGCGGCGCCAACAACTTCAAGCGCGGTCTCATCTGGGACGACAACCCCCAGGACGACACGATTTACATCACCGCCATCGCCACCGGCTTCTGCTTCAACGACCTCATCGGGCCGGACGTCAACCTGGGCAAATACATTATGATTGACCAGGACTTCGTCTATGACCGCTTCGAGAAAGTCTCCGACGAGGGCATTTCCCTCCAGGGGGCGGCCCGCATCGAGATTGACGGCGGCGACACGCCCCGCCGCTTCCACTACGACCCCGATGTCGTCCCTGCACTGCTGCAGGCGGTCGAACAGGGCAATATCACCGAATTCGAGAACACCACGGCGCTTCGCAGAAAAAAGAGAAAATGAACAGGAAAACCCGCGTAAGATTCGCTCCGTCCCCCACCGGCCCGCTGCATATGGGCGGGGTGCGTACGGCGCTCTACAACTATCTGTACGCCAAGCGCAGGGGCGGCGATTTCATCCTGCGCATCGAGGATACGGACTCGCACCGCTTTGTTCCCGGCGCCGAGCAATACATCATCGAATCGCTGAACTGGTGCGGCATCGTGCCCGACGAAGGCGTCGGCATCGGCGGTCCGCACGCCCCCTACCGGCAATCCGAACGGCGGGAAATCTACCGGCAGTACGCCGAGCAGCTCGTCGCTTCGGGCAACGCCTATTACGCCTTTGACAGCGCCGAATCGCTGGAAGCGGCCCGTGCGCAGGCCGAAGCCGCCGGACAGACCTTCATCTACAGCAGCGCCACCCGCGGCGCGATGCGCAATTCCCTGACCCTGAGCGAAGAGGAGACCCAGCGCCTGCTGCGTGAGACGCAGGACTGGACCATCCGCTTCAAGATGCCTGTCGGACGCACCGTACAGATGGACGACCTGATTCGCGGACACGTGGAAATCAGCAGCGACACCCTGGACGACAAGGTGCTCTGGAAGCGGGCCGACAGCCTGCCCACCTATCACCTTGCCAACATCGTGGACGACCACCTGATGGAAATCACCGAGGTCATCCGCGGCGAGGAATGGCTACCCTCCCTCCCCCTGCACTATCTCCTGTACGAGGCTCTCGGCTGGCAGGATACGATGCCCCGCTTCGCCCACCTGCCCCTGCTGCTCAAGCCCGTGGGCAACGGCAAACTAAGCAAGCGCGACGGCGACAAGATGGGCTTCCCCGTCTTCCCGCTGCGCTGGGTCAGCCCGACCGGCGAAGTCTCCCGCGGCTACCGCGAGGACGGCTACTTCCCCGAGGCCTTCGTCAATATGCTCGCCCTGCTGGGCTGGAACCCCGGCACCGAGCAGGAACTCTTCTCCCTGGACGAACTAGTGGAAGCCTTCTCGCTGGAAAAAGTCAGCAAGAGCGGCGCCAAATTCAATCCGGAAAAGGCCAAATGGTTCAACCGCGAATACCTCCGCCTGAAAGATGACGGGGCGCTCGCCGACGCCTTCCTGCCCCTGCTCGAGGCGCAAGGCATCCAAAGCTCCCGGGACTATGTCCTGCGCGTCGTGGCCCTCATCAAGGAACGGGCGACCTTCGTCGCGGACTTCTGGGACATTGCCTGGTACCTCTTCAAGGCCCCCGAGGCCTACGAACCCAAAGACGCCGCCAAGTTCTGGAAAGACGAGAATCCCGCCCGCGTACTGGAACTCGCCACATTTGTCCGCGACTGGCAGGGACCGCTGGAAAAAGACGCCATCGGCCCTGCGCTCGAAGACTATATCCGCAGCCGCGAATGGCCGATGGGCAAGGTAATGAACGCCCTGCGGCTCGCCCTGACCGGCAGCGGCAGCGGCCTGGGTATCGCCGACATCATCTGCCTCATCGGCAAGGAAGAATTTACATCCCGTATCGACAAGATATGCAAGAGCTTATGAAAATCGGCATCGCATCCGACCACGCCGGCTTCGAGATGAAAGCCCGGCTCATCGCCTATCTGCAGGAAAAGGGCTTCGAGTTGGTGAATTTCGGCACCGACAGCGCCGAGAGCATGGACTACCCCGACGTGGCGCATCCCCTCGCCCTCGCCGTGGAAAACGGCGACGTGGACTGCGGCATTGCGTTCTGCGGCACCGGAGAAGGGATGGCGATGACGCTCAACAAGCACCAGGGCATCCGCGCGGGACTGGCCTGGGACCCGGCCATCGCCGAACTCACCCGCCGGCACAATGACGCCAACATCCTCGTGATGCCCGCCCGCTTCCTCTCCTTCGAAAAGGTGACGGCCATTACGGATACCTGGCTCAGCACCCCCTTCGAGGGCGGACGGCACCAGCGGCGCATCGACAAAATGCCCGTCTCCCGCGGATGAGCGCCGTCATCGCGCAAAAAGGCGGCGTGCTTTCGCACAGCCTGGAAGACTATCCCGACGGCATCATCCTGCCGCTGGACAAACCCTGGCGCTGGACTTCCGCCGACCTGGTCCGCAAGGTCAAATACGCCGTTTTCAAGCACTTCGGCAGCAAGCACATCAAAGTGGGCCACGCGGGGACGCTGGACCCGCTGGCCACGGGCGTCCTGCTCATCTGCGTAGGGAAAGCCACCAAACAGGCGGACGCGCTGCAGGCCCACGAAAAGGAATATGTCGCCGGCGTGAGCTTCGGTGCGACCACCCCTTCCTACGACCGCGAAAAGGAAATCGACGCACGCTTCCCCTTGGAAGGCGTCGATGCGGCGTCGCTCGAAGCCGTCTTTCCGCGCTTTCTGGGCGACCAGATGCAGGTCGCTCCCCTTTTCAGCGCCAAGTCCGTCGATGGCGTCCGCGCTTACGAAACCGCCCGCAAGCGGCTCCGGGAAGGGCTGCCTGTAGAAGACGGGAATATCCTGAAGGCCTCGCCGATACATATCAGCGCACTGGAACTGCTGGATTTTTGCGACGGCGTCCCGGAGAACGAATGGCAACGTCCTGACGCTTCGGCGCTGCAGCGTATTCTAGTCAATGACCTGGCGGGCGGCGAAGGCCTGCGCACCGCGACCCTCCGCGTCCAATGCAGCAAAGGCACCTACATCCGCGCCCTCGCCCGCGACCTGGGCGAGGCCCTCGGCACCGGGGCCTTCCTCAGCTCCCTGCGCCGCACCCGCAGCGGCGACTTCCGCGTAGAAAACTGCCTCTCCCCGGACGCCTGCCTGCAGCTGCTCGCCTAATCTGCGTGGGGGGATCAATCTATCATCTTTGGACTATTGCCGGCTAAAACACGAAATCTATTGTCTGCATCTGCGCTATTAAGTTGTTCCGCCGCAATTTCCTATAATACCTCAAACCGTTTTCTGCGCGACAAACCACGCTTGATGAGTGTCGCATTCATACTTTCAAGATTGCCTATTACCACTAACTCACTAATTGTAGCAACGTCTCTCGGATTTAATCCTTTTGCTGACAATTCGGGATTGGCTTCACGCCAAGCTTTTGCGGTGAAATGAAGGACACACAGATTTATTAAATCAGCTTCAGATGTATATGCGAATTTTATTCATCCATAGAGGGCAATGAAGGAACGATATAATCGCGCACTGCATCTGCATGAAGTGTGTAATTTACTTTACTCAAAACTCGCCTTACATTCCAGTCTGCAAGCAAAGGGTTTCTCCATATCTGCCAGGTTTAGCTATGATGCCTATCGCATGGGGCTTTTCAATCCATTGCTTAGCCGTAATGGTAAAACGATTAGTCCCTGACGCATTTCTAATCCCAACGAATTCGGTGGGATTAAAATTAGGATTGTTGATACTTTCCCATAATCCAAGAAACTCTATCGTGTCCTTGTTTCTGAGCCAGGACATAATTATCGCATCTGTCCTGACAGTTCTCCCATCCTGTTTATATTGGGACATGTCCGTCAGACAGAAATAATCATTCTCGTTGGGGTTCTCTAAGATTGTAATTTCAACATCTTCAACTACAATTTTCCTCGTGGGCGACATAGTATACGAATTTTAATCAAGGCACGATTGTAAAAATCTTGGTCAAATAATCAAACCCTATCCCCCAAGCCGAAAGAAAATACCCGTTGAATCAACGGATAATTATCGATGATTGCAGAATACCAGGAATTGTGTAGGCACCGCCAAAAGGGACACCGTGTCACCGGAAACAGGGCGATTTCGGTGAGGCCGCGTTCCTGAGGTACGCCGCTTCACGGAAAATCCGGCATAGTCGGTGACGCCGTGTACCTTTGCAACGATGACGGCGGCAAGGGTACAGCGAACACGACGTTTTTGGTCGATTTTGAAGGATCTGCTGTACCCAGGGTACAGCGGATCTGAAGATTTGTGCCATTTTTGGCCTATCCGCTGTACCTTGGTGAAAGGGACAACGTAGAGCAGGCAACAGTCAAGCGCGAGCGAGCCGCTCTTTCGAGCTCAGCGATGCGCTTGAACTGTAGCCGCCGGAGACCGCACATTCCGGCGGCGGTGCCGTAGCGAAAGGGCCCTCCGTTTGCCCAGAACGGCCGATTTATTGAAAACGGAGGGCCCTTGGGGAATAGCTGGGGTGTATTTCGTAGAGATTGCTGTAGGGGGTCGTCATTTTTGCGGGATTATTATTATCTTTATCCCCCGGTAACCAACCTGCACTACGTATGACTTTTACGATGATTATCCAGCTGCTGATTGTGTTGGCGGCACTGTACGTGGGCTCCCGCTACGGGAGTCTGGCTCTCGGGGCCATTTCGGGCATCGGTCTGGCCGTCCTGGTTTTCGGCTTCGGCCTCAAACCCGGTACGCCGCCCACGGACGTGATTTACATTATCATCGCCGCGGTGACCTGCGCGGGAACCCTGCAGGCCTCCGGCGGTATGGACTGGATGATTCAGATTGCGGAGAAAGTGCTGCGGCGGCATCCCGAGCGTATCACCTTCCTCGCTCCGCTGGTGACCTTCTTCCTGACGGTACTCGTGGGGACGGGGCACGTGGTCTACACGATTATGCCCATCATCTGCGACATCGCCCTCACGAAGGGCATCCGGCCTGAGCGGCCCTGCGCCGTGGCATCCATTGCGTCGCAGGTGGGCATTACCTGCTCGCCCATCGCCGCGGCGGTGGTGGCTTTTGTCACCATTTCCAATGCCAACGGCTATATGGTGGCCATTCCGCAGGTGCTGATGGTGACGATTCCCGCCTGTCTGCTGGGCCTGATGTGCGCAGCTGCAGCCTCCTATCACCGCGGGAAGGACCTGGACAAGGACCCCAAGTTCCAGGCCCGTCTCAAGGACAAGGAAGCGTATGAATTTATGTTCGGCCGCACGGCGACGACCCTGGACAAGACCGTCAGCCGCAAGGGCAAAGCTTCGGTTTTCGTATTTCTCGGCGCGCTGCTCGTCATCGTATGCTTCGCTTTCTTCCAGATGATCAAGACCGGCGACGGGCGTCCGCTGTGCGAAGCGTTGGGCCTTCCCAAGATGAATATCGTCATCCAGATCATTATGCTCACCGCGGCGGCCCTGAACATTATGTTCTGCGATGCAAAGCCGCGTGCGGCGGTGTCCGGGCCTGTGTGGCAAAGCGGTATGATTGCGGTGGTGGCTATCTACGGCATCGCCTGGCTGGCCGACACCTATTTCTCCAATTATATGGACTTGATGAAGGCGTCGCTCGGCGAAATCGTGGCGGAAGCGCCCTGGGCCATCGCCTTTGTGTTCTTCCTGGTATCCGTCCTGATCAATTCGCAGGGCGCCGTGGTGGTGTCGATGCTGCCGCTGGCCTATTCCCTGGGCATTGCCGGGCCTGTGCTGCTGGGCGTGCTCCCCAGCGTGTACGGTTACTTCTTTATCCCGAACTATCCGTCGGATATCGCCACCGTCAACTTTGACCGTTCCCGAACGACGGTCATCGGCAAGTATCTGTTGAACCACTCCTTTATGATGCCGGGCCTGATTAGTATCAGTGTCGCCACGGTAGTCGGCTACCTGATCTGCAACGTCCTTTTCCCCGGCTACTTTGCCTCCTTCACGCTATAAGGGAAGAGGGCCCTCCGCGCCCATTGGTTACGGCACCGCCCTGTTCCGTATTGTCCCTTTCACCGAGGTACAGCAGATATGCCAAAAATGGCCAAAAACGTAAGATCCGCTGTACCCCGGGTACAGCAGATCCTTCAAAATCAGCCCAAATCGTAAGATCCGCTGCACCTGCCGGGCAACGGCCGGGCGCGGAGCGGGCCGCCCCTTCGAGCCCGGCGCAGCGCCCGCGCCGTAGCCGCCGAGCCTCGTATCCGCGAGGCGGCGGTGCCGTTTATAAAAAATGCGGGAGGTGTCCGGAAAACAAGGACACCTCCCGCATTTTCAAAAAACCACAACGGCTATTCGGGTTTGAAGCCGAGGTTGTAGAGGTTGATGTTGGCCTCCGCGTAGAAGTACACGAGGGCAGACTCGGTAATGCCGGCCAGCTGATCCGCCGTCACCGTATAGGTCAGGGCAGCAGCGGCGGAGGACGTCGGAGTGAAGTCGTTCCAGAGCACGGTCACCTTCTTGCCTTCCGTGGTGGTGGTCACCAGGATGACGGCACCCTTGCGGTCGGTCGCCGTGGAACTGCCGGAAACCATCTTATGGGTAATCACACCGGGCTTCGTAATCTTGAATGAAGCGTAACGGGCCGTGGGGATCCCGTCCTCGCCCAACGTGGACTTTCCCTTAAATTTGATTCGCTGGCCCGCAGGGTCAAATTCAATAGCAGCCCCGGAAGCACCGCAATAGGTGACCTTGTCGATAACTTTTGCCTCCTCGAAGGCCCCGGCAGGGAACTTCTCCGTATTGGCAAAGTCCGCATTGTACTCCTCATTGATGGCATCGGGATCATCGATGGGCGAGGGCGGTTCCGGATCGGGGCCGGCCGTCGGCGTCCAGACCACGGAGTAGATATTGATGGCACCGGCCGCACCATAGATGCTGATGTTGTCCCCGGCCTTGGCGGCGAGCTCCCAGCTGTTCTCCTGCGGCAGATCGGCCTTGCCCGGCGCGCTCTTGACATCCGCGTCGGTCACGGAACCGATGGCCACCGCCACGGTGCGCGCCGCATCGCCGGTAGAACGGACCGTCACCTTCAGGGTACCGGCGCTGCCCGCGATGAAACGGAGCAGGCACTGGCCCTTGTCGAGGCTGCCGGTATTCGCCAGCTGCATCCGGTAAAGCGGATTCTCGCTCTCGGCGTTATCGATACCGAACTTCAGGCTCTTGCCGCCGGATACGAAACCGAGGTTTCCGTACACCAGGTCTTCGGCAATGGCGGTGCCGGCACCAAAGTGCTCGACGGCAGCCTTCATATACGCGGCATCCCAGGCGGTCTGAGCCGTCGCGCTGACCGGCTTCAATCCTTCCTTGATGGTAAAGATGGCCGTACCTGGCTCGGAGGGCTGACGCACGAGGTCCGTCGCCGCGGGCATCGCCACGACGGATACCTGATACACATCCGCAGAAAGCTTGGAGGCATTGATACTGTAGGAAGTCTCCGTAACATCGTAGTGATTCCCCGCATAGGAAACGGTATAATAACCCGCCTTGGGCACCGCATCCCAGGCAACGACCACGGGCGTAGCAGAACCCTCGGTAATGGACTCGGGATTCACCGTCACCACGGGCGTAGCCAGCTGGGTCTCGCCGCTGGGATCGATATCATCCGTCCACTGCAGGCCGCTCAGGACGATGGGGGCCGTACCACAAATATAAAGGATATGCTCCGAACCCTCGGCCAGATCCGGGAAGGAAATCTTCTCGTTCTGCGCGCCGACAGGCACACCCGCCACCATCTTGCCGTTCACGCTCACGCCCAGCATCGCCAGGTCGTCGCCCGCGCTCTTCGTGGAAACCACGACCGCACCGGGACGGTCCACCTTGATGGCGATACCGCCGTCCGCAATCACGCCGTCCACCATCGTGGGCGCCGCGGTAAACTGGAAGCCGTCAGCCGTGAAGTTGATGGGTTTCTCCTTGACGAAGAAGCGGATACCGTCACGCACCATATCCTTGTCCGCCACCTTCTTGAAATACTTGGTATCGGTCAGGTTCCAGGTCTTGACGGGCACCGTCACCGGCAGGGTCAGGTCCTCGGGCACCGGCACATAGGGCTGCAACCAGCGGGGATCGCCCGCCTCGGCCGCCAGGACCGCCGTCGACACCACCGTGAAGTTGGACGCCTCGCTGTCCATACAAGGATCCTCGCCGAGCAGGGCGCCGCCACCGGCGATACACTTCTCGAGGCCCAGGGTCTCCGCGCCGCTCACCATGTGGCTGAAGAAGGCATCGTCGCAGCTGTAGAACCAGTTCTTGGCCACCTCCGTCGGGAGCATGTCGGCGGAATTGGTACCGAGCAGCGTACAACGCGTAGGATTGGCCTGCGGGTCGCCGTAATGCATGTTCACGAAGACATTCTTGTACAGGATAATCGCGGGATCGCCGCCGGCGGCATTCTTGGCACGGATATGCAGCAGACCGTTGGTATTGCCGTTCACGAAGAAGCAGAGATTGGCCAGCGTACAGTAGCTGATTTCAAGGCTCTCGAGCTTCGGATTTGCGTCGATGCGGACGAAGGTACGCATACCGTCGTAAATCGTCGAATTGCTGAACTTCACGCTGCCGATATTGCAGGCCTTGCGGAAGTCGAAGCAGTCGCCGCCGTTGCCCTCGAAATCGTGCAGCAGGCAGTGGTCATAGGTCACCGTCGGGATATTCAGCCCGAAGTTGTCATACATCAGGCCCTTGGAATACCCGTGGATATCGCAGTTGAGGGCGGAGAAGGACGCCATTTCGCCGGCCTTGGTAATCGTCACCATATGACCGTACTTGTAGTCCATACCGTCGATCTCGACATTCTCGAAATGCAGGGATTTCACAAGGTCGGGATCCACCTGGAAGTCGCCCTGGAAGACCGGCATATTGCCCGCGGCATCCTCCTGGCCGTACAGGGCCAGCGAACCCGCCAGCTTCACGCTCTTGAGCATATACGGCTCTTCGGAAGGGAGCAGGAGAATCTTCTCCGCCCCGTCCACGAGGGCTGCGCGCAGGGCCGTCGTATCGGCCACCTCCACGGCGCCGGTCATATCCGGACGCGTCCAGGCATAGACCTCACCACGCTCCGCGCTCTTGTAGTGCAGCGTCAGCACATAATACGTCGAGGGATTCAGGACATCCACCACGGCGGCACCCGCCGCAGCCATCTCCGCCGTCACGTCGAAACGGGTATATTCCACATCTTCGCCGATCGGCGGAACGATACGGATATGGTCCACCTCCGGATCGGGCGTCCAAGCCATGGAAATGCTGGTCGAAGCCCTGTCGGTCACCTCGGGATTCAGCGAACTCTTGATGGCGGTCGTCTCCAGTTTCTTCACGCTGATGTACCACAGGGAAGGCTCCTTGCCCATCGCAACGCCGCGCACGCGGAACCAATAGGTCTCGTCGGCCTCCAGATGCGCCAGGAACGGCACTTCGTCCCTGGGGATCTCGTATTCGAAGGCAGGCTCGCCTTCCATCGCCTCGTTGGTGTAGAGTTCCAGGATAAAGGCCTGGGTCGTCTTGGCCTTGTCCCAGTTGAAGTTCACGTACTCCCCGTCCTTGATGACGGCGGTCACGTTAGTCGGCTCAAAGCAGCGGCTCAGGTCGACCTCCTCGATCACGGGCGGAATCTCGTTCACGCAGGAAATCGCGAAAAGGGCCGCGATAGCCGCAAATATCTTGTTTTTCATACTAATAACCATAATCATTTACAATATAACCAACGGCATTGGTGAGGTCGAAGGTACTGATCGGCCACCACATATGCTGCTCCGGGTTCACCTCGTCCTTGTAGAGGGTGGCCGCCTTCTTCTCCAGTCCGGAAACGGAGTAATACTTGCTCGCCTCACCCTCGGAATTGGTATAGATTTCCCAGTCTGCGGGCGGATCGCTCTCGCCCTTGTTCAGACCGTACCAGCGAATCGTGCAGTCGTCCGCGGCATAGGTGTAGTACACATAATCCGGAATTCCGGCATACTTACCGCTCTTCTCGCCCAGCGCGGCCAGGTCGGCCTTCGCCTCGTCGAGCTTCTCCTTCAGGATGCCCCAGCGGATGAGGTCGCCCTTGCGGAGCATTTCACCCACGAACTCCAGCGCACGTTCCTTCACGATCGCGTCGAAGAAATCCCCCTCGCCGAGCGCATCGACATAAGCGTCCGCCACGGCGATATCGTTCGGGAAAGCGCGTTCGCGCACCTGCTTCAGGTAGCCCTTCGCCTCGGGCAGATAGCCCAGGTTCGCGGCGATTTCGGCGGCCATCAGCAGCACGTCCGCATAACGCATATAAATGGGCTTGATGCCGTCGTCGTTGCCGCCGGTATACGGCACCTTCGTCATCCATTCGAAGCGATACTTGCCGAAATACCAGGTCGAACCGCCGTTCAGGACTTCGCGGTCCACCCCGTCGAGGCCCCGCTCCCAGTGGAAGGGAACGCAGCTGATGTCGCGGCGCACATCGCCCTCGTCATACATATAATAGACGGTAGGCAGCGGGCCGGCGTCTCCACCGCGCTTGTCCGCCGTACCGATCCACTTGGTCCGGGTGGTATTGGCCACCGCGAAGGTGTAGTTCCAGCGGCCGCGGCCATCGGCGAAAGGATAGGCAAACAGCACCTCGCCGCCTGCGGTCATATCCATATTGTTGAAATCCTGCCAGAGCTTCTCGAAATCGACGAGCTTCAGGCCCGAATTCTTGATACAGTCGCGCAGGTACTCCAGCGCCTTGGGATACAGCACGTTCGCCTTCAGCGCAGGGTCGTTGGTCTCCCGCTTCGAACCCGGGTTGCCGGTCCCCACCTGTCCCTCGTCGGGACGCCAGGAAGAACCGGAAGCGGCGAGCGCCAGACGCGCGTACAGACCTTCCGCAAAGGCCTTGCTGATGCGGCCCGTCGACTGCGTAGCGGCATTGCCGTTCGGCCAGGGCAGATACGGGATCGCTTCCTCGATATCGCCAAGCAACTGCTTGTAAATGATATCCTTATCGGACTTGTTCAGATAAATCTTATCGGCGCTGACCGGCTCGAAACGGGCGGGCACCTCGCCATAGGCCTTCAAGAGGTCGGCATAGAGGACGGCGCGGAGCACCAGCGCCTCGCCGAGCAGGTAACGCATATTCTCGTCCGCGTTCACATTGCCGTAGGTACGCAGGCCCTGGATACAGAGGTTCACGCGCTCGATGCCTTCATAAAGGCTGGCAAACGGACCCTTTTCGATACTGAGCTGGGCATTGCCCGGCGTACAGTCGTACGCGGCGATATCCAGCTTCACGCCGGCCGTCGTCGAGGTATAGGCCTCGATATCGGTATTGATACCATAATAGCAAAGGTAGCGTCCGCGATGGCCGTTCTGCGTACCGAAGGCGGTATACACCCCGTAAATACTGTTCTCGGCCAGGTCGTAGTTGGCAAAGACCACCGATTCGTCGAAGGAGGACTTCGTCGGGCTGGTCAGGTCGATACAGGAGACGCTGGCCGCCGCGAGAGCGCCGAGCGCAAAGATTCTAAAAATCGTTTTCATCGTCATTTCTCCTTTAGAAAGTGATGTTCAAGCCACCCACGACGCCGATGCTCTTGGGATAGGCGGAAAAATCAACGCCCGGGGTCAGCGGGGTCGCACGGCGGGAATCCACCTCGGGATCGAAGCCGGAATACGCCGTCAGGCAGAAGAGGTTGCTGCCCGTCACATAGAAGCGCAACTTCTTCATCTTGATGCGGGAAGTCAGCGCCTCGGGCAGGGTATAACCGATGGTGGCGGTGCTCAGGCGGAGGAACGAACCGTCCTCGAGCGCCCAGTCGGTCACCACGGCATTGGTGAGCGGAGACCACATCGTGGTGCCCGCGTTCATCTCGCGCAGGCGTTCCGGGTCATTGACCAGCTCGCCGGTACCCCAGTCGATATTGCACCAGCGCTTGTCCGGGGACATCGTGTCCAGGAGGTTGCGGCGCCAGTAATCGCGGTAAGAGGTAAATTCAATCTTGTTGGCGTTGTAAATCTTGTTGCCGAACACATAGTTGAAATTCAGGGCGAAATCGATGCCCCAGGCCACACCGCTCAGCGAGAAACCGCCGGAGCCCAGCGGCAGGGTGTTGCCGATGACCTGCAGGTCAGGCGTACCGTCGCCGTCCTTGTCCTCGAGCTTCAGGGCGCCCGGACGCATAAAGTTCGCGCCGATCTGGTCCTTGCAGTCCACTACCCCCTCATTGAGTACCCACTTGTTCTTGTCGGCATCATAGGTAAAGTCGTCCACCTCATAGCGGCCGGCCACCTTGTAGCCATAGACATTGCCCAGGGGCTGTCCGGGTTCCACCAGGAAGTCCGCATAGGGGGACAGCTTCGTGGACGCCCAGTTACTGTAGGCGGGAATGGAGGCCAGGTTGCCCAGGCTCATCACCCGGTTCTGGTTGATGGCGATATTGCCGGAGAAATTCAGGCCGAAGTTCTTCGTCTCCACGAGCACCGCGCTGATACCGAACTCGATACCGCGGTTCCGGATGGTACCGCTGTTCCGGTACTGATACTGATAACCGGAGCCCGCCGTCGGGAACTGGATGAGCAGCTTGTCGATGGTGTTCTCATAGAGTTCGATGCTGCCGTTGATGCGGCTGCGCAGGAAGGAGAAGTCGATACCTATATTATGAGAATAGGTGGTCTCCCAGGTCAGGTCGGGGTTCGGCATGATGGTCTTGCCGTCCACGGTGGTGGAAGCCCAGGGCGTGCTGGTGCCGTACACCCACTGCGCGGAAGCGTCGGTCAGGGCGGCATAATACATCGCCTGTACGCCGGACGGGATGTTGTTGTTACCGGCGGTACCGAAGCTGTAGCGCAGCTTGAGGTTGTTCAGCCAGGTCACATTCTTCATCCAGCTTTCATTGGAAATCGTCCAGCCCACGGCCGCCGAGGGGAACACGCCCCACTGCCGGCCCTTCGCAAAGCGCGACGAACCGTCGGCGCGCACCGTCGCGGAGAAGGAATAACGGCTGTCAAAGTCGTAATTCACGCGACTGAAGAAGGAGAGCAGCTTGTCGTCGGGATCATAGAAATTGTTCGCCGTACGCACATAAGAACCGGAAGACATAAAGTTCCGGGCCAGCGCGGAGGTAAAGAAGTCGGGCAGACCCTCCACCACCATCGTATTGACGCTGGAGGTCGTGATGAGGAATTCCGCACCCAGCAGGGCGTCCAGATGATGACGCTTGTCGGGAATCACCTTGTCAAACTTATAATTCAAGGTATTGGTACTGCGGATCTTGCGGCGGTTATAAGTGACCGAGCGCGCGGCGGGGTGGTTCTTCTCCACCGCCGTGTTCGCCACATAATAGGTCGTCAGGCCGTAGAACTGGTCGTCGGACTGGCTCCAGTCGTCCAGACCGCCTTCCAGGCGCAGGTCCAGGTTCTTGATGATGTGCCAGGTCATCGCGGCATTCAGCGTCCAGTTCTTGCGGATGCGCTGCTTGTCGTTGTCCGCAACACTGCGGAGCGGCTGCACGTTGTCGCCGTAATCCTCCTCGAGGTCGGAATCGTTGGCCGCATTGTCGAGCGGAATCGGCGTGTACTGCACCGCGTGCTTGAGACGGCCGTTGGTACCGGAGGTCGAACCGGAATCATTGATCGAGTTCGCGCCGGCGCCCATCACCTTCAGGTGCGAGTAACGCAGGTTCAGGTCGAAGGTGAGCTGCTTGATGGGCTTGTACTGCGTCTTGAAGGAGAGGTTGTCGCGGTGATAGTCGGAGCCGGTCATGATGGCCTTCTCGTTGATGTGCGCGTAAGAGGCATTCCACTTCACTTTCTCGCCGCCGCCGCTCACCATCAGGTTGTGGTTGAAGGTGGTACCGGTGTGGCCGAAGACCTGCCGCACCCAGTCGTTGCCCTTCACATCCTGGTACATATCAATGTCGGAGAAGGAGCCGAACAGGGGGACATAGCGCTCGTCGATCTTGTTCTCCACGGACGCCAGTTCATACTGTCCGCGGACAAAATCATAAGGGCTCATCACCGTGGCGGCACCCTTGTTCGCCATCCACTTTCCGCCGCCGTAGGCGTTGTAGGTGACGCTGATCTTCCCCTTTTCGCCGGACTTGGTGGTCACCAGCACGACACCGTTGGCACCGCGGCTACCGTAGATGGCGGTCGAGAAGGCATCCTTCAACACGTCGATGGACTTGATGTCCGACGCGGCGATATCCGCAATGCTCTCCACCGGGAAACCGTCCACGATATACAGCGGTGAGGCGTCCTGGGTAATGGAACCGGAGCCACGCACGCGGATCTTCACGTCCGCATCCGGGTCACCCTCGGTCGTGGTCACCTGGACACCCGCCATCTTACCGGTCAGGGCCTCGGTCACATTCGAAACCGGGGCCTCGGTAATGGCCTTGCTGTCCAGCGAGGTGACCGAACCCATCACGTCGCGCCGCTTCACGGTCGCATAACCGATGACGACGGTCTCGTCGAGGAAGTTCGTGTCGTCCTGCATCACGACATCGAAAAAGTTCTTGGAACCGATTTTGATCACCTGCGTCTGCATACCGATGCAGGTAATCTCCAGGGTTTTCTTCGAGGCGTCCGCGATATCGATGGAGAAATTACCATCCAAATCGGTGGAAACGCCCTGCGTGGTCCCCTGGACCATGACGGCCGCTCCCGGGATGGGAATGCCGGCCGCATCTTTGACTACGCCCTTGATGACGTCCGCGTGTGCATTAGCACACCACAAAAACGCAAAAAGGACGGCCAGTGCTCGAAAGGCTTTCATACGTTAATTTTTTGTGAATTTAGTTTATATTTTTATGTGGTTGCAATCTTGCGCTACAAATATATAAAATTTTTTCATATCTTGCCCTCCGATATGAAAATCTTTCCACTTTTTGCTTTTTTAAGCCTGGCGGCCCTTACGGCCTGCAACGATTACGAATTTGAAGCCTACTACCGGGATTTGCCCTTTTCGATGGAGCGCGTCTCCCGTCCGTCCATCCCCGCGCAGCGCGTCTGCCTGACGGATTTCGGCGCCGTGGGGGACGGCATCACCCTCAACACCGACGCCTTCGCCGCGGCCTTCGCGAAACTCGAAGCGATGGGCGGCGGCCACCTCGACGTCCCCGAGGGCGTCTGGCTCACGGGCCCCGTCGAACTGAAAAGCAACACCGACCTGCATCTCGCTTTCGGCGCGGTGGTACGCTTCGCCACCGACCCGTCGCTCTATCCCATTATCAAAACCTCGTTCGAAGGGCTGGACACCCGGCGCTGCACCTCCCCGCTCAGCGCCCTGGACGCGCACGACATCAGCATCACCGGCAACGGCGTCTTTGACGGCGGCGGCGATGCCTGGCGCCCCCTCAAGAAATCCAAGGTCACAGCCTCCGTCTGGAAGCAAAAAGTGGCCTCCGGCGGCGTCCTGAACGAGAAAGGCGACATCTGGTACCCCGACGAAGACTATCTCGTCGCCGAGCGCACGGCGAACATGAACGTCCCCGACCCGTCCCTGCCCGACGAAGCGGTCAAGCGCTTCCTGCGGCCAGTTCTGGTGTCGCTGCGCGGCTGCACGAACGTCCTGCTCGAAGGCTGCACCTACCAGAACTCCCCCGCCTGGAACCTGCATCCGATGCTCTGCACCAACCTTATTATAAAAGGTGTAACGGTCCGCAATCCCGCCTGGTCCCAGAACGGCGACGGCATTGACATCGAATCCTGCACCAACACCCTGCTCATCGACTCCTCCTTCGACTGCGGCGACGACGGCATCTGCATCAAGTCCGGCAAGGACGAAGACGGCCGCCGCCGGGGCGTTCCCTGCAAGGGTCTGCTCGTGGACGGCTGCACGGTCTATCACGGACACGGCGGCTTCGTGGTGGGCAGCGAGATGAGCGGCGGCGTGTGCGACGTCAAAATCGCGGGTTGCCGCTTCCTCGGCACGGATGTCGGCCTGCGCTTCAAGAGCTGCCGCGGCCGCGGGGGCGTAGTGGAAAACATCTGGATTTCAGACATCGTGATGACGGACATCGTGGCGGAAGGCCTGCTCTTCGACCTGCACTACGGCGGAAAATCCGCCCTGGAAGCCGCCGAGGACGGGGACCAGCCGGACCTGGGCCAATACACCGTCGATGAAACGACCCCCTCCTTCCGGGACATCCACATCCGGAACGTGCGCTGCGACGGCGCCGGCCGGGCCATCTACATCAACGGCCTGCCGGAAATGCCGGTCAAGAACATCTCCCTGGAAGACTGCTTCTTCCGCGCCAAGAAAGGAGCGGAAATCCACCGCGCCGAGGGCATCACGCAGGAACGCGTAGAAATTATCGCCCAATAAGGGAAAATCCGGGCGTAGTGTGCAGCGAATCCGCGGTGATGAGCAGCGCCTCTACGCCCTCTTCATCGACCGGGCACTCCCCCGCCACCATACACCAGGTCGCCAGGGCATCTGAGAGCGCCGCACTGCGCGCCTCGGGCGTCCCGCGGACCGTCACCGTCGCGCTCAGCAGCGCGTGCTGCACGGGAAAACCGCTGCGCGGGTCGATCGTATGCGCATACTTGTGCCCTTCGTGCACATAAAACTTGCGGTAATTGCCGGAAGTCACCACGCCGAAGGGGCCGCCGTCGGACTGCCACACGCCACTGAGCGACGCGCCGGGGGTATCGTTCCCGTCATA
Source organism: uncultured Bacteroidia bacterium (assembly GCA_902774145.1). Lineage (GTDB taxonomy): Bacteria > Bacteroidota > Bacteroidia > Bacteroidales > UBA932 > Cryptobacteroides. The sequence continues at coordinate 46,188 of CACYHC010000010.1, forward strand.
GGGGGTATCGACCCCCACCGTCCAGCCCTCTCCCCGCGGGTTCAGGCCCTCGAGGTAAATCTCCCCGATATTCACGAGCATATCCCGCACGCCGAGCGTATGCAGGTACGCGGCAATCACATCGCAACTGTAGCCCTGCGCCACCGCATTGAAATTCAGGCGCGGGGCCGCCCCGTCCGCTTCCCGCAGGAAATCAGCGCCGCAGAGCGGCTTTCCGAAATCCAGCGCCCCGGGGGCCTTCAGACGACGCATCCCGCAGGCGGCGAGCAGCCCCCGTACCGTCTCCGCCGAAGGCAGCGAATCGCGCGAAAAGCCGAAGCCCCAGGCGTCGAAAAGCGGGCCTGCCGCCACGTCCACCGCCCCTTCCGAACGCTGCCACAAAGCATAGGAAAGCGCATAGACCTCCGCAAACATCGGCGAAAGGAGGAGCGTATCCCCCGCATTGAAGCGACTCAGCTGGGAATTGCGGTTGTAGCCCGAGAGGGTCGTATCGATCTGCAGCAACAGCGCATCCACGCTACGCGCAATCTCCGCACGGGAAACGCGCAGGCCCTCCGCGTTGTAGCAGACACTCCAGGTCCCCCCCTGGGCATAACCGCCCACGGTCTCATAGCCCCGGCTGCAGGAAAGGGCCAGGAACAAAAGCCAGCACATTTTTCGCATCCCTGCAAAGTTATTCAATAATTTCCGTATATTTGTCGGAAACAGAAAAACTCTTAACACCCCAATTTTTATGAAAAAGAAATTCAGATGTCTTGTCTGCGGCTTCGTTTACGAAGGAGAAAATCCCCCCGCAGAATGCCCCCAGTGCCACGCCAAGAGCGAGAAATTCGCTGAAATCAAGGACGAGGGCCTCAACTGGGCCTGCGAGCACGGCCTGGGCGACGGCCGCGTGGACGACGAAGAAATCATGCAGGGTCTGCACGACCACTTCAACGGCGAATGCTCCGAGGTGGGCATGTACCTCGCGATGAGCCGCCAGGCCGACCGCGAGGGCTACCCGGAAGTGGCTGAAGCCTTCAAGCGCTACGCCTGGGAAGAGGCCGAGCACGCCGCCAAGTTCGCCGAACTGCTCGGCGAGATTGTCTGGGACACCAAGACCAATCTCAAGAAGCGGATGGAAGCCGAATGCGGCGCCTGCGAGGGCAAGCTGGCCATCGCCAAGCGCGCCAAAGCGCTGGGCTTCGACGCCATTCACGACACCGTCCACGAAATGGCCAAGGACGAAGCGCGCCACGGCGCCGGCTTCCAGGGCCTTTACAAGCGTTTCTTCGAGAAGAAGTAATTACGCCAGGAACATCCCGGCGCGGACGGCCTCTGCCGCTTCGGCACCCTTCACCGCCGCCAGGATGGCCAGACCGAATTCTGTGGCATACCCCGGACCCCGTCCGGTAATGATACGGCCGCTGGTCACTGTACCGGCGGCTGTATAATTTGCCCCCTTCGCCATCATCGGCGCCTCGAACCCGTCATAACAGGTAAACTCCACGCCGGCAAGGTCCCCGAGCTGCGAAAGCACGAGCCCCGGCGCCGCGCAAATCGCCGCCAGGGTGCCACCCGCCGCATAATGCTCACGCATCAGGGCCATCAGCTTCCGGTTCTCCGCGAGGTTCCGCGCACCGGGCATCCCCCCGGGGAAAATCATCACGTCCTCGGCTGTCGTCCGCTCCGGCGCCGATGCGAGCACCGACAAAAACGTATCCGGTCCCACAGCGATTCCGTGCGCCGACAGTACCACCGGTTCCTCCTCGACGGCCACCAGACGGACATCCAGTCCGCCGCGGCGCAGCACGTCGCAAGGCGCAAGCGCCTCGATGGGCTCGAAGCCCTCTGCCAAAAAAATATGGATTCCTTTCATAGGGGCGAAGATAGAAAATTTTGCCTTATCTTTGTACCGATGGAAGAAAAGAAATTATACCCGATGCGGCTCCTCGGAACGGAGCGCGGCTATATGGAAACCCTGGTCGGCGGAGGCTGGCTGGGCGGCACCACCCTGGACGAACTGATGGAACTCTATATGGACCGGGTCACCGGAGAAGACGTCTTCCGCTGGTACGGCCTGCTGTTCCCGGTACAGATGCGCCGCATCCAGACCACGGAAGGCCTGCCGCTCACCGTGCATCCCGCGGACGAAGTGGCCGCCCCCCGGTTCGACGCCCTGGGCAAAGAAAAGTTCTGGTACGTGAAAAAAGCCGGGAAAGGCGCCAGACTCCTTCTCGGCCTCACAGCAAACAGCGACGCCGGTACACTCTGGACGGCCCTGAAGGCCGGGGACCTCAGCCCGCTGAACGCCGTCATCCCCCGCCCCGGCGAGTCCTACGCCATCCCCGCCGGAACCCTTCACGGCGCAGAAGGGGAACTGGAACTCATCGAGGTCAGCCAGTCCTCCGAACTGGACTTCCCCCTGCCGGAGCTGCTGGAAGAAGCCCTCGACTTCATCGACTACAAAGCCTACACGCCCGCTGCACCCAAAGGGAACGACCTGCTGCAACTCCCCCAGTTCAGCGTCTCCCGCGTCCCGCTCCCGAAACCCCTGCAGGTGCGCGCCGCGATGAGCGACGCCTACAGCCTCTTCTACGCCCTCAAGGGCGGCTTCCGGGCCGAAACAGAAGACGGCGACAGCACGCAGGTCCCCGAGGACGGCATCCTGCTCATCCCCGCAGAAGTTGGTGATTACCAGTTAATTCCGGAAAATTCAGAGAGCGTCCTGCTCGCGGTCACGACCGAGCGTCGGGAGGAGAGCGATGACATAACCTACCACGGCGACCCCGACAGCGATGACGACAAGATCCCCCGCGGAAAGGGCAACCGGGTAAGCTGAAACAAGGAAATTCCCCGGCATCCGGATCCAGCCCGTAGCCTGCTGCAACGCCACCAGGGCGGTGCCCAGCACCAGCCCGGCCGCCAGGCCCAGCAGTGAAATCAGCCAGCCTTCCAGCACGAAAATCCGCCGGATGAGCGCGGGCGTCGCGCCCATTGCCGCGAAAATGCGGATATCGTCGCGTTTCTCGAGCATCAGCATCGACAGCGCCCCGAAAATATTGAACGCGATAATCAGCACCACGAACAGCAGAATCAGGTAGATGGCCGCCTTCTCGAAGCGCATCATCCGGTACAACGTCTCGTGCTGCGCATAGCGGTCCTTGAAAGCGAACTGCGGATAAGCGGCGGCCCATTCGCGCTGGAAACGGCGCACGCCGCGGTCGCTCCCGTCCTTGAGAGAAATTTCGAGAGCACTCACCCGCCCCGGCTCCCGGTCGCTTTCCAGCAGCCGGTCCATCACCTCGAAAGGCAGGATGACGAGCTTCGCATCCAGGTCGGCGCTAATCGAAAAGAGCGCGGAAAGCCCCAACTGTTCGCGCCGCAAGGACGCGGAAGGATTGCGCGGGGAGATTTGCGCATCCGGATCGGGGAACCACAGTTCGAGCGGCGTCAGGAACTGCGGACGGGCGCCGAGCTTCCACGCGAGGCCCGCCCCCATCGCCGCCAGCGGCTCCTCCCCTTTCGCAAGCGCGAATTCCCCGGCCGCGCAGTGCTCCGGCAATCGCGTACGGACGGAAAAAGTTTCGTCGACGCCTTTGGCAAAGACCAGCGCCTGCGCGTCGCCGTAGCGGAGAAAGACATTTTCCTCCAGCACGGGGCCCCAGGAAAGGACGCGCGGGTCCGCGGAAAGCGCCTGCAGCAGCGAATCCGCCGGCACGAAGAACTTACCCTCGCGCGGCTCGATGCGCAGTTGCGGGTCCAGGTCGGAAAGGTTCTCGCGGACGATGCGGTCGAATCCGTTGTACACGGACAGAATCACGACGAGCGCAGCCGTCCCCACGGCCATACCCGCCGCACTTACCGCCGAAATGATGTTGATGACATTGTGCGACTTACGCGCAAAGAGATAGCGCAGGGCAATGAAGAGCGGCAGCTTCACTTCTTCAGCAGCTCGTCAATATGCTCCGCGTAATCGAGGCTCGTATCCAGGAAAAAGGTCAGTTCCGGAACGATGCGCAGCTGCGACGCCACCTTCCGCCCGAGTTCCCCGCGGTACGCGCGGTTGTTCTCCTCGAGCGTCTGCATCACCTGCGGCGCCTTCTCCGAAGGGAACACGCTCACATAGACCTTCGCCACGGACAGGTCCGGGCTGATGCGCACCTCGCTGACGGTCACCATCGCGCCGCCGAACGCTGCCATTCCCTTGCTCCGGATGATTTCGGAAAGGTCTCTCTGCAGTTCGCGCGCCACGCGCAGCTGCCGGGTAGAAGGGGCCTTGTCCATCTATTTGACCTTTATAATATAATAGTCCTTCTTCCCCTTCTGCGCCAGGATATATTTCCCGTCGATGATGTCCGCCTCGCTGAGCTGCCCGTTCGGATCCGTGCGCTTCTCCTTGTTGACGGAAAAGCCGTTGCCCTGAATCATCTTGCGCGCCTCGCCCTTCGAAGGGAAAATCGCGGTCTCCACCGCCAGCGCATCCAACAGGCCCAGCGGCAGTTTCGCACGCTCGATTTCAAAGGTCGGCACCCCCTCGAACACGGCCAGGAAGGTCCGCTCGTCCAGGGCGCGCAGGTCGTCGGCCGTCGCCTTGCCGAACAGCATCGCGGAAGCCTTCAGCGCATTCTCGTACTCCTGCTCCCCGTGCACCATCACCGTCACCTCGCGGGCCAGCAGTTTCTGCAGCGTCCGCTGCTCGGGACAGGCGCGGTGCTCCGCGATGGCCGCCTCGATGGTCGGACGGTCCAACATCGTGAAAATCTTGATATAACGCTCGGCGTCCGCGTCGCTCACATTCAGCCAGAACTGGTAAAAATGATACGGCGAGGTACGTGCGGCATCCAGCCAGACATTGCCCTTCTCGGTCTTGCCGAACTTTCCGCCGTCCGCCTTGGTGATGAGCGGGCAGGTCAGCGCATGCGCCTCCTTGCCCAGCACCCGGCGAATCAGCTCCGTCCCCGTGGTGATGTTCCCCCACTGGTCCGCGCCGCCCAGCTGCAGATGCACGTCGTGGTGCTCGTAGAGATACAGGAAATCATAGCCCTGCAGCAGCTGGTAGGAAAATTCCGTGAAAGACATGCCCTCGGAGGCGTCGCGCTGGAGGCGCTTCTTCACCGAGTCCTTGCTCATCATATAATTGACCGTGATGAGCTTGCCGATATCGCGCGTAAAATTAATGAAGGTATAATCCTTCATCCAGTCGTAGTTGTTCACCAGCTCCGCCTTGTTCGGCGCGTCGGAATGAAAGTCCAGGAAACGCCCCAGCTGCGCCTTGATACAGGCCACGTTGTGGGCCAGGGTTTCCTCGTCCAGCAGGTTGCGCTCGGCACTCTTCATCGACGGGTCCCCAATCATTCCGGTGGCCCCGCCCACCAGGGCGAACGGCTTGTGGCCGCAGGCCTGGAAGTGCTTGAGAATCATAATGCTCACCAGATGGCCGATGTGCAGGCTGTCGCCCGTCGGGTCAATGCCCACATAGGCGGCGGTGGGGCCCTTCATCAGCTCCTCCTCGGCATTCGGGGTGATGTTGTGGATCATCCCGCGCCACTTGAGTTCTTCAACGAAATTTTTTACCATGCGGAGAGACGGGGATTCGAACCCCGGGAGCCCAAAGAGCTCAACAGTTTTCGAGACTGCCCCGATCGACCACTCCGGCATCTCTCCTGTTATTCGGGTGCAAAGGTAGAAAAAATCCCTTTAAATTCCGAAATAAAAAGCAATCGCGCGAACGACCTCCTCCTGCATCTCCTGCGTCATTTCCGTATGAATCGGAAGGGAGAGGACAGAGGCCGCGCAGGCGCGCGCGTTTTCCAGTTTTCCCACGGCGCGGGTGATGGATTTGAACGCCTCCTGGTCCTGCAGCGGAAGGGGGTAATAGATCATACTTGGGATCCCCTGGGCCGCCAGGGACTCCTTGAGCGCATCCCGCTTCCCACCACGCACCCGCAGGGTGTACTGGTGATAGACGTGGGTGCTCCGGGGGTCCTCCACCGGCGTCAGGAAAAAGCGTCCCTCGGGATCCAGGGCCTTCAGGCGCTGCGTGTAGAAGGCTGCCGCCGCACGGCGCGCCGACGCATACTCGTCCAGGTGCCTGAGCTTCACCTGCAGGATGGCCGCCTGCAGGGTATCCAGCCGGGAATTGCAGCCAATCACCCGGTGATAATACTTCACCTGCTGCCCGTGGTTCGCAATCATCCGGAGGCGCTCCGCGAGCGCATCGTCCCAGGTAAAGATGGCTCCGCCGTCCCCGTAACAACCGAGGTTCTTGGACGGGAAGAAAGACGTACAGCCGATGGTGCCGAGCGTGCCCGTACGCGCCTTGCGCCCGTCACTGAAACGGTAATCGCTGCCCAGCGCCTGGGCATTGTCCTCGACGACAAACAGGCCGTGGGCGCGCGCGAAGTCCAGGACCGGCTCCATGTCGCAGCTCTGGCCGAACAGGTGCACGGGAATGATGGCCCGCGTCTTCGGGGACAGCGCCGCCGCCAGGGTGGCAGGGTCCAGGTTGAAGGTGTCGGGATCCACGTCCACCATCACCGGCGTCAGCCCCAGGAGGCCGATCACCTCGGCCGACGCCACATAGGTAAAGGCCGGAACGATTACCTCGTCCCCGGGCCTGAGGTCCAGCGCCATCAGCGCAATCTGCAGGGCGTCCGTCCCGTTGGCGCAGGGAATCACGTGGCATCCGCCCAGATAATCCCCGAGCTGCCGCGCAAATTCCTTCACCGCCGGCCCGCCGATAAAGGCCGTGCTGTCAATGACGCCCTGAATTGCGGCGTCCACTTCCGGCTTGATTTTCAGGTACTGACCCTTCAGGTCCACCATCTGCATCTTCATGCGCGGCTAGTATTTGACGTCGTTCCAACCAAAGGGGTGGGCGGCCAGCGGGAGCTTCGCCAGGGGGTGATAGTCCCCCGTCAGGCCCACCTGCTGCGCATTGCGGATATCGTGCACAATCCGGATGCAAGGGAGCGCCTCGCTGATCCGGAAGCCCTTCCCCGCCAGAATATTCTCGTAACTCTTCGTGTGCAGCTCGGTAAAGCCCGCGCTGAACTCGAACTCGTCCCCGTCAATGGAGAGCGTACGGTAAGTCTTCTTCTCGCCCTGCACCGCATTGGGCGGCAGGCAGTCGGCATTGATACTGAGGAAATAGCGCACCCGGGCGCGCTTGAGTCCGAGGTAACCCGCCACGCGGTCGAAACTCATCACGTGCACGATATTCTCCTGCACCGGCCCGAAAATCCACTGCAGCATATCATAGAAATGCACACCGATGTTGGTGGCCACGCCGCCGCTCTTGTGGTTGTTGCCCTTCCAGGAAGAATAGTACCACTTCCCGCGGGAGGTGATATAGGTCAGGTCCACGTCATAAATCTTGTCCGCGGGCCCCTCCTCCACCTTTTTCTTGAGGGCGGCGATACTGTCGTGCAGGCGGAGCTGGAGGATGTTGTAGGCCTTGTGGCCCGTCTCCTCCTCTTCCCGCAGCAGCGCTTCCAGGTTCCAGGGATTCAGGACCACGGGCTTCTCGCAAATCACATCGGCCCCCAGCCGCAGTCCGTACCGGATAAAGGCGTCGTGGGTGTAATTGGGGGTACAGATACTCATCCAGTCCACCGCCTCGGGCGTGCCCTTCACCTTGGAACAAAAGCGGTCGAACTGCTCCTGCTCCGTAAAGAACGAACAGTCCGGGAAGAAACTGTCCAGCCGTCCTACGCTGTCAAACTTGTCATACGCCGCCACCAGGCGGTTTCCGGTGTCGGCAATCGCCTTCAGGTGCCTCGGGGCGATATAGCCCGCCGCACCTACGAGTGCAAAATTCTTCATCTTTGTCAATGATGCCTGTGATGTCTGTGTTTCCGGGGGTTGTCGGTCTCGTCGGCATTCTCCGCATCCGCACCATTGCCATACCCATAGCCGTAACCGTAGCCGTAGCCGTAGCCATATCCATAGCCGTAACCATATCCATAGCCGTAACCGTAACGGCCATAGTGGCTCAGCTGCTTGTAATTGATATCGTTGAGGATAATGGTCATGTTGGGGAATTCGCCGCGCTCCTTGAGGGCCTGCAGGTCGGGCAGCATCCGCTTGTCCACGTGGCCGGAACGCAGGACGAAGATGGACACGTCCGCAAAGCGCTTGATGACGGCGGCATCCGCTACCACGCCGGTCGGCACGGCATCCATAATGATGTAGTCATAGCGCCCGCGCAGCCACTCCATCAGGGCATCCATCCGGCTGCTGGACAGCAGTTCCGCAGGGTTGGGCGGGATGGGGCCGGCGGTAATGAGGTCCACGCCCGGCGCCACGATATCGCGCCGGATCAGTTCGTCAAAGTCCTCCACCTTACCCGAAAGATAATTGGAGAATCCGGTCTGCTTGCGCAGGTTGCAGTTCCGCGTCAGGGTACCCTTGCGCAGGTCCAGGTCCAGGAGAATCACCCGCTTGTGCACCATCGCCAGACTCACCGCCACATTGGTGGCAATGAAGGTCTTTCCGGAATTCTCCATCAGGGACAGGAACAGGAAGGCCGTGGCGCGTCCCTCCTGGCCGGGCAAGTAATCCATATTGCTCCGGATAATCCGGAAGGCCTCGGACACCGCATCCCGCTGGTTCTCGCCGATAGCCACCGGGCGGGTATCGTGGCGGGGCCGCGTGGGAATCTCGCCCAGGATGGGTATGTCCACGAAGTTCTCCACATCCTTGCGGTAACGCACCTGGGTATCCAGGGTCATCCGCAGGAAGAAATAGGCAATGGGAATCAGCAGGCCGATCAAGATGCCCGTCAGGAAATTCCGCCGGGTATTGGGGGCCACGGGATTGGGGTTCACCCGCGCCCGGTCAATCACCACCGCCTTGCCCTCGATGGAGGGCTGGCTAATCAGCAGTTCCTCGCGGCGGGAGAGGAGCGTCAGGTACAGCCCCTCCTTGATGCCCTGCACACGGGTAATGTTGTCCAGGTACAACTGACTGGACGGCACGCTGCGGATCTTGTCCTGGGCCCTGCGATTCATCTCCTGCACCGTCCCGATCTTCTGCTGCAGGGCGTTGATGTACGAGGTCAGCAACTGGTTGAGGTTGCTCTTGAGCGTAGCCAGTTCCAGCTGCATGTTCTGCACCAGCGGGTTGTTGGTCGTCCCGGACTCCTTGTACTTGTCCAGTTTCAGCACCAGGAGGTTGAAATTGGCAATCGTGTTCCGGATGTTCTCGTCCTCGATATCCACCGTCACCGGAAACAGCATATTCTCCGTATTGTCCCGGGTGAGGGACATCAGGTAACGGGCGTGGGAAATCTGGGCGTTGATGCGGTCGATCTCCTCCGCGGATTCGATGCTGGCGGCAAGGTAGGACTGCCCGTAATCCTCAACGTTCAGGATCTGGTTGTCCCGCTTGAAATTGGAAATCTGCGCCTCCTGCACCCCCAGTTCGTCATCCAGCTGCTCAATGCGCTTGTTGATGTACTCGGAGGTCTGGAGGATGGAATTCCGCTTCTCGTTGATGGTATTCTCGTTATAGACGGCAATAATCTCATTCAGTATGTCCGCCGCCCGCTCCGGAGAGGTGTCCGTCAGGGCCAGGTCCAGGATACCGTCGGAGGTCGTCTCGTGATTGATGCCCACGCGGGCGCGGTAGGCCGCCGCCACCTCATAGATGTTGCGGTGGGTCACCGTCACCGGGAAATCATAATAAAGCTCCCGCAGAGCCCAGGTGGGCTGCACCACCACACGGCCGATGCTGGTGGAAAGGGTGTCCCCCAGGCGGCCCACCACGGCCTCTTCATCCGCGATGGCCACCTTCACCAGGGAATCCGGGCTGACGGTCACCAGCAACCGCGCCTCGTCCCGCTCCCCCACATCCGGCAGGGACACGGCCACGGGCGACTCCTTGTAGAGGTCCTTCTGGCGCTTGACCAGACGGGTCTTGTAGCGGTAATCCATCCCCAGGTCCAGCCGCCGGGCCACGTCCAGCATGGCCGTCTCGCTCTTGATGATGAGGATTTCATCGTTCAGGGCCCCGGAAGTCATCCCGCGCCGGCGGACCATCATCATCTGGTCCAGGGACATCGCGTTGTCCATGAGCGTGCGGCGGTCGCTGAAAATCTTAACCTTGGAGTGGCTCTCATACACGCGCGCCGCACGGTCGTTCATAAACCAGGCCACGCCCGCACCGATGGCCCCGCAAAGGAGCAGCCAGTGCAGGTTCCTCAGAATGGTAAAAACGACATCCTTGAAAGAAAGGGTATTCGCATCCTGCTTGTACAGGAAGGACATGTCGTTCATCGAATTGTCCGGCTGTGCCATAACTTACTTTTTGTTTGTCACCAACAAGACTGTCGTGGTTATCAGCGTTGCAAAACTGGCAATGGAAGTGAGATACCCCAGCACCGTCAGGCCCTGGCTGGTGGACTCCATAAAGTTCTTGTAGCCGCGGTCGCGGGTGATGATGAAGTCATTCTGCTGGAGCATAAAGAAGGGGTCGTCGAATACCTTGGAGGAGCGCGGGTCCAGGTAACGCATCACCATCTTGCCCTCCACCTCGCGCATCACCGCAATCTTGTTGCGGTTGGTGTACACGTTGAGGTCTCCCTGCCCAGGAAGAAAATCTTGAAGTTCTGGAAACGGACCATCACATAGGGGTCCGTCAAATAAGCCCCGTCCGTGAGCATCTTGGCAATTTTCTCCTGCAACTTCAGCCGGGTCAGGCCGGCGGCCCGGATCTTCCCCAGCACCGGGAGTTCGATGTCCCCGTACTGGTCCACCAGGTAGCCCATGTAATTGTTCCCGTTACTTGAGTACATCACGTTTGACCCTCCCCTGTTGTAAAGGTTGAACGGTTCGGCCAGTTCCTTGTCAAAACAGGAAACGATGATGGTCAACTCGTCGTAGGGGCTGATTACCGCCTCAAACTTGTTTTCCAACTCAATCTGCGTCCCGTGCGTCATATCCTGCAGGTACGCCACCTGCTTGGTGGTCACGCAGGAAACCGGCAACAGGAGGCCCAGCCATAAAGGGAAAAGGTATTTTCTCATTTCAAACTTCTGATAAGTTCGCAAAGTTAACATTTTTCTTTCAAATATGCGTCAATGGCATCGAGAATCCGCTCCGCTGCGTGCGCATCGCCAAAGAGCGGCGGGAAAGCCACACTGCGGTCCTTGAGATCCTCGTATGCCCGCACAATGGCCACGGCATCGGCATCCGCCAGCACCCCCGCCCGGCTTTCGATGATTTCCACCCACTCGGTTTCCCGGCGGAGGATGACGGTGGGTGTCCCGTAGAAAAAGGCCTCCTTCTGCACCCCGCCGCTGTCCGTCAGCACCACCCGCGCCTGCTGCTCCAGCACAATCACCTCAAAGAACGATACCGGCGGCAGCAGATGGACGCGCGGATGGGCTTCCAGCTGCGCCCGCAACTGCGGCGGCAGATTCCGTTCCAGCAGTTTGCGGGTCCGCGGATGCAGGGGCAGCACCACCGCCAGCTCTTCCGCAATCTCCAGCAAGGCCGCCACGATGGCGGAGAGGCGCTCCGGGCTGTCGGTATTGACCGGCCGGTGAATCGTCGCCAGCACGAATGTCCCGGGTTCCAGTTGCAGGCGCTGCAGGATATCGCAGCCGGAGAGCGCCAGCGGGGCAAAGTAGCGGGCATTGTCGTACATCACATCCCCGGAGAGAACCACGCGCCGCCCCCGCCCTCCCGTGAACACAGCCGGGGAATCGCAAAGCCCTTCCCGCCTCAAATTGTCCACCGCCGTCTGCGTGGGGGCAAAGAGCAGGGAGGAGAGATGGTCGCAGACAATGCGGTTCTGCTCCTCGGGCATCGCCATTGCAAAGGAGCGCAGGCCCGCTTCTATATGGAAGACCGGCACCCCCAGCTTGGCGGCCGCCACAGCCCCGGCCAGGGTGGAATTCGTATCCCCATAGAGCACCACGCCGTCAAAGGGCTCCGCCTGCAGCACCTGCTCGATGCCCACGGTCATTTTGGCCGTCTGCACGCCGTGCGGGCCCGATCCCACGCCCAGGTTGTAATCCGGCGCGGGAATGCCCAGTTCCCGGAAAAAGACCTCGGACATCTCTGCATCGTAATGCTGCCCGGTATGCAGGATTTTCTCCTCCATTTCCGGGCGGGCGGCCAGTGCGCGGGAGAGCGCCGCCGCCTTGATGATCTGCGGCCGTGCGCCTATCACCGTAAGTAACTTAATCATACTTCACCAGAAAATATTTCACCAGATTCTTGGCCTTCTGCAGGACCAGTTCCTTCATCCAGGGGAACTTGCCCGAGCACCAGCGCTGGGGATGGGTGGTCAGCATCAGCCTGGGGGGGAAGGTCCCCTGCTCCAGCGCCCGGAGGATATCGTCCGTCCCGTGATACACCAGACCCCGGCGCTGCCATTCGTCCTGGTAGCGCTCAATCCGGTCCCGGCGGCTCACCCGGAAGCCGTCCCAGCGCCGTCCGGTATCGGTCAGATAAAAGACCTCGGAAAAATCTATATCAAAATACGGCTCCCCCAGAAGGCCGTAGTCCCGGTAATCCGCGCCGCCCTGCGCCCAGAGCGTCCGGCTGTCCCAGGAAGACCGGGGGCTCCCGTGCATACATACCGTCTGCACGGGGACCAGGGCCCTGAGCCGGGTTAGGTTCCGCTCAAAATCCCGGAGCGCGGCTTCCCTGTTCCCTTTACAAGTGGTGAGGGATTCATAATGATAGCCCACTTCGTGCCCCATCGCGGCAATCTCCCGGATGACGGAGTCGTCCCAACTCTCGGGCACCGCCCGAAAATAATAGGAGGCCCACATTCCCTCCTCCTGCTCAATCCGGGCGATGGCCAGGGAACGGCCGGGCCGGAGGTCCACATCGTGCCGCAGCAGCACAAAACGCTCCGGGAGGCCGCCCTGCAGATAACGCACAAAGGGAAGGCCGGCATAGCCCGCCTCCCGAAACGCCCCCAACAGCCGCCGATACTTCTCCTGCGTAAAATCCATCGCTTAGAATGTATTGACGCGCTTCACCACCTCCGCCGCCTCTTCCAGCGTAATCGCCGGGCCGATGGGAAGGGAAAGCTCCTCGTCGGCCATCCGCTCGGTCACAGGCAGGCGCAACTGCGGCGTATTCCAACGCTCCTTCGCGTAACATTCCTGGCGGTGCGGGGGGATGGGATAGTGAATGACGGTACCGATACCGCTCTGCTCCAGAAAATTGTGTAAACTGTCCCGCTTGCCGTCCCCCACCAGCACCGGGAAAAGATGATAGACATTCTGCGGGTCCGGCAGCCTTTCGGGGAGCGTCACCAGCGGATGGTCTATATGATCGTAATAGTATGCCGCAATCTGCTGACGATGCGCATTGTCCTGCTCCAGATATCGGAGTTTCACATCCAGCACCGCCGCCTGTATCTCGTCCAGACGGCTGTTGCGGCCGGTATATTGGAACACATATTTTTTCTGGCTGCCGTAGTTGGCCAGGGCCCGCACCGCGGCCGCCAGGTCAGGGTCGTCCGTCGTCACCGCGCCACCATCGCCCAAAGCCCCAAGGTTCTTGCCGGGATAGAAGGAATGTCCCGCCGCATCGCCGATAGAACCGGTTACCCGGCCATCCGCATATTTGCATCCGTGCGCCTGCGCATTGTCTTCTACGAGCTTGAGCCCGTACTTTTTGCAGATTGCGCCTATCCTCTCCGTATAAGCGCAACGCCCGTACAGGTGCACGAGGGCCACCGCCTTCGTCCGCGGCGTAATGCGCGCCTCGATGGCCGCATCGTCAATTTCCAATGTCTTCCACCTGGGCTCCACCGGCACCGGCACCAGTCCGTTCTCCGTAATCGCCAACAGCGTAGCGATATAGGTATTCGCGGGGACAATCACTTCGTCTCCGGGCGCCATCACCCCCAGTTCGATATACGCCCGGAAGATCCAAATCAGCGCATCCAGCCCATTGGCACAACCTACGCAGTGCCGCGTGCCGATATATTCCGCATAATGCTGCTCGAACGCGGCATTCTCCTGCCCCTGCAGGTACCAGCCGCTGCGCACCACCCGCTGTACCGCCGCCTCAATCTCTGCCCCATGCAGGGCAGTCACGTCTTTCAAACTTAAAAATGGAATCATGTAATCTTAGGATACTTTGTTATAATTGATACCGGCGAGCAACAATACGCCACAAAAACCACCACCACAGTACACACTCCATATATCACCAGACCTGGCCAGGACCAACCTGCGTGGGTATAAAGCATCGACAGCAGCATAATCACCAATATCTGTACCACATAAATCTCATATGATATAGATCCCAGCCAGCGGCAAACCCTGTTTTCCAACGACAATACCGGCTTCCGTGAAATTTGGTTCAATATCAACATCGCGCCGACGCCCGCCATAAACTCAATCCGCATCGGTGCTGGAATATACTTCCCATAAATCCCAGACAAAAGGAACAGCCCCCAAGCAAACACTGCCAGCACACGATTCTCTGCTATTCGGGTTAGCACACCATTCCCCTGCCGCCAAAGCATGCCCAACCACACCCCGAAAAACAAACAATCAAAAGCCGTCACACTCACAAATCGATATGCAAATGCATCCTTACCAACTACCACATATAGTCCCCATTTCAACAAAGCCCAGCTCACAGCAATCCCCGCCGCCAACCTTTTCTTTCCTCCATACAACGGAAACAACGCATAAAACAAAACGATTACCCCCACAAACCATAAATGCACCAACGGCAATACGCCATCAATACCAGAAGCGGCAAACGGCACCTGCGGAATCATAAGCACATAATACCACAGCCCCGCATTCACCACATCACTTACTCTCCCCAGAAGAATAAAGGCCAGAACTGAAACCGCGATATAACCATAATACAGCGGCAGAATCTTCCGCGCCCGTTTCCTGTAATAGGCCCGCGGCGATTTCAACACCCCATCACTTTTATAACCAGCCAAAAATCCGCTTAGGACAAAGAATATATATGCACAACACTCTGGCCAACGGATGGACAACAAGCCCCCCCATTCGCAAAAATCCGGCTGAGGTATATGTCCCCACAGCAAAATCAATGCACATATCGCCCTCAACCCGTCAAGGCCGGCAAGATAATTCTCTTTTCTCAACGGCAAGTATAACGATCCCCAGTCTTTTATCAAAAATCGCCTATAAGTCACCTATCATAGTTCCCTCACAAACCTGGCTGGATTACCCATCCACAATTCTCCTGCGGGGACATTCTTCGTCACAACAGAGCCTGCTCCAACCAGCGCATTTTCCCCGATAGTAATACCGGGGAGCAACACGCTCCCAGCACCCACAGACGCACCTCGGCAAACTTTGGTTCGTAATAGTTTCCAATCCTTGTTTCCGGACCGGGGAAAATTATCGTTGGTAAATGTGACATTAGCCCCTATCATCACTCCATCTTCCAACTCAATGCCGTCCCAAATCTGAACGCCGCACTTCACTGTAACATTATTCCCAATTTTCACATCGTTCTCTATGAAACAATGTGAACAGATATTGCAATTCTCGCCTATCTTCGCCCCAGGCAAAACCACGCAATATTGCCAAATATTGGTGCTTTCTGGAATATTCTGGCACAAGCAATCGCACAACGGATGTATCATATTTCTTCTCTATATTTCAGGAAAGCCTCATATTCTCGGATATAGTCTTCCGCCTTATACACTTCAGACGCCAGGACCATACAAACTGCACCAGAGGAGAAATCATCCAAGTCCCTCCATAGACCCGGCTTCACAAGTAAACCTTGATAAGGCCGATTCAAGAAGAAAGAACGTTTCTCTAAGCCATCATCAAGCGTTACTCGAAAAGAACCGGATGCGGCAACAATCAACTGCTCTAACTCACGATGCGCATGCGACCCGCGAGCTTCTCCACCAGGAACATCATAAAGGTAATAGACCCGCTTCACGTCAAAGGGCAAGGTCTTTCCGTTCTCCACCACGGAAATGTTTCCCTTCCGGTCACTATGATGCTTGTCCAGTTCTATTACCGAACAATCGGACACGTTATATTTTTCCACTGCTTTTCAAGGTTAAAAACTCATCATAATTGCGAATATAGTCATCCTCGGAATAGGGCGCCGAGCCCAGCTCAAGGGCCACTGAATTTGTAGAGAAGTTCTCCATCTCCCGCCAAATACCCTTGGGAATGTATAATCCGTAATATGACCGGTTCATTTGAAACCGTTGTTTCTTGCGCCCGTCATCCAACACCACATCGAACGACCCGGATAGGGCAATCACGAACTCCTCATTCTCCCTATAAGCATGTCCACCACGACGCTCCCCTCCAGGGACATCATATAACCAATAGGTCCGCTGAATCTTGAACGGGATTTGATTCAGATCTTCCGCAAAGGATAAGTTGCCTCGTATGTCAAGGATCTTCGGCAACTGGATTATTCTAATTTTCATTTTACAACTATTCCCTAGCCACAATGAGCATTAGATTTTTGGACTGTGAAGTTAAATTGATAATCTGGATCTCGTCTCATAATTTCATGACTCGCAGGATATTTCTCAATGAACCAGGTAAAGAAAGCCGTTACATCAATCTTGTCGGATAGCATTTTTTGTCGGCGAGCCTGAAAAATTTCATATAAATCACCACAAGCAAGGAGTGCTTTAACCTTCTCATATAATAGCTGTGGCTGCGATGAAGGAATACCATACGTGAGTTCATATTTGCGCTCCAATTCTTCCAATACACCTATCTTCCCCGCAAAATCATTGAAACGGAGACTGGGGACACCTAACATTGCAGCCTCAACCGCCATACTCTGACTGTCGCCAATATACATCTTGGCGAAAGCCATAACATGATGAATTTCCAGGGGATTAATATGCAGACGATATTTCTCAAACTGAGGTTCCAATTCACGTTCAGATGTTATATAGATATCGCCATATTTAGAAAGAACATTAATAAGACCCTGCGCTTTTTCAGTACTGAATCCATTGATTCCCGTATCATGGTGGGCTCTAAGACTGGCAAAACGGACAAGGAAGAATGGTTTTTCTGTACTGATTCCGTATTTAGCGAGCACTTTTACTTCAGATGTAAACTTGTTAGGATGCAGGTAGGCAAGTTTCATAAAACCGGCATAATGTATCGTCTTGTTCTCCAGGCTACCACAACGGCAAGTGACCGGTGAGAGCCTCACTTGGAGGAATGGTTTTATACTCTTAACAAACAGTGGAATGGTAGCAGCATCATCTTCACCTACGCAAATGGCGGGTTTCCTTAAAAGCCACCCCACATGCGCGACTTCTACAGTTGAACCTGTCAGCAAGTCTATCTTGTGTTTTACACAAAAACACAGTACCCTCCAGTCACGGACCACCATATCCCAAAGCATTCCAAACTTAGAACCGCGGTGGACATTCTCGTTAATATTATAATAGGGGATACCAGCTTCCTCGAGCAAACTTTCCAAAATGTCTTTGGTTTTAATCAGGATAAACACTTCATGCCCATCTCTTTTCCAATTCTCAATCGAATAACGGTAGAAATGAAAATGTGCCGGATGGCTCAACTGAACTAATATTCTCATATTGCCTAATATCTTTTCACAAAAAGAATCGGAGACATCAGCACGTACATAATGGCAGGCAGAGGATCCTTAATACTCCATACCGCACTGACCTTATGTCGGCAATAAGACCGCATAGCCTGTCCCAACTTAAGTTGCCCCCGCACTACACCCTTATTTATCACAGCGATGTCCGTTAACCTCTCCACCCAGGCGCACTTTACCTCCTTGCCCTTTCTCTCTGACAAGTCTTTTTGGTTCAGGTAATCCATCCAATCGCCGATAAACGAAAATCCCCGGCCTTCGGAAATCGTATGCCATTTCCAGGCGCGGGTATTGATCTCGAGAAATTTGTATTGGCCTTTATCCAGCATAAACTCGGCTTCCCCCATCCCGGTATAGTTGGTGAGCTGAATGATATGCTTTGCGATTTCTTCAATCTCTGGGATATCCACCGTAACGGCAAAGGTAGTGGAGTTGCCAAAATCCATTGGGTTCTGCCGGATTCTGTTCACCGTAATGGAGGATTTAACCTCGCCGTTTACCGAGAAAAATCCGAAAGAAAACAAGTTTTTGGCTCCTCCTTCAAGAAATTTCTGGATAATCAAAGCGCTTATAGGGTATTGCTCCGCCACCAGGCCCGCAACTTTTGTCAGCAAACTATCCTTATCGGAACAGAGAAATGCTTTCTTCCCAAACTTCTTATGAAAGTCATACATCACGGCCGGCTTGATTACCACAGGGTATTCCAGTTGCCCAGACATAGACTGCAACTCTTCCATACTTTGTGGATAGCGGCTCCAAGGATGAGGGATATCGTTTTCTTCGGCAAACTTATAGGTTCGTGTCTTGTCTGCAAAAAGTTTCACGGTAGACCACTCAGGAAGCGCCACGGTAAAGGCTTCGGATAATTGTTCGTAGTGCCTTACAATGACATCAATATATTCATCACTCGTAGGGAAAAGCATCGTGGACTTCCCCCTGTGCATTTCCAAACTCCGTAGCAAATCAACTTCCGTCTTGCAGACAAGCGTCTTATCCACGTATCGGGAGAAGCGGGCCACCGCGTATCCGTCCGGAACCATGAGAAGCACCTTTACGCCCTTCTTCTTGGCTTGACGCGCCAAGCCAAGCGCCTGTATATGGCCTCCCAGAAGGATAAGAATGTTGAAAACTTGGTCCATTATGCATCTACTTTTTAACTTTTCGATAAATCTCCACCAAAGACTTCACCACTTGCGAATTTTCCAATCCATCGGCAATAATTCTTTCTCGTCCAGATGTTCTCCGATTAAAAGAAAATGCAGCTCTCAATGACTCAGCTATTTCACATACATTTCTACTGTCTATCACATAACAACCCTCTATACCACATAATCGTTCTTTTACATCGCCCACATTAACAGCTACAATAGGGCATCCGCATGCCATTGCCTCTTTTATTACCTGTGGAGATCCTTCAGAAATTGAGGTCATTAATAAAGCATCAACAGCTTGCAAAAGAACAGCAACCTGTTGACGAGAATAATTTTTCAATTCTAACAATTTAACTTCTTCAAAAAACGACACTACATCCTTAGCGAGATGGGCATTTTTAACTTTATTATTAAAAGCCCCTGCAAAAAGCACATACTTAACTTGAGGGTCAAATTTCATTATGCTTCGAGCAGCACACTTATCCATAATAGGATAGTCATCAAGATTAATCCCGCATGGAATCAACGCAAAGTCCTTTTTGGGCTGGGCTAAATCAATGCTCCGCTGAGAAACAAAAACATTAAACGAGGAAAATTTAATAGAAATCTTTGACAACTTTAATATGACCGATTTATTGATATCGCTACCATGATAGGTCGTCACTACGGGAATTCGTCTCTGAAGGTTAGCAAATAAACCACATATACCATAATGAGCATGAATCACATCTGGACAAAAATCATTGATTGCCCTGTTCAATTCCGGCAACGCCAAAAGATACCCTTTTATACCATTGCTTCGAATAGGAAAGAACCGGCATTCTATGCCAGCTTCTTGCAAAGCAGAGAACTGCTCTGTTACAAATGGAGCGAACCCTCGTTCTTTATACCTCGCAACAACCAGAATACGCATAACATCACACTTTCTCATTATAAATAGCCAGCGGGACTTTACAACTCAAACTCATACACTATTGCTATATAATTCACCAAGGTCCCGTATATGTGTTGCAATACTGTAACGTTGACGAATGGAGGCGGCACTATCTATTGCTTTCTGTTTATGTTCTTTCAAGTTTAGCATAACCTCCGACATCTTCGCAACAAAATCATCCCCATCTTCCGTCTTATATATTACCGCCAGCTTTCCGTTGTCAGTAATCTCCCTCATAACCACCCAATCGTTCACTACAACGGGGAGCCCGGCGGCCATAGCCTCCACTACAGCTATCCCAAAAGTATCATTGTGCGAAGAATAAACAAATATGTCAACATGTTGTAAGATAGCCGGCACATCCCCCCTGCCGCCAAGGAAGAAAACCTGCTTATCCAGCAAGCCAGCATCCCTACAATACTCCACACAATCATCGTATAGATAAGGTTCCGCTGCCACTCGCTTCCCAACAAAATAAAAACGGAAATCGCTACGACCTGCATCCACCAATTGTTTCAGCGCAATGCACAGGAAACTTTGTGAGCGTCCGCTCACAAAGTTTCCTACCATCGCCATCTTCACAATTTCCTTATCTTCCGGGCAAGTTATCTTCAAGAAATCCGGGGGCTCACAAGGCTCGTCAAATTTCGAAAAATCAATGCCATTATATACCACATGGCAACGTTTCTTGGGTACAAGTAGAGTCCGCCGGACATACCAATCACGTTCATACTCACTAACAAAGACACTTGCTCGCGCAAACCACATTACAAAATGTGCAAATACCCGGTCTTTGAATGAGGGGAAAAAGCCGTGGAAAGTGGAAATAAGTTTTACCTTAGAACCGCAAGTGCAGAATAAGCCAAGCAGTCCATTTAACAAAGTCTGTGTATGCAGGATATCCACACATTCCTTCTTCAACAAGTATCGCAAACTTTGGATGTAACCAAGTGTTGACCCCGCGGGCTTAATACGAAACATCGGCACGCCCGTAGCACGATACGCCTCCGATAAATCCCCTTCATTACGGTAGATAAGGATAGGCTCGTAGTTAGCCAGCCCTTTCTTCCGGAATGTATCTAGGACCAGCGTTTCTGTCCCGCCACGGTTAAGGCTCCCAATAAAATAGGCAACTTTCATCATTAAAACAGCCCGCGGCTCCCCAATTTGAAATATGCCCAAGCCACTTCCATAAGGATTACCACCACACACCACGGCTTCAGCAGCTTGAAACTTCCGGGCCTCAATTCGGAAACTCCATAGGCCCACAGTATAATGAGCCCCGGCAATCCTGGCAATAGAAAGCGTTCAGCATTGCTATAACCGCTGACAGCAATCACCCCCAAATATCCAAAGGTAAAAACACCAACGAGAATGAATTCTCTCCATCTCTTTTGTCTTATCGCCTCGTATATGGCAAGCAGTGCAAAGAATGCCATAAAATTACGGACATAATTCCCTCCGTGTTTGGTATTCTGTGACTCCTGCCCCTCTACCGCCACCATCGTGGAAAAAGGAAGGGCCACAATCATAGGAGCCATTATCGTCCCTGTAGCATACTTGGCCCATTTGATTCCTTTCGACTCTTGATAGGACCGTTTAATTTCCACATTTTCCACCTTTTGCTCCCAATACATTTCCACTTCATTCATCATTGTTGTACCCGCCATAAGAACTAACGCAAGAACGCCCCAGGCAATCAGGGCGAAGCGCCGTCCTCCCTTTTTCATTGTTGGCACACTTGTGAATACCACTGCCGCAGTAAACGCCAATATCGCCACAGCGCCGAGGGCCGTGCGGAAGAAGAAAAGGCTTACAGCCAACAATATAGGCGCAATAATATTCAAAAAATTATATTTCCGGTTACGTATGACATAATCCAAGCGCTCAAGGAAAGCCACCTCCAAAAAAATCATTTCGGTCTCCTTTAAGTGATACCCACAATAAATGATGAACAGCGGCATCAAGCAGCACATAATTCCTGCTATGCGTCCGACAGCTTCACCAAGCATTCTGGAAGAAAGGTGATACAACAGCAAACACATCCAGGCGCTTAGAAGGCATTTGATAAAACGAACAAGTATTATATCCGGGCCAAAAAACTTATATAAAATCGTAAGGCAAAATTCATAACCAACATCAGATACTCCGCTCGACTCTGGACCAAACCAATAATTTAACGCAAAACTCCATGGCATTGATGATAAATCTCGTCCTGTTTCATCATAACCAATAGAATCCGCGGCACCATATTCAAATGGATTGCCGTTTACCTGCATATAAAAAATATAGGACGCCATTACCCAAATTACCCTAAAAGCAAGCGCAAAGCCAAAAAGCCTTCTCTCAAAAATCCTTGTCGGCAATGTAGACCAGTTTTTACTCCAGGACGATGTCAGATAGAAAAAACCTGCAACGAACAATAGCCCAAGCCCCATTCGCCAAACGGGCATAGCAAATCTAAAAAACACAATACTTACTATGGCAAGTGCAATAATGTAGGTTCTTACCGCCATTGAGGATATGATTTTCGGGAAAAAGGGTATCATAGGCTTTGATAATGCATCATCCTACAAAGCAACATAGGAGACAGATTGGCAAGATGAATTTTGCGCTTAGCTGATAGCGTAGCCTGATATGTTGACAAGGGAAAAACCTTTTTCGATTTGAGGCGTCCAATCAACTCCTTCCGGGAAGAATAATAATCCTTGCCAATACTGCAGATAATACCCACCACAAGTTGAGATATCGTTCCCTCAAACCATCTCTTGTCGGCAAGATTACTTGCTTGTTCTTGTAATGAGTCAATAAGAGAAAAACGATCCCCCAGCCGCTTCTTCATTTTCTCCTCATCAGTGCTCCGGGTTATCGACCCCACCCTATAAAGATAGTTATAAACTATCGTATTTACAGAACTGACGCGCTCCGCTTTCAGCAACATTCTGGGCGTCCATTCCACATCTTCAAAATAGATCCCTTCCTTGAAAAGGCAGTTTTCCAGCAATGTGCGCCGAATTATGAATTGCGGGACATAACAGGCTGTTCCCAACCTTTCAGTCAAAAATGTAAGGCCATCGCAAACTTCGTCCCTGAAATCAACAAAAGGTTTACGCACTTTATTCGGTTCAAAGACCTCATATTGCTCATTCACATTCTGATAATTAAACCTTAGCACATCCAACTTCTCCTTATCCATCTTCTCCACCAAGGCTCTCAATACATTATGTTCCAGATAATCGTCAGAATCCACAAACTGGACATACTCTCCCTTCGCAACTGATAGACCACTGTTGCGGGCAGCACTCAATCCCCCATTAGATCTATGAATAACGCTAATATTCTTGTATCGAAATGCATATTCATCGCATATAGCCGAGCAACCGTCCAGTGACCCATCGTCTACAAGAATAATCTCGTATTCTTCCAAAGTCATGTCTTGCGCAAGCAAACTGTCAACACACACCCGTAGATAACATTCCACATTATATACGGGAACAATTATACTTAGTTTTGGTAGAATCTTAAACATTAAGAAGATAGCTCTGAATTAGGCAATGTTTGCAACTTTTGAACCGCAAACCCTACTGGTAATGAGGAAGACGGTGTTATTAAAATACAGTTCCCATTAAGTTGCCCCCCCCATGACCCAAATGAACCTTGGCTTGCTATGACAATGTCACATTCTGAAATCAAAATCAAATCTTCATACGCTTTATTCCCTCGGACTATATTAGCCGGCACGTCTATTCTAGGACAGAGATACTTCTCAACCCAATCGGGTTCATCCGAAAAGAGCCAGACTATTATATTTTCGTATGCACCTTTTACATAATTAAGCGCATTGATAAAATACGTTAACGGGACAGCTTTATACCAACGGCTCTCCCTATTTGCAAGGTCCCCACGACGAACATGCACAGCCACATTCTTCACATTTGGGGTCGATGGGATGCTACGAGCTATACGGCTGAGATTTTCTCGCCTAAAACACATACTAAACAACCTATCAAATTCGGTGGGCGGTAATTCGAAATAACCATCGAAATACGTAGTCCTATTTATTTTTCGAGGAAGGAATCCCTTGGCGGCGGAATACTTAAAGAAAGATTTGTAAAATCTCCTCTTCGTGGAATTAATCGAACGGAATTCAATGTGTGGGAACATTTCAACTAGTTCGAATATTCGATCGAAACGGCCATCCATATCTTTTCCACAACGCTTATACCATGACGTGTCATACAAGACTATCGCTTGTCGTGCATAATATTGTCCCTCAAGATACATTAGCATCTGAGAAGCGATGCCGCCATCCATATATATTATCGCTTTAGGACGGATTATCCCTAATGAAACAAAGGCTCGGCTTAAATATTGCAGAAAAACTGCGATTCCCTTTAAAATGAAACCTTTCATCATAAGCGATTATGCCGGTCCATTGCAGATTTATACCATTTATATGCCCTAAATGCGAGAAAATGCGCTATTGAACGGGTAGCCTTATTCGCATTCTTAAAATGCGGCGTCTCTCGTAAAGATGCTCGATGCTCCTCTACTAAAGTCTTTGCTTTACTAAACTTTCCGCTGGAGAGAAACAACAGAAATTCTTTGTAGAAAATATAGTCCTCAGCCCATTCTTCAGAAAAAGGCACATCGTCTGAAAATAAAGCATTTAAATAACGACGTATATCAACAAGGCCAAGATGATAATCAAGATATCCCGGACGTTTAGCAGAAACAAATGTCGCTGATTCTCCATAAACTCTATAAACAGCCGTCATGTCAGGAACATATCCAAATCTGGTATGGTGCGCCAAAACACTCTGCATGGGATAGTCTTCAACGGGAAACCTTCTACGGACATACTCATCAAAGTCCACATACTGCAATAAGTCCCGCTTAATTAATAAGGTTAGCGGCATAGCATACACCCCACTAAAACGATTATGATAATATCGTCTGACGTCCCCATCCGGAGCCGGATTATATGGGGGTAACCCAGGCACGAGTTTGCCGGATTTCACGAACAAGCGAAAGCCATTTGTGCAAACAACGCCACATTCTGCATGTTGAGCAAAGAAATCTAACTGCTTCTGAAGTTTTCGCTCATCGCACCAATAATCATCACCGGCAAGGATTGAAACATAGTCTCCTGTACAGGCCTTCATTACCCGGGCGAAATTAGCCATGATACCTAAATTATTTAAGTTAGGCAACAGCACTATTATCTCAGGATAACGCTTTGCATATTCATAACACACATACCAAGTACCATCTTTACTACAATCTTCCCCTATTACAATCTCCAATTCGAACGTTCCTTTTTGACACAAAATGCTGTCCAACGTTTGGGCGATGGTTGCTTCTTGATTATAGGTTATAACAGCAACAGAAATTTTCATCGAGTTGCAAATCTTTTCTTTCCTTGGACAAGGGCGTAAAAAATTCTTCCCAACCACCGAGGCGTACGGAAAATCCATCGGTACTTCACATGAATACTTTCATAGTGTAACATTCCGACCACATGGTCTGCATCAATGCGATCTTGTTTAGAGCCAAAATAATACCCATCCTTCAACAACCCGACCGCTACAATTGTATTGAGATAATGAGCGAAATCTCGATTCTGTTTGAAATCCTCACTAAACTTATCGATATAATACTTGATATCCTTTGTTAATGGAAAGCGGACTTTTGTATCATATGCGACTCTATTTTCCGCATTTTGATTATAATAGGACAAGACTTTATCGTAATATACCACTGGATACTTGAGGATAATACGATACCACATATCCAAATCTTCCGACGATGCAATCCTCTCATCAAAATACCCCACGACATCGAAAACATCTTTTCTTACTACGACACTCGACGAGCAAAACAAGTCATTATGGGATGTTGTAGCAAAGTACCCATTAATATATCCACGATAACCATCTCCGACTCCCTGATTGCAAGGCTCACACTTGTCGCCCTTTACAAAGGCATAATTAACGCCCCATAGTCCAGCATTAGGGAAGTCCCTAATTAAATATAACTGCTCCTCTAAAAAAGTTGGATCCCAATAATCATCTCCATCAAGCAATGCAATAAATGGAAAGTTAGCGGCTCGTATTCCTACATTTCGAGCTGAAGAAACACCGCCATTCTCCTTATGAATCGGCACAATTCGCGAATCATTTATCTGCTTTACTCTGCTCCAACTATCATCGGTTGACCCATCATCAACAACAATCAGTTCAAAATCAGCAAAAGTTTGAGCCAAGACAGATTGTATTGTGTGTACAATCTCATTTCTCTTGTTATATAAGGGAATAACTACTGATATTCTTTCAGTGGTTGACATATGCACGCTTTACAAACTTATGTTTAATTAAGAATAACGGTTTTAAGGCAGGCTAAATACACGAGATTGTGAAACGTTGTTGAAACTGCCGCCGATTGAATCGACTCATTTGAGGGGAAATTACAAAACACAAAATCCTCCACCTGAGGATCGACATACAATCTTTGCCACAATCTGGATGACAGTTGCCTTGAGATACTTGCTGAATGCTGCCTATAATAATAAATAGCATCAGACGTCACAACTCTTCCGGCTTTAAATAACAACTGCCTGGAAATAAATTCATCAGAATTCATCCAAATGCCATGACTAATACCCTCACTAAGATGTCTCCTATATAACATTCCATTTGCAGAGAGCAACCATCTTCCTATAGTGGCGGCACATGCTTCCGCCCCGGAAAGATAATCCCTTGATTTAATCTCTTTGACTGGCAGACGCCACAATTCTCCATCAAGTTCATTTTCACAAATTATCATAGTGGATAAAACAATATCTGCATCAGTCTCATTTTGCCTATAAACTATTTTTTTTAATAGTCCGGCTCGATAACATCATCGCAATCTATTGCGCAAATATTGAGTGATGAAGTATGTTTAATCGCGAAATCCTTTGTTTGATCCTGTACTTCGTTTTCTTTAGAGTAACCTATAAATCTTTTATCCTTTGCACAAAATTGCCGTATTATTTCGTACGTACAATCTTGCGATCCACCATCAACACAAATACATTCCCAGTCGCCATATGTCTGCCGAAGGATACTGTCCAAAGTCTCTTTCAAGTATTTTTCGGCGTTGTATGCTGGCACTATAAAACTAACATTTGGCATATTCTTACAATAATTCTCTATGAATCCCGGAAACATCATTAAAGTTCTTCCCTCCATCTACATATACCGGCACTAAACCCTCATTCTTCAGGATTGAATTGGTGAATTCATTATAATCCCCAAATGGATAGGCAAAAAATGGGACTTTGTGCGAGTTATATTGTTTCAAGAACGATTCAGCATTTCTAATCAATTCCGGAAATTCTGACTTTGGAATCTGAGAACATTTTTTATGATAATACCCATGGCTCGCAACCGTCACATATGGGTCAAATATCTTTAATAACTCACCAAGTTCATTCGTGGAAATAAACTGTGCGTTGGGGTGATCGTCACGAATTCCGCCATTTAAAAAGTCGGGACACACAAATAGCGTGATGGGAATGCCTTGTTCAATAAGCCAGGGCACTATATTCTTCACTGAAGCATCTCCGTCATCAAAAGTTAAAACTGCATAATTCCTTATGCGGAATTTATCTTTTATGATGTGATTGTAAGCGTCAGGCAGTGATATGAAGGTGTATCTTTTTTTAATTTCACCAATTATCTCTTTGAATTTCGAGGTTTGCATCCAGTCGCAAGCCCAGTTACAGTCCTGATCAAACTCATCACTTATAGCATGAAAACAAAGTACACGAATTGGCCTTAGTCTAGTATGCAATACTTTCTTACGAATTTTATAAACATAATTTCTTATTCTATGTTTAAGTACATATTCAAACACCCCAAAAGCAATCTCTGGGGTTCTTTTGAAATAAAATATCATTACTCTATAAAAGTCTGCAATCCTGCAATTTTTCTCATACACAGAATAATTCCAGATTAGTATTTCTAATAAATACTGACCAAGTATCTTGTCTTTAGTATTCAGGTACAGTTCCAGAATGTGTTCACGCTCATCCTTACAGGATTGTAGAGTAGTATTGGATGTACTCACGCCACCATTGTGCCTTACATATACACCTCCCACAAAGTCAAGATATCGGCCCTTCCCTGCTTGAAGCAGATGATATATCTCGTGTGTATCTCTATATCCCTTATACTGCTTCATCCAGCCTAAATCGTACATAGACTTTCTAAAAAGCATTGTCAATGGCTGCCCACCATATGACTTACCAACACACATCCGAAAATCAACATCCGTCCCGCCGTCAATCATTTCCACAGGATGTTCATACACAACTTCCTCGAATGAATTAATTCTTGCATCATAGGCAATAAAGTTATGAAAACACACACTGTAGTCTAAATGCGCCTCCATAAAATCCACCTGTTTCTGCAACTTAAGCGAATCTGTCCAGTAATCGTCGCCTTCGCAATATGCAATGTATTTGCCTCTTGCTCTTGAATAATTATATAGATCTATATTTTGGTGATGCTTTGAATATTGGTTTTCAACCTCATATATCGGAAATAACACTTCTGGATACTTAGCTGCATACTCCCGGACAATCTCACTTGTCCCATCGGTAGATGCATCATCATGAAGCAGTATCTCAATGGAGAATGATGTCTTCTGCATCAAAAAGCCATCTAAACACTGACGGATAAATGGTGCATGGTTATAGGTCACACAGCAAATGCTCACCAATGGCGTTTTCATATTAAACCATATAATTTAAGAAGGTCTTTTGTTCCTTCTTTTCCATTATGCATCAAGACATCAATTATTGACAAGTTTGGCGTGAATGATTTCGCAAATTGTTGATAATCTATAGCCCGTGTTTCTATAAAAAACAATTCAATTCCATTTTTCAAAAATTCTTCCTTTTTGTACAGAGCTTTACCTCCTATGGCGTTGACATATCGGGAAGCATTCTCGCGCTTACACATCTCAATAACCCTAGCGGTTTTCCTGTCAGGCTCAGCATCACCCAGATAACGCAGTTGTGAATAATCCACTTCATCGCATTGCAGCACTTCTTCCATATCCACGAAACGAGAGTTATCACAATCAACAACGGTGTTTATGTCTAAATATTTTGCGATTTGAGAAATAGTGGTGCAATTAAGTTGCATCAGTGTTTCATATCTTGTATTCAAAAGGGGCTCAATTAGACTAAAGGTTTCCTCAAAAAATAGGGCTCCGCCATATTCCGTCCTAATTGTCTTAAGCAATTTTGAATTCCAATTTAAGCTATTGTCTATGATTATTTCTGAGATTAACTTATTACAGCTCTTGTGTCTTAAAGGAATAATAATATTGACTATATCACCCTTCTTATTTATTATCCGATTACGGCTCACCCATGATTTCTTCTCAAAAGCTACATTCCCGTATAGTATAAATTTATCAACACTCTCAATTAATTGCCAATACCCTATGTAAGGCATAAAATAGGGTTGCATTATACCTAATGTACTCATAATATAATGCAATTGATGACCCTATATACATCTACATCGGATAATTCATGATGCATCGGAAGGCAAATCACGCTGTCGGAAATCCTTTCTGCTACGGGAATGTTTTCTTTAGCCGCCGAAGGGAAATCCCTATACGGCGTAAAGGCTGTAATGAGGGGATAAAAATAGCGCCGTCCCATTATTCCTTGGGCTTTCATTTTTGCATAAAGGTCATCTCTGGTCATTCCATACCGCCCAGCATCCACGAAAATTGGGAAGTAACTGTAATTATGTTTTAAGTCATCCGATTCAAATGAGTCTACTATAGGTTGATAAAGGGCTATCCCCTCAACACCTTTCAATCCCTTGACATATTGCCTGGCGATTTCTTTCCTTCTCGAAATAGCACTATCAACATACTTTAAGTTGAGCAACCCATAGGCGGCCCTTACCTCATCCATCTTGCTATTGATTCCCGGTTCCATCACTGTAACTTCATCTTCAAATCCGAAGTTCTTCAAGTAATCAATTTTCTGTTTCATCTCAGCGGAATGACATATTATAGCCCCTCCCTCAAGGGTATTATATGTCTTTGTAGCATGAAAACTTAAGGTGGACATATCCCCTTCAAGCAGGATGGATTTTCCCGCCTTCTGCACGCCAAAAGCATGTGCGGCATCGTATATTACTTTCAAACCATATCTAACAGCAATTTCCTGAATTCTTTCCGTATTGCAAGGGGTCCCATAAACATGAACCGGCATAATGGCACTGGTCTGTGGGGTAATGGCGGCTTCAATTTTATCCGGATCCATACATCCTGTAACTGGATCAATATCCACAAAAATAGGCTTTAATCCGTTCCACCAAATGGCATGACTTGTCGCCACAAAAGAATATGGAGTGGTAATGACTTCACCTGTTATATGTAATGCCTGAAGCGCCGTAATCAAAGGCAATGTGCCATTTGTAAAGAGAGAAAGATACTCTACGCCCAAATATTGGGCAAGTGCTGTTTCTAGTTGTTGATGAAACTGTCCTCCATTAGTAATCCAACGGCTTTCCCATATTTGCTCAAGATACGGAATGATCTCCTCCAGCGGCGGGAGAAGTGGAGAAGTAACTGTGAGTTTCCTATTGTCCATGTCGTTTTAGCATTTGCTTGATTGCCGGGGGCACAAAGCCTCTCATAAGCGATAGTATAAAAGGTGGTAACCACCCCCTTCTCGACGGAATCCCTTCATTTAATAAGTTTCGTTTGAACCCTTGCCAATAATCATGATACTTACCATCCTGAAAAGCATCATACTCATCTGCCTTACTGAGCATGATTCCCAATTGTTCATCTTTAGTTTTTGAGGCCCATACACTGCGAGAATTCGTTCTATATACTGAAGTGGGGGTTTCTAAAATCGCCAAAAAACCTTGTTGGGCAAGCATTACACCCAACATCCAATCTGCGAGAGGCATGTCAAATAAAGTCGCCGATAATTTTTTTACGCATGATGTTCTAAGTACGCAGGCCGAAAGGTTGCCTAGTTGATTACCTTTAACAATTTGTTCCTCTACTGACACATAATAAGGGGAACAAGGGTAACCCCACTTAAACCTGCTAAACACGCCTCTTTTATCATCTTCCCAAAGGAACTGATTCATTGACATAGAGCATTCCCTATGCTCATCCAAGAACTCAATATGCTGCTTCAAATGGTAAGGAGAACACCAGTAATCATCGCCCTCCAATATAGCGATATAATCACTCTCGCAGGCCTCAAATGCACGTTGATAATTTTTAGAAATGCCCTGATTGCCCACCTCTGGCAAAAAAATCATTTCGAATGGAGAAGATTGTGCCATCGCTCGAATTGATCCCAATGTATCATCAGTCGATCCGTCATCAGCAACAATTATTCGTACACACGCGTTCACGCGCTGAAAAAAGATACTCTCTAGAGCCTTTTGTATAAAGCGTGATTGATTATAACATATCAATAATACATCGACTCGCATTTCTTTGTAATCTGCATACAGAAAATCCACGTTAAACTCCCTATTTCGATGACTTAAACGATAATCCTCTTAAATATCTCACTGGAGAGAGTATTTTTTTCCCTAACCGATATGCGAAGGAATGACAAACCTTCTCATATTGTTTTCTATACCCCACATCCTCTCGACATTTCTGAACGAACCACCCCATCTCCATTCCTTGTTCATGATAAAAAACAAGTGCTTCACGAACAAACCCTTCATCCTCAACATAAATAGCGGAACTCATACGTTCAGCATAACCTTGAAATCTCAACTTCAGCAAAGTCTCTTTTGAACATTTGTATTTCAAAGCATACTCCAATTGGATACTGAAAACGCCTTTAGAATAGATGAATTCTTTTATAGGGTCAAATTGATTAGTCACACTATTATTATGAATTCTATAAACAGCTGTAACATCATCAAGATAGTGCACCTTTGAAACAGCAAAAAAGTCAAGGGAAAGAGCAAGAGTCGCATCTAAAATATAGGGATTTGAGTAATCAAATATCCGGAAAACGTCATTTCTATAAACCCAAGTCATAGGGCCGATGTAACCAGCAGCAAACAAATGTTCAAAAAAAGAATTAGGGCGATATCTATCTCTATTCTCCTCCGATGAGGGGAATAATGAAGTATTGGTATCAAACTGATATTTAAAATCTGTGACGCATAGTCCACAATCCGGATGGGTTTCCAGGAAATCAACTTGCTTCTGCAATTTGTCAGGACTTATCCAATAGTCATCCCCCTCGCAATATGCAATATATTTCCCATTTGCATTCTCATGGACATGACGCCAATTACGAATTACTCCAAGATTATTTTCCGGACTCACATCACGAATTAGACGTCCTTCATTAGTTTGTAAATACTCCTCAATTATTTCGCGGGTAGAATCGGTTGAGCAATCATCGCTAACAATTATCTCAAAAGGGAATGTCGTTCTTTGCGAAAGGATGCCGTCCAGACATTGTCTAATATATTTCTCGTGATTGTATGTTATACAAACTATGCTAACAAGAGGGGGCATCATTCATTAATTAACTTCAAGAGATTCTTACTTCTGGTCTTGATCTTTTTTGCCGGAATTCCCACATTTATCGTCCACGCTTCTACATCCTTTCTCACTAAAGATAATGCCCCTATAACAGCACCTGTATGAATAGTCAAGTTTGGGAATACAAGACAATGTGCTCCAAGTTGAACAAACTCTTCTATAACCACTGGTCCTCCCGATATATTAGTTTTGTGTTTAGGGTGCATTGGACCTATCAAAAAATCGCCCGAAAAATCATCCATCGCAGAATAGATGGTAGTTCTTGCAGAACAACCGGCATTATCCTTAAATATTATTCCCATTGCACCATACAAAGCGCTGTAAGCAGAAATATGGATATTACTACCCAATACTACGCTACCACTCAAAATGCAATAATCATCAATTCTAACATTATTGCCAATATGCATTTGCTCGGCGCCATAAAAACTGGCTTTCCGGCTAATCAACACATTGGCCCCAACAGAAGCAAATCCTATTTTGCTGACTTCCTGTGAAGAGAGAAAAGATACCATAACTTATCCTACAAAGGCACATTATCAAGGGTAAATGGAACGATATAATCGTCTAATATACTCACATCGTTAGTATAATGAATCTTTATCAAATTAATCAAGTCTTCCTCATTAAACGCCACCTGTAATTTTGGATCACTTCCATCAAAGGGAGGGACAAGCTGCCCTCCCGCAAGATTATAGCCCTCACTGCCTGGCTCATATATCAGATAGGTTACCCCCATCATTAACGCCTGTAAAAAGGTGGAAGATGTAGGGCCTATGGCTAATGTCGCTTTTTGTAGAGACTCGTTTAGACCTAAGTAATCCAATTCATAAAAATCATTATCTATAAATCTTTTTAGCCAATAATAATTATTCATGGGATGAGGCCGTAATCTTGCCTTCTTTACGCCGAAGGATTTAAGCACTTTTTCAACGCTATAAATGTACGTAATAAGTAAACTTCTATCGCTTATACGAAATGATTTCCAATCCCAACCGTGCATCTGAGAATGCACAGTACTCGTTGTTAGAACCAAAATATCATCTAAAGAATTTCTTAAAGTAGTGCTGTGCGGAATACTCAAATATTCAGTATTTCCAGTAACCAGCACTTTTTGAGGATCAAATCCTACGTGCACAAATCCATCACGAATCTTCTCACCCCATACCAATAAATAATCAGCACGCTTATTCTCAGTTAAATAAATTCCGGGTAAACCATGCAAGAAAACATAGGTTGGTATATGGAGCGACTTGAATACATCAATAAGTAATTTCTGCTCAAAATAGGCATCAACCATAGTGAAGAGTCCGCTATATTCTCTAAACTCATCTTGACATAGCTGAATTAGTTCATCAATTACTTTATATCTTCCTTTCTGTAACCTATCATTAAAAGGCAAGTTCGCCAAACTATCTTGAAATTCACGCACTTGTTTAGCCACCCTATTACCGTTCTTAAGAAGGTCCCCCCAAAAAACGACCTCGATATTTTTCTCGGCAAATTTGAGTCTTACCTGGTCCGAATGATACTCATACGACAAAACTTTTTTGTGAGGGCCGTCAAAAATAATAGGTGCCGTTTTAACATCATTGCATCCTTTGAAATACCGAAATGCAGTATATAAAAGCCTCCTAAGAGGTCTATAATATGGCCTCATGCGCTCTTTTAATGTTGGTTTTGGAGGCTCATACAGAAAGGAAATCCTAGATTCGGTATCTCCATTAACATTTTTCCCATAATCGTAGAAGTACCAATCAAGTTCCATCTTGAAATACTCAATAATTCTTGACATTTCCGGGTCATCGAAATATGTCTGGAGATACTTTAGTATATATTTATCCATAATTAGTTAAAATTACCGCTCTCGACTCTTAGTAGAGACGCATACATAGATATAATTAAAATAGAAAATTGACACGCTTTCTGATACTCTTACAATGACTTGCACGAGAGACCAATAATGAAGGAATGCAACTTAAGCCCATTATAACAATGATAAATACAATTCTGCGAAGATGAACGCTATGGATATATGAAAAAGAATTTATACTCAAGTAGTTTAGCACAAACATCTGTGTTAAGAAGATATACCAAGAATTCTTCCCCATCCATGTCAAAAATCTAAACACCCGGTTATCTTTCAACCTTTTTCCCAGCCGGATTAAAACGATAAAGACAAACAGCGTCCAGAAATAAGATGGCCATTGTTGATAAGACCATCCGTAATCAAGAATAACCGGAGAAAGATTCAAATACCTGCAAAACAACAAATAAACAAACGAAATAGCTACGCCAACCGCACAAAACCAGTTGAAATGATAAACATTCTGTCTCTTCAAATAGAAATAAACCGGCACACACAAAAAAATGTACCGCACGCAACTAATCCGATACATCCAACTAGGCACACCAAACTTAACACACAAAAAATTAAGTACGATGCAAACAAGAAGTACGGCAAGCCCCCCCCCATATGCGAATCGAGAAAGAAGCCAATAAAGGATAGGTATAAGAAGCCACAATTGAATATATATAATTAAATAATAACTCCCTGGTCCATAACACCCACCAGCACGAATGACATCCTTAACGATTAGAGACTCGCCAGAAATCAACATAATTACAGCTTCAAGCACCGAAACAATTATGAACGGGATAATGATACTAACAACTACTCTAAAAAACCTTCTTTTTGTAAACCATCTACTAAAAACTTTCCCATCATCTTTACTAGAAATCTTCCAAAAGGACAAATAAAATGTAACAAAAAGGAAGAGAGGCACTGCTTGCCCAATATGCAACTGACAACGCGATATTGAAAGAAAATTTTGGGATAATGTATGTAACAAAATCACAGATATAATAGCCACGCCCTTGATAAAGTCTATTTCTTGAATACGTTTCATATTCAGGACGAACGAGACCTCTCAAGTGATTTTTTATTCAACCATATCCATACTAAACCTTTCTCCCCTCTTCAAATCTCTTACCGCTATTTTGCCAAGTATATCTGGTAGATATTTAGGATGGAGCCCGTATCCAGGGCGCACGCAACGCACGTTCTTTTCTGTAATGATATTCCCTATTTTCACATCTTCCGCCACATACAGAGAACGACAAAACTCACGCCCCTTAATCATTGAAAGATCTGTTGGATAGACAACATTCCCTATAGCTCTTTCCACATTTCGAACAGACTTAACCATCGATGCAAATTCCGTTTTATCCATAGAAAAAGCAGCGTCTGGGCCGCCTATACTCCTGTCAAGGATAAAATGCTTCTCCACCATAGACGCGCCCAATGCCACCGCGGCAACGGCCACATCGCACCCCATAGTATGGTCACTCAATCCAACCTTCACACCATATCGCTCCCCCATATCCACCATAGTGCGCAAATTAGCTTCTTCAATAGGCGCAGGATAAGCAGACGTGCATTTCAAAAGCGTAATATCATTGTTCCCTACTTTCTTGCAAGTATCTATAGCCAGCTCAATGTCTTCCGGCATCGCTATCCCCGTCGAAATCACCATCGGCTTTCCTTTCTTCGCCGCATATCCAATAAGCCCGACATCGGTTATTTCAAAGCTGGCTATTTTTATGATGGGATTCCCCAACTCTTCCAAGAAATCAACTGCCGTTTTATCGAAGGGGGTTGAGAAGCATACTAATCCCAAGTGTCTTGCCTCTTCAAAGATGGCTTGATGCCACTCCCAAGGTGTATAAGCTTCTTTGTAAAGATTATATAGGGTCTTCCCCTCCCAAAGCCCCTTACCAATAACAAAATCTGAATTATCGCAATCTATTGTGAGCGTGTCGGCAGTATATGTCTGAATCTTGATTGCATCTGCTCCTGTTTCTTTTACTGCACGGACAGATTCAATCGCCAAATCCAAGGTATGACCATGGTTGGCGGAAAGCTCTGCTACGATAAAGGTCCTGCTCATCGAATCTTTAGCAAATAGTATATAAATTCACTATCTTGAGATTGCCTCAAATAGCCCAATTTCTCGTGGTATCTGATAGATTTTAGATTATCCGGTTTTACCTTTGCACTTAAAGCCTTGATGACATTAGGAAGATTATGGATAATCTGGTGCTCCCACTTTTCCGTTTCTCCCGTTCCTTGAGTTGATGGATTTGCAATAATTCCACGTTCCCAGACGCCATCCCCTTCATTTGTAAGATTGTATGTCCCCATCAACGCACCATCTTTATAAATGGCATAGTAATATCTATTTTCATTACCCCGCAGTCCCTCTACAAAACGAAAATGATCTTCTTCTTTAATAACATCAGGATTCACCATCCATTTTCTAATTTCCTCACTATTCCGGAGAGCCAGGATTTCACGATGCTGTTCAATGGAACAATCTAAATAGTTTACTACTTCATACATCTTGATGTAAGATAGCATGTAGAACGACATCCTTATATTCTCCGTTAACGCAACAATGGTCTTTCAGGGTAGCCTCTCTGTTAAAACCGAATTTTTCCAACACAGCATAGAGATGAGGCCGCAAATCAAAGGCGTAAGTAAAAATCTTATGCAGCCCAAGATCTTTAAAGGCGACATCTTTCAACATCGTAAGAAAGGAGCACCAGTGTTCGGCAAAAGAATCCCTTTCCAGCCTGGTATCCATAATAAAGGATATCTCGGCGTTTTTGTCAATCCAATTGATATGAACTAGACCTCCATAACCAATACAGAAATCATTCTCCAGATAGGAGAATAGTATCTGATCTGGTTTAGGATTATCAAACAATTTGGCTACAACGTTGTCAAAATACAACTGTTGATCCTCTTCGGTGAGAAGTCGATTCTGACGCAGGTGATATATCTGTTCGTTGCGCCACTTCATTATAAGGAATCGGTCCTCATAACGAATCGGGACAATGGAATAATCGCCCAGACACCATTCCTGTTGTTTTAGACAAGTATAGCTTGTCATTCTTTTAATTAAGTCGTTTAAATCCAGCCTGACAAACCGGACCATCAAGCGCCTTCATCACATCTTCACCATCCTCAAAGTCTCGAATTTTGGCAAATAGCGGATCGAGAGCCTGATAATAATCTTCCAAAACATTATCCGTATGGGCAAGACAAGTGTACATAAGCGTCCCTGCTATATACCCCTTCTTTAACATCTCCTGCGTAACATAGGTTTTGTATGCAAGGGCATTGGGGGAATTGAAGGTAAAACCTGCCAATGCGGGGATTCCCCACTGGCTAATCTGTAACCCATACTTATCGGCCATCTTTTGCCAACGTTCTTTATTTTTAAGTCCCTGCTTAGTGATAAATTCCCAAGATTTGGTCTTTTCCATTACATCGAGAGTTGCCAAAGCCGCCGTCGGGCCGATACGATCCGTCCAGAATGTAGAACTTATCCAAGAACCTTGGGCGGCATCCATTATTTCCTTTTTCCCAAGTACTGCGGCAATAACGTAACCATTCCCCATCGTCTTGGAGTAAATGGTCATATCAGGATAGACACCATATTTCTTGTGCAAACCTCCAAAGGTCTCACGAAAACCAGAGGTACACTCATCAAAAATAAGGACAACGCCATATTCATCACAAAGGTTTCTGATATGCTCAAGGTAGCCTTCTGCTGGCCCAAAGTTGCGACATACTTCCATCTTCACGGCCGCAAGATCCGGAGTGTTTCGGATTATAGCCTCAATCTCCTCAAAATCGTTATAATGGAAAGGAATAGACGTGCCTCGCAACGCTGCCGGCACTCCGGCAACAGGGATTCCGGGAAGTAAATGACCGGCAAGCGCATCATTTTCCCCTAGATTCACCGATACATACCAATCGTGCCAGCCATGATATCCGCAAATGGCGACCTTATCCTTTCCTGTGAACGCACGAGCGATACGAACACACATAGAGTTGGCTTCACCACCTCCACGTGTGTAGCGGACACCGCCAGCCCAAGGATTCATCTTAATCAAGCGTTCGGCAAGATAAACTTCCTCAGGACAATTTAACGTAGTAAGATTGCCCTCCCGAA
Organism: uncultured Bacteroidia bacterium; assembly: GCA_902774145.1. Classification (GTDB taxonomy): domain Bacteria; phylum Bacteroidota; class Bacteroidia; order Bacteroidales; family UBA932; genus Cryptobacteroides. The sequence goes on from CACYHC010000010.1 coordinate 84,475, forward strand.
CAATTTTCATAACAGCTTCATCAACTTCTTCACGCGCATAACCAAGCGTGTTGGTTCCGACTCCCATCAGCCCACAGTCAATGTACTCCTTCCCATCCAAATCCCATACATGACAACCTTTAGATTTACTAAAGTATGCCGGCCAGTTTTCAGGAAGAAGTTGCTCCGGCCGCTTTGAAAGGAGGGATGTACCTCCAGGTATCATGGTTTTCGCTTTCTTGTAAAGCTCTTGACCTTTTCCCATTTCTATTTTTTTAAAATGTGATTCTCCCTATGCGATTTCTCCAATCCCTCATTATAATGAAACTTACTATTTAAACTACGAATTTCATTATGTTCTAACAGAAAGTCAATATATGTTTTCCAGTCCTTATCAATTCCTAAATTTGTTATCAATTGATGGATGACTGCAAAATCTTCCGGTTCATCAATCGTTATACGATACTCATTAGCATTATAATTCCCTTGAGGGTTTTTATAATAGTACGATTTAAACTTGTCGCCACCCTTGGCTGTCCCATTTTCCCAAATATAGGTCATTACATGTTCTCGGTCAGAGCTCATAACGGCCTCATCATATGCTCTTTTCAATGAAGAAAACTTAACGACTTCAGTATCAAGTCCGTCCGGAAAGCTTTGAGGATCTGTAGAGACATAGTCATAATCATGTTCTATTGCAAACTGCACAATCTCATCTATCAGTTTGGAGTCGACAAGAGGGCAGTCTGAAGTAAACCTAACAACATAATCAGGATTTTCTGGTGCAGCTGTATTATAAAACCGGTCCAAAACATCATTGACGGAGCCCTTATAATACTCAACCCCTAGCTTATCAGCGATAGCAACAATATACTTTGAACCCTCTTCATCTGTTGTAGCTATCCTTAATTTATCTATCGCTTTAGCTTGAAGTATTCTCCGCAAATGGATTTCCAATAAGGTCATTCCATTCACTTCTTTCAATATTTTGGCAGGCAGACGGGTAGACCCGTATCTAGCTTGGGTAATAGCAAGAACTTTCATTTTAGTTCCAATTTACCGGGTTTAACAACTCTTGTTCTTTTACTTCAATTTCAATATCAATAGGCATATCCTTTACAGATGCAAGGTTCATCTTCAACTGTTCTACATTATCCACACCTATCAAAACACCATCAATATATGGATTCTGAAGGTTATGGTTCAGCGCAATCTCGGAAATGCTTAAACCGCTTTTCTTTGAGAACTCATCCAACTGAAGGAGATACTTTTTCATAGGCTTCAATTTCTCGGGGAGGACTTCCCTGTCTTTGAAGAACAAGCCTTGAAGAAAAGTGCTGCGAACATGTATCTCCACCCCCATCTCGTGTAACTCTCGCATATACGGGAGGAACTTCTTATCAAAGATATTGAATGGAACTTGTATCAAATCAAAGGGAGATTTGTTATCAAGAATAAACAGAAGTTCCTCTGGTGTATAAAGAGAGAAGCCTATCTTTTGTACTCTTCCTGATTCTTTCAGAGCGACAAACTCTTCCCACGCCTTTGGATTATTCTTATATACCTCAAAGTGATGAAGAAGATATCCATAAAGCTTATCCACTTTTAACCTTTTCAACGAACAAATAAACTTCTCGCCAACGGATATCTCTCCTTTGGGGTACTTTGAAACAATCCTAAAACCTTCTGTTGGTGTTGTGCACTTGCCAAGAATTTCCTCAGAGTTCCCGTAGGCGCTGGAAGTATCCAAGGTTGTAATACCACCTCTTGCAGCCTCCTCGAGAATACCAATTACGGCCTTCTCGCAGGGACGGCCAGCTGAATTAACGCCATATTGAAGGCCAAACTGGACGGTTCCAAGGACCAATTTACTCATTTGGATTGACCTTTCCGTACATTATATCATCGACATATTCACCATTGCACAAATATTGGCTATGTTTGATACCTTCCTGCTCATAACCATTTTTAATAAAAGCTTTCACCGAACCAACATTTGGAGAATAAACACCCCCCCATAATTTATGGAGTTTAAGCGTATTAAATGCGAAAGCAGTGGCAAGACTGATAGCTTCAGTTGCTATACCCTTACCCCAATAGTCTTTCTCGCCAATGAGGAAACCTATGTCGGCATAACGATGGTAGTGGTTGATACCTCCAATCTTGATGTTCCCAATGTGTTTGTTATTTTCCTTAACAAAAATGCCCAACTGATAATTATTGTCATTAGTTACAGAACGGATAAATGCCTTGGTGCTCTCAATTGTGTGGACAAGAAAACGACTCTCCAAAAACTGATTAATATCAGGATTATTCATCCAATGTACATAATCTTCAGAAACATCATCTTCCGTTAAACGGCGAAGGTAGATTCTATCACCATATAGGATTGGAGTATCCATATTCAACACTTCATGTAATGCTTATACATCAATATTAGCCCGTCCTGACGGTCTCAAGAAACTCATCGGATAGCCTTGAACAAAAGACCATAAAGACACACGGACTTCGCATAGATGGTAAAAAGCTCCAATCCGTGTAAAATCCACTCTATTCAAAGTAATATGCGACAACTTTCTTTACTGCCTCAATCACATTATCCGTATCCTCTTCAGTAAGTGAAGGATAAAGAGGAATGCTCATTATGCCTTTATATACATTCTCCGCAACAGGGCAAAGGCCTTTTTCATACCCTCTATGCTTGTAAAAAGGAAACCAATATACAGGCACATAGTGTATTTGACATTGAACATTCTCTGCACTCATAGCATCAAAGAACTGACGACGCGTGCAAGTAAGTTTATCTAAATCAAGACGAATGATATAAAGGTGACGGCAGGTATCGGATTCCGGGATTTCTTTTTGAATGATTATTCCGGGAAGGTCTTTGAAAGCCTCATTGTATTTCTTTACTATCTCTGCTCGGCGCTGTTTGAAACTTTCTAACTTCCCTAGTTGACTCAGTAAGAGTGCCGCCTGAAAGTCAGTCATTCGATAGTTGAACCCAAGGCTAATCTGTTCATAATACCAGGGCCCCTCGTGAGGAGCTTCTTCCATCAACTCATCTTCATGCGTAATCCCATGCGTATGGGCAAGCACGAGTTTCTTGTACAGGTCCTCACTGTTTGTCGTGATGGCACCCCCCTCTCCACTTGTGATGGTCTTAACCGGATGGAAACTAAAACAAGTCATATCAGCAAGGCTTCCCACTTTTCTGCCGTTGTAAGCCGTACCAATTGCGTGGGCTGCATCTTCAATGAAGACGAGATGGAATTCGTCACAGATTTGGCGAATTTCTTTAATCTTTACTGCCTGGCCGGTGAAATCAACCGCTACAATGGCTTTCGTCTTCGGCGTTATATGCGCACGAATGCTGACAGGGTCAATGTTCCAGGTTTCAGGGTCTATGTCGGCAAAGACAGGCGTTGCGCCACAATAGACAGCACAGTTGGCGCTAGCGGCAAATGTAAGCGGAGTAGTAATCACTTCATCACCGGGCCCCAGGCCGGCTGCAATGCAGGCGCAGTGGAGCGATGCGGTGCCATTACTGCAAACCACAGCGTGTTTTGCCCCCGTGTATTCCGCAAGTTTTCTCTCGGCTTCTGCGACCTTTGGGCCGCAGGTGATGAAGGGCCCGCGAAGGACATCGGCTACGGCTTGGATATCATCCTCGCCTATACATTGACGACCATAGTAAATTTTTGTCTCCCGTACGGGTTTTCCGCCAAAAATTGCCAACTTTTCCATAGTAAGATATTTGTCGTATTAGCAAATTTCCCAATCAAGCAAGGTGCTTAAATATCCTCCCCTTCCATTGCCCCGAAGAGTGGACTCATCGGAAAGCGTAAACATACAGACATATCGAGGTGAATCCACTTCATAGCTTTTAGCCATCTGTGGCCCTGTAAAATTCAGATAAACAGAATATTCTCCGGGCGCCAAGGTTCTCTTCGGCACCGTTATATCAATTTGGGATGTCCCCAGAGGAAGCATCTCCAACTTATTCGCAGTCAAATCATTGCTATCAGATATCCACGCAGCAACACCATCTGCCTTGGTAAACTGCAAATAACCATATAGACCAGGGACACGATTCTTGACATTGACCGTCATTCGAATATGAAAATCATCATCACAAGAAAAAATTGATTTTCCTTCCCCTTTGCTATCAAGCAGTTCAACTTTTGTGACTTGAAAGTCTTTCTCCGGATTAAGTTCCTTCTGCCATAGGGCACCAAGACTCTCCAATGAATCATTTAAGTACATATCGCAAATGTGGTTTACTTCACCATCTGCTTTTATGCCACCGTTTTCCATTAAGATGCCTCTACTGCACAAACTGCGGATACTTCCCATATTATGGCTTACAAACAACACGGTCCGCCCTTCACCACTACTTACATCCTTCATTTTCCCAATTGCTTTCCGCTGAAATTCCGCATCGCCCACGGCAAGGACCTCGTCCACAACAAGGATTTCCGGATCCAGGAAGGCGGCCACGGCAAAGCCCAGACGTACCGTCATACCGGAGCTGTAGCGTTTGACGGGGGTGTCGATGTAGCGCTCGCAGCCGGAGAAATCGATAATCTCGTCCAGTTTGCGGGAGATGTCGTTCTTGGTCATGCCCAGGATGGCGCCGTTCATGTAGATGTTCTCGCGGCCGGTCATCTCGGGATGGAAGCCGGTACCGACTTCGAGTAGGGAGCCGATGCGGCCGCGGGCCTTGATAGAGCCCGTTGTGGGACCGGTGACGCGGGAAAGGAGTTTGAGCAGGGTGCTTTTTCCAGCGCCGTTCTTTCCGATGATGCCCACGACGTCTCCTTGTTCTACTTTGAAGTCGATGTCGCGCAGGGCCCAGACGTATTCGCTGTCGGCGGCGGTGGAACGGTCGTTGACGGAGCCGATTTTGAGGTACGGGTCTTCTTTGTGCAGGACGGAGGTCTGCCACCAGCGGTTGAGGTCGTGGCTCAGGGTCCGGGTGGAGACCAGTCCCAGGCGGTATTGCTTGCTTACGTTGTTAAACTCTATTGCTGTAGCCATAATTTTTCTGTCAATGTTACTGGGTCCGGAGTTCTGTAATTAGCTCGTCCACGATATAAAGATCGCTCATCAGGTAAAGTCCTGTTCGCTCATTGTGAAGGCGTTCATTGGTG
>CACYHC010000011.1 GCA_902774145.1 uncultured Bacteroidia bacterium
TACAATATTGTCAATGAACTGGATGGTTCAAGTGAACCAACTTTGTTTTAAATGTTAAACTTATAATAATCGTCCACAACTTTTAGTGGACACGCATGATTCAAATATTCAACGAACTTGCGAAACTTGGGTCAACTATGTTTATCTTTGCGGCATGATTTATCGGAAATTGAGCGCGCAGGAGTATGCGGACCTGGAAGGCCGCATCCTCTACGAGGACAACCACATCCTTGCCATCAACAAACGCGTTGGCGAAATCACCCAGGGGGACAAGACCGGCGACGAGTGCGTCGCAGATGCCTACAAGGCCTTTATCGCCCAGCGCGACGGCAAGCCGGGACAGGTCTTTATGGGGGTGCCGCACCGCCTGGACCGCCCCTGCAGCGGCATTACCCTGCTCGCCAAGACCTCCAAGGCCCTGAGCCGCCTGGCCGGCATGTTCCGGGACGGCAGCGTCCACAAGACCTACCTGGCGCTCTGTTGCAGCAAGCCCGAGCCGGAAGAAGGCCTGCTGAAAGACCTGCTCGTCCGCAACGAGGCACAGAACAAGTCCTATGTGACGAACAAGCCCTCACCGGCGGCCAAAGAGGCCAGGCTGGAATACCGCTACCTCTGCAGTACGGAGCGCTATCACCTGATTGCGGTGAACCTGCTGACCGGCCGCCACCACCAGATCCGCTGCCAGCTCAGCCACATCGGCTGTCCCATCAAGGGCGACCTAAAATATGGCGCGCCGCGTTCCAACCCGGACGGCGGAGTCTGCCTCCACGCCTACAGGGCCGCGTTCGTCCACCCCGTGAGCCACAGGGAGCTCAGCATCACGGCCCCTGTTCCCGCATCTTGGAAAGGTGTTGCTGCGGACTCTCTCCCATAATCATCCGGAAGGCCGCCAGAAAGACATTTGTAGAATTGAAGCCCGACGAATGGGCAATCTGCTTGATGTTCAGGGAGGGATTCTCCCGCATCAGGGCAATGGCGTGCCGTACCCTATAGGTGTTGAGCAACATTTTGAAGGTCATCCCCGCCACGGCATTGATGCTCTGTGACAAATAGACACGGTTGGTAAACAGGGCCTTGGCCATTTCATCCTCCCGGTAATGCGCGTCCAGGAAGGGTTTTTCGCGGGCCAGGTAGCGCTCCGCCCTTTCGAAAAGGAAACGCATCTGCGCCGGGTCGCACTTCCCGGCTTCCGAGCGCCGGCGGAAGCGGGACAGGTACAGGATCAGCGTAAAGGCATTGCCGCTGTAGCAGAGAACATACATCACGGCATAAAAGGGCACCAGGGGAAGCCCTTGGCCCACGCCGCAGAAGGCCAGCACCAGAAAGGCATACAGCATACGGTTTTCACTGGCCGCCCCCCGGGAGGCCGGACAGCGGCGTATCCAGAGGGCCAGGGCGAGCAGCACCGGGAGGCCGCCCGACCAAAGGATGCGGTGAACCAGGGGCTGGCACGCTCCCGCCACCATCAGGACGGCGACCAGGACGGCCTGCAGGAGGGCGTGACGCCCGTTCTCTCCCTTCAGGGGGTAGAGGAGCAGGAGCAGGCAGCCCCCGAGGCACGCATCGCCCGCCCGGGCCATCCAGGCCGCTCCGGGGTCCGCCAGCATTCCCAGCACCAGGAGCACGGCCACCAGCAGCAGGGAGAGCATCCTGATGACAAAACGGTATGCAACAACTTTTTTCATCGGCGCATTCGTCGTGCCAAAGATAAGAAATACCCCTTCCCGACCTTGCGCCGGAAAGGGGCATCCAACCTCCCAAATGTGAGATTTTTACGTTTTTATATCTTTTTTTTACGTTTTATCGTGCTTCCTTTGATGGTATCGAAGCCTTCGCCGTACACGCCCATCACATTGGACACGGAAAGGAACGCACTCGAGTCGATACTCTTGATGGCCCGCAGGAAAAGATTCAGGTCGCTCCGGCGGGTGATGATCATCAGCACCTGGGCCTGCTGTTTGGTGAACCAGCCCTTCCCGTCCAGCACCGTCACGCCGCGCTTGAGTTCCGTCGTGATGTAATCGGCGATTTCCGCATACTTCTTGGAGAGCACGAACAACTGGACGGACTGCTTGGTTCCGGAAAGATACATGTCCAGGGACATATTCTCAATCCCCACCATCAGATAACCGTAGACGATAGTCACAATCTTATCGGTCAGCGGCATCAGGGTACCGTCTTCCGTATACGAAGGGAACAGCATCGAGGAAAGGATGATCACCACATCCATCATCATCATCAGCCGGCCCGGCGAGATGTTGTGCTTCTTGTTGATCATCAGGGCGATGATGTCGGTACCTCCGCTGGAACCGCCCTGGGACATCGAAATACCGATGCCCACGCCGACAATGATGGCCCCCATCACGGCGGAAATGAGCTTCCCGTTATCCAGGGCGAGGCTTTGAATTACCTCGTGCGGGATAATCGACTGGAACACATTCAGGCCGACCGAGGCCAGGACCATCGCATAAATCGTCTTGGTGCTGAAGCCCTTGCCGAGCGTCCGTATCGCCAGGAGCAACAGCACCGCATTCACCGTGAAATAGGTGTAACCGATGGTAATCTTCCCGTGCGTGGCATACTGGATAATGGCGGCGATACCGGTCACTCCCCCGCCCACGAGGTTGTTCGGGGCAAGGAAAACGCACCACGCCATGACATACATCAGTATCCCGAGGGTGATGAGGGCGTATTCCTTGACGCCCGTTAAAATACGCTTCCCGTCCATTACTTCAACACGACATTGACAATCCGTCCGGGGACGACGATGACTTTGACAATCTGCTGTTCCCCGACATATTTGGCCGTCTGTTCCTGGGCGCGTACGAAAGCTTCCACCTCGGCGGGCGTCGCGCCCTTGGGCTGCTCGACGGTGAAGCGCGTCTTGCCGTTGAAGGAAACGGGATAGGTGCAGCTGTCCTCAACGGTATAGGCCGCAACATATTCAGGGAAAGCGGCGTAGGTGATGCTGTCCTTGTGCCCGAGCGCTTCCCAGAGCTCTTCGGCGATATGCGGGGCGAAGGGCGAGAGCAGCACGGTCAGCGGCTCGAGGATTTCGCGCTTGTGGCAGTCGAGCGAGACGAGGTCGTTCATCGCGATCATAAAGGCGCTGACGGTGGTGTTGTAGGAGAAGTTTTCGATGTCCTCCTGCTCTTTGCCGATCAGGCGGTGCAGCACCTTGAGTTCCTGCGCGGAGGCCTTTTCATCCGTCACCAGCCACTGGTCACGGTCCCAGAAAAGCTTCCAGAAACGCTTGAGAAAGCGGTTTACGCCGTCGATGCCCTTGGTATCCCAGGGCTTGCTCTGCTCCAGCGGTCCGAGGAACATCTCGTACAGGCGCAGGGTATCCGCCCCGTAGGTGTCGCAGATGTCGTCCGGATTCACCACGTTGAACATACTCTTGCTCATTTTCTCCACCGCCCAGCCGCAGATGTACTCCCCGTTTTCGAGGATGAACTCCGCATCGGCGAATTCCGGACGCCAGGCGCGGAAGGCGTCGATGTCCAGCCGGTCGGCCCGCACCAGTTTGACATCCACGTGAATCTGCGTGGTCTCATACTTGTCCTTGAGGCCCAGCGACACGAAGGTGTTGGTCCCCACGATACGGTACACGAAGTTCGAACGCCCCTGGATCATCCCCTGGTTGATCAGTTTGCGGAAAGGCTCGTCCTCGCAGACATACCCCAGGTCATAGAGGAACTTGTTCCAGAAGCGGGAGTAAATGAGGTGGCCGGTCGCGTGCTCCGTTCCGCCGATATAGAGGTCCACGTTCCGCCAGTAGGCATCCGCCTCCGGGCTCACGAGCGCATCGTCGTTCCGGGGATCCATATACCGCAGGTAGTAGGCACTGGAGCCCGCGAAGCCCGGCATCGTGCTCTTTTCCAGCGGATAACCGTTCCAGGTCCAGTCCTTGGCGCGCGCGAGCGGCGGTTCCCCGTCCGGCGAGGGCTTGTAGGAACTGATTTCGGGCAAGGTCAGCGGCAGGGCGCTTTCCGGCAGCGGACAGGGGATGCCGTCCTTGTAATAAATCGGGAACGGCTCACCCCAGTAGCGCTGACGCGAGAAAATCGCATCGCGCAGGCGGTAGTTGGTCTTCCGGCGGCCGATGCCCTTCGCTTCGGCATAATCCTTCGCCGCTTCGATGGCCTCCTTCACGGACATCCCGTTCAGGAAACCGGAATTGCACATCCGGCCTTCCTTCGCGTCGAAACTCTGCTCCGACACGTCGCAGCCCTCGATGATGGGGACAATCGGCAGGTCGAACTTGCGGGCGAAGGCATAGTCGCGGCTGTCGTGCGCCGGCACTGCCATAATGGCACCGGTGCCGTAACCGGCCAGCACATATTCGGAAATCCAGACGGGCACCTTCTCCCCCGTCAGGGGGTTGATGGCCCAGGAACCGGAAAAGACGCCGGTGACGCTGCGGGTCTCCGCCATACGCTCGCGCTCCGTCTTCTTCTTGACGGCCTGGAGGTAGGCATCGACGGCCTCCTTACAGGCGGCGGAAGTCAGTTCGGGCACCAGCTCGCTTTCCGGCGCGAGCACCATGAAGGTCACGCCGAAGATGGTATCGACGCGGGTGGTGAAAATGGTAATGTCGCGCTCGCGGCCGTCGCATTCGGTGTGAAAAACGACTTCCGTACCGTCGGAGCGGCCAATCCAGTTGCGCTGCATTTCCTTGAGGGAATCCGTCCACGCCAGTTTGTCCAGCGACGAAAGCAGGCGCTCCGCATACGCGGAAATCCGCAGCTGCCACTGCGCCATCTTCTTCTGCTCCACGGGGAAGCCGCCGCGCACGGAAAGCCCGTCCTTCACCTCGTCGTTGGCCAGCACGGTCCCCAGGCCCGGGCACCAGTTGACCGACGATTCCCCGAGGTACGCGATGCGGTAGCCCATCAAGATATCGGACTTCTCCTTTTCGGAAGCCGCTTTCCAGGCCGCAGGCGTCACATCGCCGTACCCTGTGGTCTCGAACTTCTCGATGAGCGTGGCGATGGGACGTGCCTTGTCCTCCTGGGGGTCGTACCAGCTGTCGAACATCTTGAGGAAAGCCCACTGCGTCCACTTATAGTAACCCGGATCACAGGTGCGCACCTCGCGGTCCCAGTCATAGGAGAAGCCCAGCCGGTCCATCTGGGAACGGTAACGGTTGATATTGTCCGTGGTGGTCTTTTCGGGGTGCTGTCCGGTCTGGATGGCATACTGCTCGGCGGGTAGGCCGAAGGCGTCGTAACCCATCGGGTGCAGTACATTGAAGCCCCGGAGGCGCTTGTAGCGCGAATAAATGTCACTGGCGATATAGCCCAGCGGGTGTCCCACGTGCAGTCCCGCCCCGGAGGGGTACGGGAACATATCCAACACATAGTACTTGGGCCTGGAAGCATCCTCCTTCACTTTGAAGGTCTTCTCCGCGGCCCAGCGGGCCTGCCACTTCTTCTCGATTGACTTAAAGTTGTACTCCATCTTATCTTCTTCTTTCCAAAATAAATTCAACATAGAGCGACACTTCGCTGACAACGGGTTTCCCCCGCACCTTGCCGGGCTTCCAGCGGGGAGACGCGCCCACGACCTTCACCGCCTCGTTGTCCAGCAGCGGATGCACGCCCTTGAGCACGTGCGCATTCTTGACATTCCCCTTTTCGTCGATGAGGAAATCCACCAGCACCCGGCCGCGAATGCCCTGCCGGACCGCCTCCTCGGGATAATGCAAGTACGCATACACCCACTTCTGGAGGAACACGCCCGGGTCCGTACTGCCCAGGAAAGTCGGCTTGACATCGCACTCGTAATAGGGCACGACCACTTTCCCGTCCAGCTTGGCCGCCGTCTCCTCGCTGACGCGGAACACCGGCTTGGGACCGTTGCAGAGCTGCACCGTAAAATTATAGATATACTCGAGTTCCCGTTCCATATTGTCGTACTCGAGGATACTTTCCGTATCTTTCTCGCTGTTGTATTCCGGGTACATTCCGGTCGTAAAAAACACCGAGGGTATCTCCTTGTCATAGAAGGCCTTGTGGTCCGAGAAACAGGGTTCGCGCAGCACCACCTGCGGGACAACCGGCTGCAGGGTGGCGGACAGGTTCTCCAGGAAATGCGTCAGGTCCTTGTTGCCCGAAGGCCAGGCATAAAAGCCCGACGACCCCGTCCCCAGCATATCCAGATTGATCATCGCGTCGATTTTGTCCACCGCGCCGAAGTTCCGGTTCAGGAAATACCAGGAGCCCGCGCCGAGGGTACAGGAAGCACCGAACGCCGCAATGAGCACCGAACGCCGCAACAGCACCCTGTTCCGCTGCAGCATTGCCGCAAGCTGCACGAGCATCGCCAGTCCGGAGGCGTTGCCGTTGGCGCCATAGCAGATACGCGTCCGCTTCTCGCCGTCCACCGTCACCTCGTAGGTCCCGATATTGTCCAGCCGCGCGCCGATGACGATGTAATGGTCCGCGACCGTCTTGTCATAACCCGGAATAAAGGCCAGCACATTGCGCGAATGGAGGGTATCGCCGCTCTCCTGCCGGATGCCGAAAGGTTCTCCGTCCGGTCCCGTCAGTACGTCGATGCCTTCCGCCTCCAGCCTTTCGCTGACATAACGCGCCGCTTCCTTCTCCCCTTCCGATCCCGCTTTCCTGCCTTCCAGGGCCGCCGATGCGAGGAAACGCACGTCGCTGCGCATCGCCGCCACCGCAGAACTCTCATTGAGTTCCCCGTACGGAAGCGTACGGTACTGGCCGGCGAGCGGCCGCACCGTCAGCAGCAAAACCGAGAGGACAAGTAAAAGTCGTTTCATAAAAGTACAAGATGCAAATTTAACAATAATTCAAAATAGATTCTTATTTTTGCAGGCAATAAATAAGGAATATGAGCGTTTTCAATACATTGTGGAAAAGGCTGAAGCGGATCGGGTACATCAACGATTCGATGGACCCGCTGGCAGCCGCCGAGACCATCAAGTCCAACATCACCATCAAAGGCCCCAACCTTTGGATCCTGAGCTTCGCCATCATCATCGCCTCGGTGGGCCTGAACGTCAACTCCACGGCGGTCATCATCGGCGCCATGCTCATCTCGCCGCTGATGGGCCCGATTTTCGGCTCGGGCCTGGCCCTGGGCACCAACGACATCCGGCTGCTCAAAATCTCGGGCAAGAACCTGCTGGTGATGGTGGGCGTATCGCTCCTGGCCTCGACGCTCTACTTCCTGATGACGCCCCTCAACCTCGTGAATCCCACGGAGTTGGAGGCGCGCACCAACCCGACGATCTACGACCTGCTCATCGCCCTCTTCGGCGGCGCCGCCGGCATTTTTGAAATGTGCCGCAAGCAGAAAGGCACCGTGCTCTCCGGGGTGGCCATCGCCACGGCCCTGATGCCGCCCATCTGCACGGCCGGCTACGGGCTCGCGAACGGAAATATGCATTTCTTCTTCGGTGCGCTGTACCTCTTTACCATCAACGCGATTTTCATCACGCTCTCCACCTACCTGATGGTCAAGTACCTGAAGTTCCCGATGACCGCCCAGCTGGACGACGCCCAGAGCCATCGCAGCAGCCGCATCATCACCGCCGTCGTCGTCATCGTGGCCGTTCCCAGCCTGATTACCGCCATCAACGTGATTCGCGCCAACAATTTCAGGAACAACGCCATCGAGTTCGTCGCCCAGAACAAAACGCTGGAGCGCAGCTATGTGTACGATTACAGCATCGACGACCGCGAAAAGACCGTTTACCTCTACATCGGCGGCGAGCCGCTCAAACCCTACGAAAAGGACAAACTGCGCGAAGCGGCGAAGGAATCCGGTCTCAATCCGGACAAAGTGTTCTTCAAGGAGCGCATGATGGATGACAGCGACAACGCTTCCGCAGAATCCGAGCGCCTGATGCAGGGCATCTACGCCCGCACCGACAACGAAATCAACAAGCGGGAAGCGCAAATCCGCTTACTGGAGGGACAGTTGCGCGAAATGAAGAGCGCCGAAATTCCCTACACCCAGATTTACAACGAAGTCAAGAGCCAGTATCCCAACCTCGGGGAAATCTATCTCGCCCGCGGGGCGAATGTCCGGAAGGACAGCACCACGCACGAAGACCGCTGCATCATAATGCTGACGGTCTCGGGCAAACCGATGCCCGAGACCGAAAGGAAAAAACTGGAGTCGTGGCTGAAAATCCGCCTTTCCGACACCACCGTCGTGGTGCTCAACCACACCGGCCGGGTTATTCACCCTTGAGGTAGTCGGCGTATTTCTTGTTCAGCTCCTTATACTTGTTGCCAAGGGCTTCATTGTCCTGGCGGCTATAGGCGGAATAAAGGTTGTAGCAGACAATCTTGAGATACTGCGCCGCTACGTCCTTGTTGTTCTTGTCGTCCGAGATATTGAAGAAGGATTCGAAGGGGTCCACGCACTGGACCAGCGCGTCCATATACTGGTTCACCAGTTCCTCGTACTTCTTGTTGTCGTCCTCGCGCTGGGCCGTGTCGTAGATGGCCATCGCCTCGTCATAGTAGAACTTGCCGATGCAATAGAAGCCGTAGGCATACTTGGGATCCACTTCCACACTCTTCCGGTAGCCGGCAATCGCCTGCTCCTTCATCCCCAGTTTCGCGCGCACGTCCGCCTCCACGGCGTAGAGTGACGCGTTCTTCGGATCCTGCTCCTTGGCTTTGGCAAAGAGGCCGAAAATCTCCTCGGGATCTTCCTGCATCTGGATCTTCTGGTTGATCAGGTTGATGACAATCTCCTGGTTGAGCGGATACTTGGCGATACCCTGCTCCAGGTAGCCCTTCGCCTCCTGACGGAGGGCCAGGCTGTCCGCAGCGGTCGTCGCCTGTGCCAACTCCGCATCCGTCACATAGAACAGCGCGGAATACACCTTACCCTCACTGTCATAACCGAAGGAGAGGCACTTGTTCAGGATATCCTTCGCCTTGGCGTTGTCTCCGGCAAGCCGGGCGGCCACCGACGCATTGAAGAGCGCCATCGTATCCAGCTGCGAGAGGGGCGGCTCCGCGGACACCAGCGCCGACTGCTCGAAATTGTAGGAGGCCTTGTCCAGTTTCTGCATATAATAGTAGAGGGTGGCCTCGTCCTGGAACTTCTTGGAGATGTTCTTGTAGGCTTCGGCGATTTCCTTTCCCTTCTTGGGATCCAGTTCATAGGCCTTCTTGTAGGCACCGAAAGCCTGCTCGAGCGCATCGTCGTAGGCCTTGTTCTTCACCTCGGTAAAGAGGAGCTGGCCGCTCTGGGCGCTGAAATAGAGGTTCGCGTTCTCGAAGGAGAGCTTTTCGACGGAAGTCCCTTCCAGTTGCATGACTTCCGTGCGCTTGGGCTTCAGGCCCAGGTCGCTGAGCTGTACCTTGTACTGGACGTTGGCGAATTCCTTGACGGGGGCGTTGTAGGCCTCCAGCATCTTCTTGCCGAAATTGGTCCAGGAAGCGGCCTTGGCGGCGCCTTTGGGGTCTTCCGTGGCGAGGCGCGCCTTCTCGGCGGCCTTCCTGGCGTTCTCGATATTGCTCTGCGCGGCCGCCGGCAGAAGGGCGAGAAGCGCAAGGGTCAAAAGGACAATCTTTTTCATAGTTTTGGTTATTGTTCTGTTTGTTCTTGTTCACTGTTCGCGGACGGCGCGTCCTGCTCTCCTTCACTTTCCTCATTGCGGTTCACCACCGACACGGAGGCAATCGAATCATTCTCCCGGATGTTGATGAGCCGCACGCCCTGGGTGGCCCGGCCCATCACCCTGATATCGGAAGCCGGCATCCGGATCGTCAGGCCGGACTGCGTGATGATCATCAGGTCATTGTCGTCGCTGACGTTCTTTATCGCAACGACCGTGCCAGTCTTGTCCGTGATGTCCAGGGTCTTCACGCCCTTGCTTCCGCGCGCGGTCAGGCGGTAGTCTTCCGGATTCGAGCGTTTGCCGTATCCGTGCTCGCTCACCACGAGGATGCTCTGGGCGGACGCCGTCTCCTCGTCAGGATTGTAGGCGATCATGCCCACGACCTCGTCGCCCTCGTCCAGGCTGATGCCCCGTACGCCGGAGGAAACGCGGCCCAGGCTGCGGGCGTCCTCTTCGTTGAAGCGGACACAGCGGCCGCCCCGGGCGGCAATCATCAGCTGCGCGTTGCCGTCGGTCAGCAGGGCCTCGACCAGCGCGTCGCCCTCGCGGAACTTGATGGCGGTGATGCCCTTGTTGCGGGTGCGGGAGTTGGCGTATTCCGTGAGCAGGGTCTTCTTGATGACGCCTTCGCGGGTGACCATCACCACATAGTGACCGTCCGTATATTCCTTGTTTTCAATCGACTTGGCGTTCAGATAGGTGATGATGCTGTCGTCCGCCTCGATGGGACGGAGGTTGCGGATGACGCGTCCCTTCGACGTGCGGTTCCCCTCGGGGAGTTCGTAAACCTTGATGCGGTAGCACATTCCCTTGGCGGTGAAGAAGAGCATCGTCGAATGCATATTCGCCACGTAGATGTGCTCGATGAAGTCCTCGTCGCGGGTGGCGCCGCCCTTCGCGCCCGTGCCGCCGCGGGCCTGGGTGCGGAATTCGGTCAGCGCGGTGCGCTTGATATAGCCGAGGTGCGAGATGGTGATGACCACGTCGTCGTCGGCGTAGAAGTCCTCGGGATTGAATTCTTCGGCGGAGAGGGTGATTTCGGTGCGGCGTTCGTCGCCGTACTTGGCCTTCATCTCCATCGTTTCCTCCTTGACGACCTTGAGCTGCTCTTCCTCGCTGCCGAGAATCTCCTGACAGCGGGCGATGAAGCGCTCGAGTTCGTCGTATTGCGCCTGGAGCTTTTCCTTCTCCATTCCCGTCAGCTGGCGCAGGCGCATTTCGACGATGGCCGTCGCCTGCGGCTCGGTGAAGCCGAAGGTGGCCATCAGTTCGTTGCGGGCGTCCTCGACGGTCTTGGAACGCTTGATGATGGCGATGATTTCGTCAATCACGTCGATGGCCTTGAGCAGGCCTTCGAGGATATGGGCGCGGCGCTGGGCGGCGTCCAGGTCGAATTTCGTGCGGCGGACCACCACTTCGTGGCGGAAATCCACGAACTCGGCGATGATTTCCTTGAGCGACAGGGTGCGCGGACGGCCCTTCACCAGCGCCACGTTGTTGACGGCGAAACTGCTCTGCAGCGCGGTGTACTTGTACAGGGTATTGAGGACGACATTGGAGTTGTGCCCCTGCTTCACGCGGAAAATCACGCGGAGGCCTTCGCGGGAGGATTCGTCGTTGAGGTAGGTGATGCCCTCGATTTTCTTGTCCTCCACCATCTGGGAAATGCGCTCCAGCATCTCCTTCTTGTTCACCATATACGGCAGTTCCGTAACGACGATGGTCTCGCGCCCGGAAGCATCCTCTTCGATTTCGGCCTTCGCGCGGACCACCACGCGGCCGCGGCCGGTCGTATAGGCGTCGATGATGCCCTGCCGGCCCTGGATGATGCCGCCCGTCGGGAAATCGGGGCCCTTGATGTGTTCCATCAGCCCCTCGACGGTGATGTCCGGATTGTCGATGTAGGCGCAGATGGCGTCGCAGCATTCGCCGAGGTTGTGGGGCGCCATGTTCGTCGCCATACCGACGGCGATGCCGGCGGAGCCGTTGAGCAGCAGTAGCGGCAGCTTGGTGGGCAGGACCGTGGGTTCTTCGAGCGAATCGTCGAAGTTCAGCATCATATCCACCGTATTCTTGTCGATGTCCGCGAGCGTGTCTTCCGCCATCCGGGCGAGTTTCGCCTCGGTGTAACGCATGGCCGCGACCGGATCTCCGTCCATGGAACCGAAGTTGCCCTGGCCCCAGACCAGCGGGTAACGCTGGTTCCACCACTGGGCGAGGCGTGCCATGGCGTCGTAGACGCTCGAATCGCCGTGCGGATGGTATTTACCCAGCACCTCACCGACGATACGGGCGGATTTCTTGGTCTGCCCGCCATAGTTCAGCCCCAGTTCGCGCATCCCGAACAAAACCCTCCGCTGGACGGGCTTCAGGCCGTCCCTCGCATCGGGAAGCGCACGGGAAACAATGACCGACATCGAGTAGTCGATGTAGGCCGAGCGCATCTCTTGATCGATTTCCACCGGCTCGATCAGGCCGTGTATCTCTGTCTGATTTTCCATATTCTCCATAATCATACAAAGATAATAAAAATATCGGGAAAATATGCTATTTTTGCCCCGAAGAAAGCGCTTTTTTATGCAATTGAAAATTTCCCCCGAACTGCACGAAATCGTTGGATACGCCCGCGATGAGGCCATGCGTACCGGAAGCTATTCCATCAGCACGGACCACCTGTTTCTGGGCATCCTCCGGCAGGGGGACAACGGCGCCTGCCGCTGCCTTTCTTCCCTGGGCGTGAACCTGGAAGATTTCAAGGCCTACCTGGACCGCTGCACCATCAGCGGGGAGCTGATTTCCTATTCGGAAATCGACAAAGTGGTCTTTTCCCGGCTCTGCCAGAACGCCCTGAACCTGACCATCCTGGAGGCCACGCGCGAACGCAGCGCCTCCGCGGACAGCCGGCACCTGCTGCTGGCCCTGCTCCGCTCGACAGGTGGCGTAGCCCGGACCTATCTCTCCGACCTGGGCATCACGGCCCGCCTGGCCGCGCAGCAGATGGGCGGAGCGCCCGAAAACGAAGAAGGCGAGACGGAGGAAACGCCGAAGGCGGCGGAAAACGAAGCCCCCGCATCCCCGGCGGCACCCGAAAAGGAAAGCCTCCTGGAGGAATTTGCGCGGGACCTGACCGCCGAAGCGCTGAGCGGCCATCTCGACCCCGTGGTGGGCCGGGACCGCGAAATCGAGCGCGTCGTGGAAATCCTCGGCCGCCGCAAGAAGAACAATCCGATGCTGATCGGCGAACCGGGCGTCGGGAAATCCGCCATCGTCGAGGGGATTGCGCTGCGCCTGGCTTCCGACAACGTCCCCGCCCCGATCCGCGGCAGGAAACTCTATTCGCTGGATATCGGCTCCGTCGTGGCGGGCACGCGCTACCGCGGGGATTTCGAGAAGCGCATCAAAGGCATCATCGCCGAATTGCGCGAAAGAACGGACGTCATCCTGTTCATCGACGAATTCCATACGATGGTCGGGGCCGGCGGCGCGCAGGGCAGCCTGGACGCCGCGAATATGCTCAAACCGGCACTGGCGCGCGGAGAACTCCAGTGCATCGGCGCGACGACGATGGACGAATTCACTAAAATCGTCGAGAAGGACGGCGCGCTGGACCGCCGCTTCCAGAAAATCGTCGTGGAAGCGACCGACATTCCCCAGACCCTGGAAATCCTGACGCAGCTTGCGCCGCAGTACGAACAGTTCCACGGCGTACACTATACGAAAGAGGCCCTGGAGGCCTGCGTGCGGCAGACGGACCGCTATATCCCCTCGGCGCAGCTGCCGGACAAGGCCGTCGATGCGATGGACGAGGCCGGTTCGATGGTACGCCTGCGCGGCGGGAGGACTGTCGGGGTGGAAGACATCGCCGCAGTGGTGTCGAAAATCACCGGTATCCCTGCGGGGAAAGTGGCGCGCGAAGAAGGACAGCGGCTGCTGGAGATGCGGCGGCGCCTGGGCGGCAGCGTCATCGGGCAGGACGAAGCGGTGGAACGCGTCTGCCGGGCGATTTGCCGGAACCGGGCGGGGCTCAAGGACCCCGCGCGTCCCATCGGCACCTTCCTTTTCTTCGGCCCGACCGGCGTGGGCAAGACCAAACTGGCGAAGAGCCTGGCCGGCTACCTGTTCGATTCCGAGGAAAACCTGATCCGCATCGACATGAGTGAATACGGCGAGAAAATCGCCTCCTCGCGGCTCGTGGGCGCGCCCCCGGGCTATGTGGGCTACGAAGAGGGCGGACAGCTCAGCGAGGCGGTGCGCCGCAAACCCTACAGCGTGGTCCTGCTGGACGAAATCGAGAAAGCGCATCCGGACATCTTCAACCTGCTGCTGCAGGTGCTCGACGAGGGCCGGCTCACCGACAGCAACGGCCGGACGGTGAACTTTCGCAACACCATCGTGATCATGACCTCGAACGTGGGGTCGCGCGACCTGGAAGACTACGGCGGGGGCATCGGCTTCGGACGCTCCGAAGAGGACTTGGAACAAAGGCGCAGGAACGTGCTGGACAAGGCGGTGCGCAAGGCCTTCCCGCCGGAGTTCATCAACCGTATCGACGAGCAGGTTTTCTTCCGCAGCCTGGGACGCGAAGACCTGGAGAAAATCATCGAACTGGAACTGGAAGGGCTGAAAGCGCGGGCCCTGGAAGCGGGATACCGGCTGTCCGTCGGCCCGGCCGCCCGGCGTTTCGTGGCGGAGCAGGGCTACGACCCGGCCTTCGGCGCGCGTCCCCTCAAACGGGCCATTACCCGCTATATCGAAGACCCCGTATCGGAATTCATCCTCTCCGACAAACTGTTACGCCGCCCCAAGGGGAGCGGCGAAAAGTCACTGAGTATCGTCCTGACGCCGGACGGCGCCGACACCCGGATCAGAGTTTCGGGTCAGCGGCGGCGTAAATGTCATCCAGAGACTTGAGGTTCACCCAGGGTTCGATGGCGCTGTCCGTAACGGTGGCGTCTTCCACGAAAGGCTTCTCCCCCGCCACATTGGCCCGGATAAAGCGGTCCATCAGGGAATAGTTGCGCTCCATCGAGCCGGCCACTTCGTGTCCGATGCCCTTGAAGCGGTAAATCGCACAGGGAACGCCGGTCTTTTCCAGGATTGGGAACAGGGTGTCGCTGCCGGCGAAACACAGGTTGAAGAAACTGATTTTCTTATAGGTGACAATCTTGTCGTCGATGCCGTGGAAAAGCAGCGTGGGAGCGGGGCTGGCCTGGCGGTAACGCGGTTTCCCCTGCTTGGAATAGATGGCGCCGGAGAAGGAAACAACCCCGGCGAAGGCGAAGTCCGCGGGCAGCGCCGCCGCCACCGCACCGCCGTTGCAGCGCTCCCAGTCCGCCTGCAGCACGGTAATGGCCCCGGCGGAAGAACCGCAAAGCACGATTTTCGCGGGGTCCACGCCCGTCGCCTGCGGATTGGCAAGCAGGAACGCCGTCGCCGCATAGAGGTCTTCCACGGCCATATCGATGGCCTTTTTGAGCAGTTCGCGCTGGGCGATGCCCATTTTTTTCACGTCCTTGAGCCCCAGCCGGTAGTCAATGGCCACCACGCGGTAGCCGCTCCCGGTCAGTTGCGTGAAGAAGGGCATCAGGTACTCGTGGTCCCGGCTGCCGGTCTTGAAGCCGCCGCCGAACACATAGAGCACCGTAGGCAGGTTCAGTTTCTCCGTCCCCTTGGCGGGGGCATAGATATCCATCCAAAGTTGACCGTCCTCCCGCTCGGCAAAAAGGAACGAGGACGTGGGCTTGAGGACCGGCTCCGCTTCGGCTGGCAGGGACACCGCAATCATACAGGCGGAGAACAGGGACATAAGCAGGCGCTTCATCACAGTTTCTCGGCAAGGATATCCAGACACAGCTGCACCAGCTCCTCGATTTTCCGCTTGTAATTGGGGTTGCTGTCCTTGAGCTGACGGTTGGCAATCGCGCAGCAGACCGTACCGGCGTCGTGGCCGAGTTTGGCCGCGAGTCCCGCCAGCGCGGAGCTTTCCATTTCGAAATTGTTGATTTTCATCCCGCTGAAGCGGAAAGCGGAGATACGGTCCAGCATATCGGGCATCGCCAGCGGAAGCCGGACCACGCGCCCCTGCGGGCCGTAGAAGCCGGGGGCGGAAATCGTCATTCCCTGGATGGTCGAGCCCTCGAAGGCCTGGGCGATGCGCTCGGAGGCACGCACGAAATACGGGTCGGGCAGGTGGGGATTCCAATTCATATGCGCCTTGAACGCCGCCTCGAAATCGTCGAGGGATTCGCGGTCCGCATACCAGTTCATCAGGCCGTCGAAGCCGATGGACACCCGGGAAAAGACATAGGAGCCGATGGGCACATCCGGCTGGAGCGCGCCGCAGGTTCCGATGCGCAGGATGGTCAGTTTCCGGTGTTCGGGCTTCACCTCGCGGGTGGAAAAATCGATGTTGGCCAGGGCGTCGAGCTCGGTCATTACGATATCGATGTTGTCGGTGCCGATGCCGGTGGAGAGCACGGTAAAGCGCTTTCCTTTGTAACTGCCCGTCACGGAAACGAACTCCCGCGACGCATTGCGGCATTCGATACTGTCCAGGAAGACGGCAATCTGGTCCACGCGGCCGGGATCGCCGACGACGATTACGCGGTCCGCCAGCTGTTCCGGCTTGATGTGGATATGGAACGCGGAGCCGTCGGAATTGATAATCAGTTCGGATTCAGGGATTCTCATCGTGTTATCTCTTATGTTTTGCGGAGCGCAGGCGGGAAGCGCTGCGCACCATCAGTTCATCGGCGTAAATGCCCTTGATGGCCAGGATCATCAGGATGCCCGCGACGAGCGGGAAAACCGCCGTATAGCGGAAGACAATGGAACTGTCCGCGGAAAAATAGTCCCAGGCGAGCCAGCCCTGAAGGCCGAAGGTCACCACCATCGCCGCAGCGGCGACGCGCAGCTGGAACATCCGGTGACGGAAGCTCAGCAGGGCGAGGAGGGTGCCCGCGGCGGCAACGCTCAGGAGCACCAGGTACGGCAGTTTCTCGGTATAGCGGATGGGCTCCACCTCGCCGCCGGGGCCGATAACCACCGCAGCATCGCTCCAGAAGAGCGAAATGAGCAGCGCAGCCGCCAACGCGAGGTATAGCGTTTGTATTCTTTGCCACATAACTATCTGGAATTGAATCTGTTCAACACGGACTCCTCATAGGTCTTGGAGACCGGGATGGGCTCCACACCCGGCACATCGAGGGTCAGGTAATAGCCGTCCTTCTCGCTGGAGAGCACCTCCACCTTGTTGATGTTCACGAGGAATTTGCGGTGGCAGCGCACCAGGTCGCTGTCCAGGAAACTGTCCTCGATGGTCTTGAGCCGGCAGCGGAGCATATACTGTTTCATCGCCCCGGAAGCGTCCGTGTACCACACCTTGACATAGTTGTCGTCGGACTCGACATAGTAGAGCTTGTCCTGCGTCAGGGAGAGTTTGATGACGCCGGCGTTGTCGAAGAGCGTGATGCGTTTTTCATCCTGGGCGGTGAGCGGCAGGTCGGTCACCACCGACGAATAGTTCATCACCCGCATCGTATTGTTCTTGTCCTCGATGGCAAAATACTGGGCGACAAGGATATACGGCACGCCCATCGCCACCGACGCCGCCATCAGCGAACGGGCGAACAGGGTGCGGGCAGGTACCGTCGATGCGGGCAGGCCCAGCGCCGGCGCCGCCGCGGAAAGGCCCGTATAGAGCAGCGCGACCGCCACGACTTCCGCCACCATCCAGAGGATGTAGCCCAGGTAGGTGATGGGCTCGTCCCGGTTGACATACATCAGGCGGCGGCTCAGGCAGAGCAGGCCGATGGCCAGCGCATAAAAAGCCATCATATAGCCCGACGAGACGGCGTCATCCAGCGAAAACCAGGTATCCAGGAAGAAACGGCTCACGAGCAGGATGCAGACCAGCGAAAAAAGGGCGGTGAAGAGCACCGTCGTCATCAGCTGGTATTTTCCCAGCAAATATTTCGGAATCCTGTCGGAAAGCGAAAACATGCTCAAAGATAAGATTTTTTCGCTACATTTGCAGCATATTGCGTGAATTTATGGAAGGACGGAGAGTAGTCATTACCGGGATGGGCACGGTTTCTTGCCTGGGGAACGATATCAACACATTCTGGCAGAACCTGGTGGACGGGGTCTGCGGCATCGACTTCATCACGGAGTTCGACACGGACGCCCTGCCCGTCAAGATCGGCGGGAAGGTGCGCGGATTCGACCCCCTGGACTTCGGTATGGACAAGCCCTTCATCCGCAAACAGGACCCCTTCACGATTTACGCGATGGCCGCCGCCTGGCAGGCGTTCCGCGATGCGGGCCTCACTTCCGGGACGAACATCGACCCGTTCCGCCTGGGCGTCTATATCGGCTCCGGCGTGGGCGGTTTCACCGTCGCGCACCGGGAAATCAACAAGATGTACGACGACCCGTCCGGCCGCTGGCTCTCCCCGATGTTCATCCCGACGATGATTTCGAACATCGCCAGCGGACAGGTGGCCATCAAGTTCGAAGCGAAGGGCCCCTGCATCGACATCGTCACCGCCTGCGCCACTTCCACGCATTCCATCGGCGAGGCCTACCGGGCGGTCAAGCACGGGTACGCCGACGCCATCGCCGCGGGCGGCACGGACAACTGCACCATTCCGCTCGGACTGGTCGGCTTCGGCAACCTGAAGGCCCTGTCCCGGGCGACGGACCCCAAATACGCTTCCCTGCCCTTCAACCTGAACCGCGGCGGCTTCGTAATGGCCGACGGCGCGTCCGTCCTGATCGTCGAAGAATACGAACACGCCAAGGCGCGCGGCGCGAAGATTTACGCCGAAATGGTGGGCTACGGCAGCACCTGCGACGCTTATCACTCCACGGCACCCCGGCCCGACGGCAGCACCCAGGCGCGCTGCATCACCGACGCCTGCGAAGAAGCGCGCTTCGACCCCGCGGCGGACACGGTCTATATCAACGCGCACGGCACCGGCACGAAACTCAACGACGTCGCCGAGACGCTCGCCTACAAGCTGGCCTTCGGCGATTTCGCCTACCGCTGCCATATTTCTTCCACGAAATCGATGCACGGACATATGCTCGGGGCCACCGGCGCCACGGAAGCTATTGCGGCGATCCTTGCGCTGCGCGACGGCATTGTCCCGCCGACCATCAACCTCGACACGCCTGACCCGGAGTGCGACCTGGACTACACGCCCAACAAGGCCGTCCGCGCCGGCATCACCCTCTCCCTGAGCGACTCCTTCGGCTTCGGCGGGCATAACGCCTGTCTGGCATTCAGGAAGGCCTGAATGCCAGACATTATTATTCATTAGGGGAAGGTTCCCCTAAGACCCCTCTGTCGCGGCTCTGCCGCTCCGAATCCTGCGCGCCTGAATGCCAGACATTATTATTCATTAGGGGAAGGTTCCCCTAAGACCCCTCTGTCGCGGCTCTGCCGCTCCGAATCCTGCGCGCCTAAACGCCAGACATTATTATTCATTAGGGGAAGGTTCCCCTAAGACCCCTCTGTCGCGGCTCTGCCGCTCCGAACGGATTGTCGCCCTTTGACATTCCCTGGCGAATTCAATTAAGGCTGATGTTCACCCTTACCACCGAAATCGTTCCTGCATTGCAGGTCCAACTCTTGGAAACCTCCCTTGTAGCGAGAAGCTGATTATCCTGATCAAAGAACTCCACCTTCAAATAACTGAATGATTGCGGACTGATGGCCAGGACAACTTCATTATCCCCGTCATTATCGTACAAGACGGCGGAATTATAAAACAGGCCCGGAAAACCGCCCTGATCCCCAAAGGTATAATCCTGCATAGGGCCATACAAACAGTATCCGGCGAGTTGCGCATCGCTGTTGACGGTTACGCGAACCCAGGAAAAACCACTACTGGCAATAATATCCAGGAATCCCGTCAAGCAAGACAACTGCACTTCCGCTGACTGCTGCGTATACTCACAATAGCCATAAAAAGCGCAGGAACGGTCAATAACCGTCGACGGGAAATCTACGGCTACGCAACCTTCCGTCCAAGACACATTGTCTGCAGGGTAGCCCAAATAATAACGTTGTGCAGCAGGAACGGCGATTTCGCGCGATTCCGGGATTGTATAAATCTTATCGTTAATCCAGATTTCCGTCCCTGCGGGGATGGGATTATCGGACATTTGATCGGAAAAAGAACTTTTGGTCGTACTCTCAGCACCGGAATAAATGGAATTGAGAATCTTGAGAATCTGCTTCTCGGGCTCATATTCCTCCCAATCCGTAAGGCCTTCGTCGATACTATCCAACATTCCGAAAACGGAACGCTTGACAACGATCGGAGCGTCCATAACCTTGACGGCATATCGGTCAGCCGTATAGAGCGTAGCGGTCAACCCCTCCGCGTGAGCGTGCGGCAGCATCGCGGCGAAGTAGTTTGTACCAGGAACGAAACCGCCTTCAGGGGCCTTCACGACAACGGAATCAACGGGTTCGGCGAAATCAAGAATTTGTGGTTTATTATCTTCGCCGAAGCTAAGCTGGACCTTGCCTGACATCGGGCTGCCGTCGTTAGATCGGAAAACAATCCTCCTAATGCCTTCACGCGTTACGCTGAACCGCGCGCCGCCGCAGACATTCCAGAAAGAAAGCAGGAAATTGTTGCTCCTTGCAACAGCGGGGAAGAACTTGTCGGCAAAACCGTTGGCCTTCCCTTCCTGGATACACGGCAATGACAGGGTAATACTTTGTCCGTCACAACTATTCTCAGCATCATAAGGATAAGCAGCCCAATATCCGGGGAAAGCGCCTTCTTGTTCTATAACACCGATGAGCACATTCCCGACAAAACTCACTACGCCCTGCGGCTGGGTATTGGTTGAAACGAATCTGGCGGACACGTCGTTACCGATAAAGACATTGATTTCCTCATTCGCGCTCCACCAGATGCTGGTTCCGTCATCCTGCAGTACAGTCCTGGAATCTGTATCCTTCTCATCAGCCCAATCGGCGGTGAACTCCATCTTCGTTCCGGGCTTCAACAGCCCGGAGTCTTCCGTCCCCCTCGCACAAGAGAGGCAAGCCATTGCCACCGCAGCGGCATACAACAAGGATTTCGTTCTCATTATTCTCCGGCCTCTTTGAGGCGCTCGGCGTTTTCCGCGACCTGGAGCTGGTCGATACAGGCCTGGATGTCCCCGTCCATAAAGACGGGCAGGTTGAACATGCTCCAGCCGGTGCGATGGTCCGTCACGCGGCCCTGGGGGTAATTGTAAGTACGGATTTTGGCGGAACGGTCGCCGGTGGAAACCATCGTCTTGCGCTTGGCGGAAATCTCGTCGAGATACTTCTGGTGCTCCAGGTTATAGAGCCGGGTACGAAGTTCCTCGAACGCGCGGTCCTTGTTCTTGAGCTGCGAGCGCTCCTCCTGACACTGCACCACGAGCCCCGTGGGGATATGCGTCAGGCGCACGGCGGAATAGGTGGTGTTCACGCCCTGGCCGCCGGGACCGGACGAACAGAACAAATCCAGCCGGATATCGTCCCAACTCAGGTCCACGTCGAATTCTCCCGCTTCCGGGAAGACCGCGACGGAAGCCGCCGAAGTCTGGATACGGCCCTGCGTTTCGGTCTGGGGCACACGCTGCACGCGGTGCACGCCGGATTCGTATTTCATCGTGCCGTAAACCGTATCGCCGGACAGCTTGAAGACAATCTGCTTGTAACCGCCGGAGGTGCCGGGCGTCTGGTCGGTGACCTCGAGCTTCCAGCCCTTCGATTCGGCGTAATGGGCATACATACGGAAAAGGTCGCCGGCAAAGATGGCCGCCTCGTCGCCGCCGGTACCGCCGCGAATTTCCACGATGGCGTTCTTGGCATCGTCCGGATCGGCGGGAATCAGCAGCAGACGGATGCGCTGCTCCATTTCCGGCAGCTTCGGCTCAATCTCGGAAATCTCCTCCCGCGCCATCTCCTTCAGCTCGTCATCCTTCTCATTGAGCAGGATATCCTTCGCCGAGGCAAGGTCCGACAGCATCTTCTTATACTCCAGTCCCGCCGCGATAATCGGCTCCAACTCCTTGTAATCCTTGTTCAGCTGGACATAACGCTTCATATCCTGCATCACCTCCGGACTCGCCAGCTGGTCCTGCAGCGACTGGAACTTGTCCTGCAGCGACAACACCTTCTCCAATAAATGATTATTCTCTGCCATCACACAATGTCTTTCAGATAACACCTGCGCCGCATAAACGGCTCTCGCTCATAACTGTTCCAGATATTCACCGCACTGTTGCTCTCAATCTGGGGATTGGAAATGGCCCAGCGGTTCCCGATCTTGAGCGCCTTGTCCGCCATCTCCTCATAATACACCGCCGACACCCCCTTGTTCTGCCACTGGGGCGCCGCTCCGTTCACCATCAGGTCCGTCGTCTCATAATTGCGCATCGCCCGCAGCAGATGCCACCAGCCGAAGGGGAACAAATGCCCCTTCGCCTTCTGGAGCGCCACGGAAATCGACGGAAACGAAATCCCGAACGCGACGATGTCGTTGTTCTCGTCCAGCAGCATACAACTCGCCTTATCGGTAATGAAAGGCATCACGGACGCCGCCTCTTCCTCGATTTCTTCGTCGGTCAGCGGAATGTAATTCAGCACCGCCTCCGCAAAACTGTCGTTGTACACCTGGAAGAACCGGCGCACCAGCGCCTTGTCCTTCTTGAGCTCGTCCAGGCTCCCGACGTGCAGGTTGTACCGCTCCTTCACCAGCTTGGACACGCGGCGCGCCTTGTCGGGTACCCCGTGGTTCGCCACCATCTTGTACTGCACCCAGTCGCACTCCTTGACAAAGCCGAGGCGCGTCATAAAGTCGTTGTAGTACGGATAGTTATACAGACAGTTGAAGGGCGGGATATTCTCGAAACCCTCCACCAGCATCCCCTGTTTGCCGAAGGTATTGTAGTAGAGCGGCCCGTGAATCTCGGTCATCCCCTGCGCCTTCGCCCAGGCCGTGGCCGTATCGATGAGGAGCTGCGACACGGCAAAATCCTCGATACAGTCGAACCAGCCGAAACGGGCGCGCTTCTTGTCATAGCGCTCGTTGTAGCGGGGGTTGATCATCCCACAGATGCGTCCGACCACCTTGTCGCCGTCCAGGGCCAGCCACATTTTGCGCTGGCAATACGCAAGCGGAGCCGCCTTCGTCAGGTTCTGCTCTTCCTGTCCGTGCAGGGCGGGAACATACTGGGGGCAGTTTTTGTACAGTTCGTCCGGGAAACGGATGAACTGCTTCAACGCCTTCTTCGTGAGGACTTCTTCGATGCGGTAGTCGTGCATAATTCAGTGGCTATAACTTGCAAAGTTAACGCATTTGCGCGAAATTTCCAATCGGTCCCGGCCGAGCTGGGCGGAGAGCGCGTCGAGCGAATCGAAGCGCCGCTCCTCGCGGATCCGTTCCAGGAAGCGGATGCGGATATCCAGTCCGTAGATATCCTCGTCAAAGTCAAGGATATGGGTTTCGACGGTCACGCCCCGGCCATCGCCGATGGTGGGCCGCACGCCGATGTTGGTCATCCCGAAATACTGCCCGCCGGCCACTTCCACCCGCACGAGATACACCCCGTTCGCCGGCACCAGCAGGCGCGGCTCGTAGAGTTGCATATTCGCCGTGGGGAAGCCGAGGGTCCGTCCGATGCGGTTTCCGGCCACCACCGCGCCCTTGAGGGTATAGTCCCAGCCGAGCATCGCCCGCGCGTCGCCGATACGGCCTTCGGAAAGGCAGCGGCGTATGGCGGTCGAACTGACGGCCCGTGCACCGCCGGGGGCGGGAACGCTGTCGCAAAGCCGCACGTCCATGCCCAGGGCCGCGGCCAGTTCCGCGGTCTCGCCGGGCGGGAGCAGGTCCGCGCCGATGCGGTTGTCATAGCCCAACACGAGCGCCGCCGCACCGAAACGCGCCTGCAGTTCCCGCAGGTACGCTTCCGTAGACAGGGCGCCGAATTCGCGGGAAAAGGGCAGGACCTCCACGCGGTCCACGCCCAGGGCCCGGATCATCGCCGTCTTGTCCTCAAGCGAGGTCAGCAGGGAGAGCGTATCGGCTTCCTGTTGGAGAACCGCCCGGGGGTGGGGCCAGAGCGTCACGACGACGCTCTCCTCTCCCCTTTCGCGCGCCAGGGAGACGAGCCGTGCAAGCACAAGACGGTGCCCGAGATGGACACCGTCAAAAAATCCTGTCGCTACGCTTACAGCCATTTTACGAGAGGGAGGTCCTGCCGGTGGGGCAGCAGGGGGTTCCGGGGATAGACCCTGGTCCCGACCTGGTACAGACCGGTACGCTCGGGCACGGTATCCACGGCATAGCGGGCCACTCCGTTCTCAAAAGACTCCAGCTTGAATTCGCGATGCTCGCTGATATGCTGCTTTCCGGTCTTGTCGCTGACGGTAAAGAGAATCTCCACACCGACATCCTCCGGTTTGAGGCGCCCGAGGTCCAGGACGACCTCGCAACGCATGGGATGCGCCTCGGAAAGGGTATAGGTCGCCTCGGGACGGGTGTAGGAAAGGACCTTCACATTGTTCCATTCCTCGCCCACCTGCTTCTTCCAGGCCGCAATCTCGCGGGCCTGGGCGCCGCCGTTCGCCGTAAGCGCGGAATAACGCTCATACAGCGGCTGGTAGTAGCGCTCGCAGTAGTCGGTCAGCATACGATTGGTGGTAAACTCGCTCGCCACCTTGGCAATGGTGTTCTTGATATAGCCGATCCAGGTCTTGCTGAGCCCCGTGGCCTTGTCCACCTTGTAGTAGGCCGGCGCAATCTCGTTTTCTAAGATGTCGTAAATCGACGCGGAATCCAGTTCGCTCTGGTAATTGTCGTCCTCGTAGGCGCGCTCCATCGGAAGGGCCCAGCCGGCATCCTTCTTGTAACCTTCCACCCACCAGCCGTCCAGCACGGAGAAGTGCATCACGCCGTTCATCGCGGCCTTCTCGCCGGAAGTACCGGAGGCCTCGAGGGGACGGGTCGGGTTGTTCAGCCACACGTCGACGCCCTGCACGAGCCGCTTGGCCAGGGTAATGTCGTAGCCCGGGACAAAGACGATCTTGCCGATGAAACGGTCCTGCTTGGAGATTTCGATGATTTGCCGGATCAGGTCCTGGCCGGCGCCGTCGGCGGGATGCGCCTTGCCCGCGAAGATGAACTGCACGGGGCGTTCGGGGTTGTTGACGATGGCGTCGAGCCGGTCGAGGTTGCGGAACAGCAGGGTCGCCCGCTTGTAGGTGGCGAAACGGCGCGCAAAGCCGATGGTCAGCACCTCCGGCCGCAGGTTCTTGTTGATGGTCACCACCTGGCTGGGGGAATAATGACCGCTCACCGCAGGGTCGGCCAGGCGCTCGGAAATGGCGCGGAACAGGTCCTTCTTCATGTTCTTGCGGACCGCCCAGATCTGCTCGTCCTCCACGTCGTAGATGCCCTCGAAACAGCGCTTGTCGTAGTGATGGGTCTTGAAGGCCTCGCCGAAGACCGGGGCGTGCAGTTCCTTCCAGGCGTGGGAGGCCCAGCTGGGATAGTGGACGCCGTTCGTCACATAGCCGATATGCAGTTCTTCCGGCAGATAGCCCGGATACATATTCGAGAAAATCTCCTGGCTGACCTTGCCGTGCAGCATCGATACGCCGTTCACGTTCTGGGAGATATTGGCGGCCAGGATGCTCATCGAGAACTTTTCTTCCTTGTCGTAGGCGTTGATCTTGCCCAGCGCCATCATCGTCTCCCAGCTGACACCCAGCAGGCGGGCGTACTCATCCAGGTACTTGTGGAGCATTCCCTCGTCGAAGGCGTCGTGCCCGGCAGGCACCGGCGTATGCGTGGTGAACAGACCGGACGCACGGACCACCTCCAGCGCTTCGTCGAAGCTGTATTCCCCGCTCTGCACATATTCGCGCAGACGCTCCAGGCCGATGAAGGCGGCGTGCCCCTCGTTACAATGGTACACATGCGCATCGTTGATGCCAAGGGTCCGCAGCAGGCGGATACCGCCGATACCGAGCAGCAGCTCCTGCTTGAGCCGGTTTTCCCAGTCGCCGCCGTAGAGCTGGTGCGTAATCTGCCGGTCTTCCGGGGAATTGGCCTCGAAATCCGTATCCAGGAGGTAGAGGTCGGTGCGGCCGACCGCCACTTTCCAGATGCGGGCGTGAAGGGTGCGCCAGGGGAAGGCCAGGGTGATGGTTTTCCACTCCCCGTTCTCATCGAGTACCGGTTCGGCCGGGGTACGGAGAAAGTCCTGCGCATCGTACTGCGCCACCTGGTTGCCCTGGGCCGTGATTTTCTGGGTGAAATAACCGTAACGGTAGAGGAAACCCACCGCCACCATATTCACGTTCATGTCGCTGGACTCCTTGAGATAGTCGCCGGCCAGGATACCCAGACCGCCGGAATAAATCTTCAGGGAAGTGTCCAGACCGTATTCCATACAGAAGTAGGCAATCTTCGGGTCCTTGCGCTGGGCCTTGAGTTCCATATAGGCGTTGAACTCGGTCATTACGGCCCGGAGCATCGACAGGAAAGCCACGTCCTTGGCCAGCTCCTTGTAGCGCTTGAGGCTGACCTTGTCCAGGATGGCCATCGGGTTGTGCCCGGATTTGTGCCAGAGGTCCGGATCCACGGTCTTGAAGAGGAGTTTGGCGTTGTCGTTCCAACACCACCAGAGGTTCTTACACAGGGTTTCAAGGCCTCTGAGCTCGTCAGGAAGCCGGCGCGTCACCATAACGCTCTGCCAAGACGGGGAGCCCGTCTCGTTTCTGTTGTACTGCATTGTCTTTTAAGGTTCTATACTACTACTTTTGCGCAAGCGCATCATTCACACGAATCATAAAGTCACTCAGGACGTTCATATAATTGATGAACGCCTCGTAGGGAGTGTCATAAGGATTGAACTGCTTGTGGATTTCCCCGTCGGAGAAGAACTTGGTGCACATATAGTACAGGTGGTCGCTCTCCTGGAGATGGCCGAAGTCTTCCCACAGCACGGGATCGTTGAGCAGGGAGAGCTTCTCGGTCAGGGAATAGAGCTTGTTGAAAGCATCCTGCTGCAGTTCATTGCCCAGCCACGCGGTGAGGTCACGCTCCTCGTCCGCCCAGGAAATGGCCTCGGGGACGGAGAGTTCCGACACACTCTTGTGGCGGCGCGCCACCTCGGAGGGCGTCTGGAAGTCCATCGTCTTGTCCGCGAGGACCGTGTCCGGCAGGGCGCGCATGAAATCAAAGATACCGCTCTCGGCGCTGCGGTGCTCGCCGAAGGTCTCGTAATCCATAAAGAGGTTCACCACCTCCCCTTCCGCAGCGGCGAGCCAGGCCGTAAACTTGTCGGCGGTCAGCGGCCACTCCGGCCAGGCGCGGTTCTCGAAGCGGAAGGCGATGTCGTCGGAAAGACCGTAGTTCCGGAGC
Source organism: uncultured Bacteroidia bacterium (assembly GCA_902774145.1). Taxonomy (GTDB): domain Bacteria; phylum Bacteroidota; class Bacteroidia; order Bacteroidales; family UBA932; genus Cryptobacteroides. The sequence goes on from CACYHC010000011.1 coordinate 27,043, forward strand.
AGAAGTTTCAGCTTCGGCTGGAAATCATTGGTATAAACATAGTTGGGACTGCGCCAGCCCATAATGTGGCGGGCACCTTCCGTCAGCATTGTCTTGAAGCCCAGTTTGTAGACCTCCTCGCCGATGGCGTCCGAATAAATCAGCTCGGTATTGCGGAAGGCCTGCGGCTTGACGCCGAAGTGCTCCTCGATGGCCGCCTTGTGCTTGAGCACCTGGTGGCTGAATTCCGCGGGGCTGGACAGCGACGCGAGCGAATGGTAATAGGTCTCGCAGAGGAACTCGACGCAGCCCGTATCGGCGAGCTTGCGGAAGGATTCCGTCACCTCGGGTGCATAGCGGTCGAACTGCTCCAGCGCCGATCCGGAGATGGAGAAAGCGACCTTGAACTTGCCCTTGTGCTTTGCGATGGCTTCCAGCAGCAGCTGGTTCATCGGGAGGTAGCACTTCTGCGCCACCCGGCGGAGTATGGTCCGGTTTTCGAAATCGTCGTAATAATGGCTGTCCTTGCCAATGTCGAAGAAGCGGTACAGCCGGAGTCGTCTGGGCTGGTGTACCTGGAAATACAGGCAAATCGATTTCTTCATATTTTACTGCATATTGGTTACTGATTCGTACACGGCCTTCATCTTGGCAGCCGCGTTGTTCCATTTGAGGTTGTTCACCTCGTCAAAGCCCTGGGCGCCCGCAAAATGCGAAAGGGCGGGATAATTGATCAGGGCGTAAATGTCGTCGGCGAGGGCGTCCACATCCCAGAAGTCCACCTTGAAGGCATAGCGGAGCACCTCGGCGGCACCCGACTGCTTCGAAATGACCGACGGGACGCCGGTACGCATCGCTTCGAGCGGCGAAATGCCGAAAGGCTCGGAGACCGACGGCATGATGTACACGTCCGAAAGGGCGAACATCTTCTGCACCTCCGCGCCGCGCAGGAAGCCCGTGAAGTGGAAACGGTCGGAAATGCCCAGGCGCGCCGCGTGACGGATGCAGCGGTTCATCATATCGCCGCTGCCGGCCATGACGAAACGCACGCCTTTGGTCCGCTTGAGGACCTTCGCCGCCGCGTCGATGAAGTATTCCGGGCCCTTCTGGAAGGTGATGCGCCCGAGGAAGGTCACGACCTTGTCCTTCACGCCACGCTCCGCGACGATGTTCTCGCGGCCGCTGAAATCCACCGCATTGTGCACGGTCACCACCTTTGCAGGGTCGATGCCGTACTTGTTGATGACGATGTTGCGCGTGAGGTCGCTGACCGTAATGACGCGGTCCGCCGCCTCCATGCCGCGCTTTTCGATGGCATAAACGCGGGAATCCACCATATCGTCGGTGCCGCGGTCGAAAGAGGTCGCGTGCACGTGCACCACCAGGGGCTTTCCGGTCACTTCCTTCGCGGCGATGCCGGCCAGGTAGGTCAGCCAGTCGTGCGCGTGGATGAGGTCGAATTCGCCGTCCCGCTCGCGGGCGATGGTGGCCGCCACCTGGGCGTACTTGGAGACCTCGTCCAGCAGATTTGCCCCGTATTTGCCGGAGAACTTGTATTTCTGGCCGTACTGGATACGGAATTCCTTGTTCTCTCCCCGCTTCTCGTTCTCGATGGCCTCGCGGAAGGCCTCTTCGTCAAGATAGGGCTTGAGGTTGGAGCCGATGCGCACGAACTGCACCTTCTCCAGGAATTCGTCCACGGACTCGCTGAAATTCGCCACGGCGACGTCGCTGGCATTGACGATGGTCGTGGCACTCTGGTCCTCGTCGCCGGAAGCGGAAGGCATCACGAAAATCGTCTGCACGCCGTTCGCCGCAAGACCTTTGACAATGCCTTCGCAGGCGGTGCCGAGTCCGCCCGCAATGTGCGGGGGAAACTCCCATCCGAACATCAGGACTCTCATAACTTACCCTCCTTCTTGAAACGGTTGATAAAGTATTCCACCGAGAGGAGCGCCGCCGTACTGGTGGCGCTGGAAATGGCGCCGTGCGGTTCGTGCGGGGGGTCTCCGTCGTAGAGTTCGGAGAAGGCGCCCACGCCGTGCTTGCCCAGATCTTCAAAGAAGCCCTCGATGAGCCATTCGGCTTTCTTGACGAAGGCCTCGCCCTTCACCTTCAGGCAGACCTCCACATAGGGAGCGAGCAGGAAAGGCCAGCAGGAGCCCTGCTGGTAGGCCAGGTCGCGGTCGATCTGCGTGCCCTCATAGACCCCGCGGTACTTCACGTCGCGCGGCGACAGGGTACGGATGCCGCGGCGGGTCACCAGCTCCGCGTCAAAGACGCGCAGGATCGGAGGAATCAGTTCGTCGGGGACGGGACTGTATTCCAGCGCCAGGGCGTAAATCTGGTTGGGACGGATGTCGGGGTTGCGGCCGCCCGCGTCCACAACATCGGCAAGACAGCCGGTTTCCGGGTTCCAGAAGGTGGGGATGAAACTCTCCAGCACCTGGTCCCGGACGGGCGTCCAGCGGGCGACGAAACTGCCGCCGGCGGAGCCGAAACGGGTTTCCATATCGATGGCGAAGCACAGGGCGTTGTACCAGAAGGCATTGGTTTCCACCTGGAAGCCCGCCCGCTCGGTCACGGGGCTGCCGTAGGCATAGGCGTTCATCCAACTGAGCGCCACGCCGTTCATCTGGGCCCAGAGCAGACCGTTGGGCTGCAGGGAGACTTCCTGCCGCTCACCGGGCGCATAACTCTCGATGATGCCCCGCACGATGACGCCGTACTTCTTCCAGACCTTTTCCGGCGATGCGCCGAACTTGATGTATTTCTGGAGGATCACCGGCAGGTACAGGGGCGCTTCCACCTGCGTGGTGCGGCGGAAGAGGCGCTCCTGCTCGTCGGCGATCAGGTTGTCGAGAATTTCTTCGAATTCTTCGGGACGGCCGGCGCAGAGGGTAAGCCCGGGCAGTGCCAGCAGGGTTTCCCGCAGCAGGCCGGTCTTCAGCCAGGAGAAGCCCGCGTTGATGCGCTTCCTGTTGTTGTGATTGACAATCAGCAGGTTGGCGCAGCGCACCAGCTGGTCATGGAAATTGGTAATCGCCGGCATCGCCGCATAAACGGCGTTGAAGGTACGCTTGAGCTGAGCGGGATTGGCTTCCGCGATGGACGCGGAAAAGACCACATCTTCGCCCTTCTTCAGCGTCAGGACCAGATTCCCGGGGACGAACAGGTCCTCGCGGCAGTCGAAGCCGCGGCGGTATTCGTCGGAATAGGTAATGCCCTCGTACCAGGACGGGGAAGACTCGAACACCGCGCTGCGGGTGTTGAGCTGCAGGAAGAGGTCCGGGAAGCCGGGATAGAGTTTGAAGGAGACGCCGCCGGGCACCTCGCGCGGGGCCGTCATCGCGGCGTCGTTGCGGTGCGTCAGGTCGTGTACGTTGCGGAAGGCCAGGAAGGGCTTGAGCAGCAGTTTCACGGACGCGGGGCCCTCCACCAGGGAATAGCGGATGAGCACCTGGTCGCGGTCCTGGTTGAGCAGCAGGGTCTTGGTGAAGACCAGGTCGCCTACCTTGTAGGTAATCTTCGGCGCGGGATCCGCCTCGAAGTCGACGATATACTTGTGGCCGCGGGGATCGTAGACGTCGCCGTAGCAGTGAATGCCCAGGTTGAAGCGCTTGCCCGAGAGGTCGAGCGTTTCATCGAGGGACGAAAGGAGCAGGTACTTGTCGCCGCCGAAGCGGTCGAGCGTCACCGAGAGCAGGCCGTGGTAGCGCCGGGTGTTGCAAGTCACCGTGGAGGTGTTGCAGACGGCGCCGCTCTTGTTCGCCAGCAGGATTTCCCGCTTGAGCGAATAAGAGAGGTTGACCAGCTCCGCCTTGTTGAATTTCAGAAATGACATATCATCTGTCGTTTTGTTCCAATACTATCGCGCAGCGGCACGGGAGGTACAGGTACAGGGTATGGTCGTACGCCTGGTTCCCGTTCGGGCAGTGTTCCGCCACGGCAATGTGCCTTTCGCTGCCGGGGAGACGTCCGAATCCGCCGAACTCCGGCTCGTCCGAATTGAAGGCCATTTTCCACTCCCCCTGCGGCGCTGAAAATCCGTAATTCTCAAAGGAATTCTCCGGATTGAAATTAAATGCAAAGATAGTGTTTTGTCGCTTGAAAATCAAGATTTTTTTCTCTTCGTCGGCGACAAGCAGTTCAGGACGCGCCGAGAGAGCCGCGCACGCGCGGAGATAGTGCACCATTTTGCCGTCGAAGGCGCTGAGGAAACGGTAGCGCAGGAAGGGGCTGTCTTCCAGCGACCACTGCCGCCGGGCGTACTTGTACGACCAACCGTTCCCCTCCCGCGGGAAGTCGATCCACTCGGGATGTCCGAACTCGTTGCCCATAAAGGTCAGGTAGCCGTCCCCGGCGGTAGCGGCGGTCACCAGCCGGATCATCTTGTGCAGGGCGACGCCCCGGTCCACCAGCAGGTTCTGCGATTCCGTGTTCATCGACCAGTACATCTCCTTGTCGATCAACCTGAAAATCAGCGTCTTGTCACCGACGAGCGCCTGGTCGTGGCATTCGGCGTAACTGATTGTCCGCTCGTCGGCGCGCTTGTTGGTCAGCTCCCACCAGACCTCGCCCATCGACCAGTCCCAGTCGGATTTTTCCTTGATCCACTTGATCCAGTGGTCGGCGATACCCATCGCCATCCGGTAGTCGAAGCCCTGTCCGCCCGCCTCGAAGGGCGCGGCCAGGCCCGCCATTCCGCTCATGTCCTCGGCGATGGTGATGGCATCGGGGTTGATTTCGTGAATGAGTTTGTTCGCCAGGGCCAGGTAACTGACGGCGTTTTCATCGACGCCCTGGTCGAAGTACAGCGCATAATCGCCGAAGTCCTTCCCCAGGCCGTGGTCCCAGTAGAGCATACTCGTCACCCCGTCGAAGCGGAACCCGTCGATGTGGTATTCCTCCATCCAGTATTTGCAGTTGGCGAGCAGGAAATACTTCACCTCGTCCTTGCCGTAATCGAAGCAGCGGGACCCCCAGGCGGGGTGATGCCCCTGCGGTCCAGCGTAAAAGTAGAGGTCGTCGCGTCCGTCCAGCCGGCTCAGGCCCTCCGCCTCGTTCTCCACGGCGTGGGAATGCACGATGTCCATGATGACGGCGATGCCGCGGCCGTGCGCGTCGTCCACCAGCCGCTTGAACTCTTCCGGCGTGCCGAAACGCGAGGACAGCGCGAAGAAATTGGAGACCTGGTAGCCGAAGGAACCGTAGTAGGGATGCTCCTGCAGGGCCATGATCTGGATGCAGTTGTAGCCGAGCTTCTGGACACGGGGCAGGACGTTTTTCCGGAAATCCTCGAACGAGGCCACTTTCTCCTCTTCGGAGGACATCCCGATATGGCACTCGTAGATGAAGGGATTGTCGATTTTTCCGGGACGGCGATGGCGCCATTTCCAGCGGGGCGTATCCCAGACCTGGGCGCAGAACACCTTGGTCTCGGGGTCCTGGACCGCCCGCGTCACATAGGCTGGCAGCCGTTCCCCGGCGCCGCCGGACCACTCCACGAACATCTTGTAGCGCTGTCCGTGGCTGAGGAACCCGGCGGGAATCTTCAGTTCCCAGTTGCCGCCGCCGATGGGCTGCAGCGCCCAGGCCGGCGTGCGCTTCCAGTTGTTGAAGTCGCCGGTGAGATAAATGCGGTTGGCGCTGGGCGCCCATTCGCGGAAGACCCAGCCCCCGTCCTCCGTGCGGTGCAGGCCGTAATAGAGGTGGTTGTTGACGGAAGTGCGCAGGCTCTTTTTTCCGCAGAGTTTCTTGCAGTCCGCCAGAATGCGCGCGTGGCGTGCCTCGATGGCTCCTTTGAAAGGTTCCAGCCAGGGATCGGTTTCGTAAATCTTCTTCATAGGGACTCGTCCGTTTTTTCCCAGCCTTCGCGGAGCGTGCGCAGATAGGACCGGCAGGCCTCCACCCGTTCCGCCGACTCCCTGAGGTACTTTTCAATCTCAGGAAGTCCCGTCGCGGGATCTTCGATGCGGGCGGCAATCTCCTCCAGGCGGGAAAGTGCCTCAATATAGTTAAAATTTTTCATATTTTCTTATCCACTATGCATTTAAGGCTTCCGTCGAGGAACAGGACATCAATCCAGTCACCCGGGCGGAGGCCCTCCGCGCGCTTGAGCACCACGCCGGCCGCATCCGTCACCAGGGAATAGCCGCGCTCCAGCACCTTCTTCGGGTCCGACGCCAGAATCCGCTCTTCCAGGCCCCGCACCCGCTGTTCTTCCGCCGACAGGCGCGAAAGGGCCGACAGACGCAAGGCCGCGGCCGTCGAGAGCAGGCGTTCGTCCTCAGCGGCAAAAGCGTCGATGAATTCGTCCGCGAGGGCCGTCGGCGTCTTGACCGCGCGGAAGGCCACCCGGTCGGCGATATGGTGGTCCCGCTCGTGCCCGATAGCGGTAAATACCGGAAGCGGGCAGGTCGCAATCGCAAAGCAGAGGTCGTAATCGTCGAAGCAGGACAAATCGCCGGCAGAACCGCCGCCGCGCAGGATCAGCACCGCGTCGAAGCGCTTGTCCGCCGTTTCCACCCGCTGCAGCGCATCCGCGATGGAAGCCGGTGCGCCCTCCCCCTGCATCGCCGCTTCAAACAGTTCCACGCCGAAGGCGAAGCCGTAGTCATTGCCCGTGAGATGCCGCACGAAATCGCCGTAACCCGCCGCCGTGGCCGCCGAAATCACCGCCAGCGCATAGGGCAGGTCCGGCAGGGAAAGCGCCTGCTGCGCGTCGAGCAGCCCCTCCCGCTCCAGCTTCTCGAGCGTACGGCGACGTTCCAGTTCCGCGGCGCCGAGCGTAAATTCCGGCTGGATTTCGTCGATGACCAGGGTCAGCGAATAGATGCCGCTGTAACTGACCTGCACACGGGCGAGGATCTGCATCCCCGCCTGCAGTTCCCCGCCGAGGGCTTCCAGCAGGAAAGGACGCAGCAGGCGGTAGCGGGAACTCCAGACCACCGCCTTCGCCCGGGCCAGCACGCTGCCGTTCTCCTGCTCGACGAGATCCAGATAACAATGGCCGTTGGCCTTGACGGAAACAGATGCGATTTCCGCCTGTACCCAGCATTTGGCGGGACAGGCGGACTCGACGCCCTCTTTGATTCGCCCCTGCAGTTCGGACAGGGCGAGCGGCGTTACTTCTTGCGGCAGAAAATCTGGACCGGGCATCCTGTCAGGTTAAAATGTTCACGAAGCTGGTTCTCCAGGAAACGCTTGTAGGGTTCCTTGATATACTGGGGCAGATTGCAGAAGAAGGCAAAGGCCGGGAAACGCGTGGGAAGCTGCGTCACATACTTGACTTTCACATACTTCCCCTTCCAGGCCGGGGGCGGGGTTTCCTCGATGACGGGCAGCAGGGCCTCGTTGAGCCGCGCCGTGGGAATCTTCTGGGAATAATTGGCATACACCTGCTCCACGGCATCCAGCACGTCGGCGATACGCTGCTTCTTCTCCACGCTGGTAAAAATCACGGGCACGTCGTCAAAAGGGGCGACGCGGGCCTTGATGCCCCGCGTATATTCCCGCATCGTATTGCTGTCCTTCTCGAAAAGGTCCCACTTGTTCACCACCAGCACACAGGCCTTGCGGTTGCGCACGATCAGGTTGAAAATATTCATATCCTGCGCCTCCATACCGGAAGTGGCGTCAATCATCAGGACACAGACATCCGCGTTTTCGATGGCGCGGATGGACCGCATCACGGAATAAAACTCCAGGTCCTCCTTCACCTTCGCCTTGCGGCGGATACCGGCTGTATCGACCAGCATCAGGTCGTGGCCGAACTTGTTGTAGCGGGTGGAAATGGAATCGCGGGTCGTCCCGGCAATCGGCGTCACGATATTGCGCTCCTCGCCGAGCAGGGCGTTCGTCAGCGAAGACTTGCCCACATTGGGCTTACCGATAATCGCCACGCGGGGAATACCTTCCAGCGGATCGGCGGCATCGGCGGGGGTTTCGGGCGGAAGGGAGGCGACCACCGCATCCAGCAGGTCGCCGGTACCGCTGCCGTTCGCCGCGGAAATCCCGTACAAATCGCCCAGGCCCAGGGAATAGAACTGATAGGTATCAAACACCTTCTCGCCCGAATCCACCTTGTTCACGCAAAGAACGACCGGCTTCTTGCTCCGACGCAACATCGCGGCGATGGCGGAATCATAATCGGTCACACCCGTCCCCGCCTCCACGACGAAGAGCACCACGTCCGCCTCCTCGACGGCAATCTCCACCTGCGAACGGATGGCCTTCTCGAACACATCCTCCGACGCATTCGTATAACCGCCCGTATCCACGACGGAAAATTCGCGGCCGCACCACTCGCAGCGGCCGTAATGACGGTCGCGGGTCACGCCGGACTCGTCATCCACAATGGCCTGACGCATCCCGACCAGGCGGTTAAACAGTGTGGATTTCCCTACATTCGGTCGTCCTACAATCGCTACAAGACTCATACACAAGTTTCACCGGTTATTAAGTTATTCGCAATCTTTCACTTCGTTACCCGCTCGCAGGCGTCGCAATCACTGCAAGGACGAGGATGAAAGGATGCATCCTCATCCTTGAAACAGCGGATTCCCCGCTTGCGCATCTCCTCGTTACTGCCTACATCGAACTTCGGGAACTCCTTGCGCCTCAGCAGAATATTGAAGCACAACAGCAGCACGCAAAGCGCCACGATGAGAATAGACAGTATAATCAGCTTCATCCTTTAAAACATAAAATCAGGACTGATCGGCTCGTAGTTATATACTTTATGGATGATACGGGCAAAGACTTCCGTCATGGAGACGATGCGGATCTTCGGATCCTCCGCCAGCTCCGGATGCGGAATCGTATCCGTAATATACACGGTCTCCAGCGCCGACGCATGAATCCGCTCCAGCGCCTTTCCGGACAGGATACCGTGCGTCGCACAGGCACAGACGCTCGCAGCCCCCTTCTCCTTGAGGACATCCGCCGCCTTGCACAGCGTCCCCGCCGTATCGATCATATCGTCGACGATAATGACATTCTTCCCCTCCACCTCGCCGATGGCCGTAATCGACCCGACGACATTCGCCCGCTCGCGCGTCTTGTGACAGATAATCACCGAAGCGGCCAGCGCCTTGGCATAGGTATTGGCCCGCTTGGCACCGCCCATATCCGGCGCGGCTATCGCCAGGTTCTCGATATTCAGCGAGGCCAGGTACGGAATGAACACGCGGCTGGCATACACATGATCCACAGGAATGTCGAAAAAGCCCTGGATCTGCTCGGCGTGCAGGTCACAGGTCATCACCCGGTCGGCACCGGCGGCCCGCAGCAGGTTCGCCACCAGTTTCGCGCCGATCGCCACGCGCGGCCGGTCCTTGCGGTCCTGGCGCGCCCAGCCGTAATACGGCATCACCGCAATCACCTTGTCCGCCGACGCCCGCTTCGCCGCATCGATGGTCAGCAGCAGCTCCATCAGGTTGTCTGCGGGCGGAATGGTGGACTGGAGAATGTACACCGTAGCCCCCCGGACGCTGTCCGAAAAGTGCGGTTGGAATTCTCCGTCGCTGAACGGCGTCACTTCCAGATTTCCGAGATGCAGTTCCGGCTCGCCGGGCGAGCGGAGCTGGTTGAGATGTTCAATCACGCGGCAGGCGAAGGCTTCCGAAGCCCTGCACGCGAACAATTCCATTCTGTGGCTGTGAATCATTGTTTATGTTGATTAAATAGGTCCTGTATATAGTCCAGGATTTCCTCCCGGCCCTTCCCGCTCGACGACGAAGTGACGAACACCGGCGGGAGCGACTCCCACTGCTCCAGGAGCGCCGCCTCGTTGCGCTGCATCTGCGCCTTAAGCGCCTCTGGGCCCAGTTTGTCCGCCTTGGTGTACACCAGCGCGAAGGGGATGCCGTTCTCCCCCAGGAAGGTAATGAATTCCCGGTCCGCCTTCTGCAGGTCGTGGCGGGAGTCGAGGAGTACAAAGAGCTGCACAAGCTCTTCGGAGCGAAGCACATAATCGGAAATCATCGCCTTCAGGGCATCACGCAACTTCCCGGGAAGCCGCGCATAGCCGTAGCCCGGCAGGTCCACCAGGTACCAGCTGTCATTCACCAGAAAATGATTGACGACCTTGGTCTTTCCGGGCGTGGCGGAAGTCATCGCCAGCTTCCGGTTGCCGCAGAGCAGATTGATCAGGGAGGATTTCCCCACATTGGACCGTCCGATAAAGGCGAATTCAGGGAGGCGACGCTGCGGCCTGCCTTCTATCCTGGCACTGCTGCCCGCAAATTTTGCCTCCGTGATTTTCATACGACAAAGATACTCTCTGCCGCGCAAATTCACAAAATATTTTTCCGCCAGACCATCCGGTTCACAATCCCCGTGTAAGACTGGATGATTTTCACCACCTTGGTGGAGACGTTCTCGTCCGTATAAACGGGCACCGGCGTACCGTAATCACCGGCTTGGTTCATTGCCACCGCAGTATCTACGGCCTGGAGCAAGGACTTTTCATCGATGCCGGCGAGGATGAAACAGGCCTTGTCGAGGGCCTCCGGACGCTCGGTCGACGTGCGGATGCAAACGGCGGGGAACGGATGGCCGACGCTCGTGAAGAAACTGCTTTCCTCGGGCAGGGTACCGCTGTCGGACACCACCGCGAAGGCGTTCATCTGCAGGCAGTTATAATCGTGGAACCCGAGCGGTTCGTGCTGTATTACGCGAGAATCGAGCTGGAATCCCGACGCTTCCAGACGCTTGCGGCTGCGCGGGTGGCAGGAATAGAGAATCGGCATATTATACTTCGCCGCAAGGGCGTTAATGGCGCCGAAGAGCGACAGGAAGTTCTTCTCGGTGTCGATATTTTCCTCGCGATGCGCGCTGAGCAGGATATAGCGGCCCTTTTCGAGCCCCAGGCGGGCGTGTACGTCGCTCGCTTCGATATCGGCGAGGTTGGCGTGCAGGACCTCCGCCATCGGCGAACCGGTCACATAGGTGCGTTCCTTGGGCAGCCCGCATTCGGCGAGGTAGCGGCGCGCGTGCTCGCTGTACGCGAGGTTCACGTCGGAAATGATGTCGACGATGCGGCGGTTTGTTTCTTCGGGCAGGCATTCGTCCTTGCAGCGGTTGCCCGCTTCCATGTGGAAAATGGGGATGTGCAGCCGCTTGGCGCCGATGACGCTCAGGCAGCTGTTCGTGTCGCCCAAGACCAGGACGGCATCCGGCCGGACCGCCACCATCAGCTTGTAGCTTTCGGCGATGATGTTGCCCATCGTCTCGCCGAGGTCCGCGCCGACGGCATCCATATACACCTCCGGGGCCGCTAGCTTCAAGTCCTTGAAAAACACACCGTTGAGGTTGTAATCATAATTCTGTCCGGTATGCGCGAGCAGGGTGTCGAAGTATTCCCGGCACTTGCTGATGACCGCCGCCAGGCGGATGATTTCCGGGCGCGTGCCCACGATGATCAGGAGTTTCAGGCGGCCGTCGCCCCTGAAAGAAACGTTAGAATAGTCCATAGCGCAAAGATAATAGAAAAAATGAGAACAACCGTCCGGCCGCTCTCATTTCTTTTGGGGTGCGATGTGGGACTCGAACCCACGACACCCAGAACCACAATCTGGTGCTCTACCAACTGAACTAATCGCACCGTGTTGGATAGGGACTGCAAAAGTAGCAATTAATTTTTTCCCTTGCAAGATTTTTTAAGCAAGTTCGCAGAGCAGCGTGGCCGAGGTGCAGTCCCGGACCACCACGTCCAGATACTCCCCCGCCCTGGCGTGCGGGGCCTCGAAGACGCACATCTTGTTGTTGGAGGCGCGTCCGCAAAGTTGTCCGGAGCCTTTCTTGGACGGGCCCTCCACCAGCACGCGGAAGGTCTTTCCGATGTCGGCGCGGTAACTTTCCAGGCTCTTGCGGCCCTGCAGGGCAATGATTTCGTTGAGGCGCCGCACCTTGACCACCTGCGGCACGTCGTCGGGATATTTGCGGGCGGCCAGGGTCCCGGGGCGCTCGGAATAGCAGAACATAAAGGCGGAATCGAAGCCCACCTCCTCGAAGAGCGAGAGCGTATCCCGGTGGTCTTCTTCGGTTTCCGAGCAGAACCCGGCGATGACATCGGTCGTCAGGCCGCAGTCCGGAATGACGCTGCGCAGGAAGGCCACCCGCTCCAGGTACCACTCCCGCGTGTAGCGGCGGCGCATCTTTTCCAGCATCCGGTTGCTGCCGGACTGCACCGGAAGGTGGATGTGCCTGCAGATATTTTCGTGGCGGGCCATCGTGTAGATGACCTCGTCGGAAATGTCCTGGGGATTGGAGGTGGAGAAGCGGACGCGCAACGCCGGGGACACCAGCGCCACCTGCTCCAGCAGCTGCGCAAAGTTCACCTGCGAGCCGTCCGCGCCCTTCCACAGATAGGAATCGACGTTCTGGCCCAGGAGGGTCACTTCGCGGTAGCCGCGCTGAAATACGTCGCAGGCCTCGCGGACGATGCTGTGCGGGTCCCGGCTGCGCTCCGCCCCGCGCGTGAACGGCACCACGCAGTAGGAACAGACATTGTTGCAGCCGCGCATAATGGAAATGAAGGCGGAAACGCCCGCTTCGTCGGTGCGGACCGGGGTGATATCGGCGTAAGTTTCTTCACGCGAAAGCAGCACGTTCACCTGCGGATGCCCGTCGAAAGCCGCTTCCAGCAGCGCAGGCAGGCTGCGGTAGGCGTCGGGGCCCGCGACGATATCGACCTTCCCACTTTCCGTCAGCGCTTCTTTCAGGCGTTCGGCCATGCAGCCGAGGATGCCTACGAGCACCCCCCGGCGCGCCTTGCGGTACTGCGCGAAGTAGTCGATGCGTCCGCGGATGCGCTGTTCGGCATTGTCGCGCACGGAACAGGTGTTCGCGAGGATGACATCGGCCTCAGCGATATCGGCGGTACGCGCATAGCCCGCATCGGCGAGCAGGGAAAGCACCACCTCGCTGTCGCTGACATTCATCTGGCAGCCGTATGTCTCGATATAGACCTTTTTCATCGGCGCAAAGATAGAGATATTTTTATTATATTTGCCCCGATGAAACGATTCCTTCCCGCTTTGCTGCTCTGCTGCGCGCTGCTTTGCAGTTGCGTCAGTTCCTACAAGGACATCCGGGTGACCGACTGCAGGCTGCACTCCGTCACGCCGACGGGGCTGCGTTCCCTGGACGCCATCCTCGTCCTGACCGTGGACAATCCCGCGACGGACTTGATTATCCGGGATGCGCAGGGCATGATCAAGCGGAACGGGGAGAACTTCCTGAAAGTCAATGCCTCGGACATTTTTGTCGAAGGGAAGTGCGTCAAGGACTACAAGGTTCCGCTGGGCGGAGAACTGCAGGGCGAGGGCGGCGTACTGTCGCTTTTCTCGTCGCTGAACGGGAGCGCCCAGTCGGAGTACACCGTCGATATCGTGGCCCTGATTTCGCTGAAAAGCGGACTGCGGCACACCTTTGAATACAAGGACGTCCCGATGGCGGACCTGCTGAAACTGTTCTGAAACGATGAAAAAGACGCTGACCCTCCTCTTCCTTCTCCTGGGCTGCCTGGCGGCCCGGGCGCAGTCGGACATCCTCTCCGAGCTGTCCCCTGCCGTGAAAGTGCGGCAGAGCGAGGCGGTGCGCAGCGCTTTTGAGGAGCAGTTGCTGCTCAACGAAAAATACAGCATGAACGGGTTCCGCATCCGGATTTACACGGGCAACGGCAAGGATTCCGACCTGGAGTCCGCCCGCGCCCTGACCCTTTTCAAGGGCACTTATCCGGACCTGCCCGCCGAGCGCAGTTACTCGCACTCCAGTTACAAGGTGACCGTCGGCTATTTCCGCACCAAGACCGATGCCGCGCGGGAACTGAAACGCATCCAGCAGACCTTCCCGGGCTGTTTCATCGTGGGGGAATCCTTCCGCTATCCCGTCCTTCCCAGTGAACGGAAAGCCGTCCTGGAGGCCATTGCGGCCGCGGCGGAAGCAACGGCAGAAGAGGGAGAATAGCCTATGCCAACGCTCGGACAGGGGCTGGAACTCAAACAGCAGCAAAAACTTTCTCCGCTCCAGATTCAGACCATCAAGCTGATCGAGCTCCCCGTCCAGGAGCTGGAACAGCGCATCCGCGCCGAACTGGAACAGAACCCCGTCCTGGACGACACGCCCAATCCCGAAAGCGAAGAGGAACGCACCGAGGTCTCCCTGGACGAACTGCAGGAAGACGACAGCATCGCCCCCTACAAGCTCCGGGTCAACAACCGGGGCCGGGACCCGATGCCGGAATACAACACCTTCTCCATCCACGAAAGTTTTACGCAGGGCCTGCGCGACCAGCTGGGCTACTGCGAACTGACCCCTCACGAACGGGAAATCGCGCTGTTCATCATCGGCAGCCTGGACGACGACGGCTACCTGCGCCGCGACCTCCCGACCCTGGTGGACGACCTCGCCTTCCGCGCCGGCATCCAGACCGACGAGGCGGAAGTGGAGCGGATGCTGGCCGTGGTACAGACCCTGGATCCGCCCGGCATCGGCGCCAGGGACCTGCGCGAGTGTCTGCTGCTCCAGTTGCGCGCGGAAAAGCCCGGCGAGGCCGTGCGCAACGCCATCCGCATCCTGGAGTCCTGTTATACGGAGTTCTCGAACCGGCACTTCGACAAAATCATGGCGCGGCTGCAGCTCGGCGCCGATGAACTGAAGGCCGCCACGGCCAAGATCCTGCGCCTGAACCCGGCGCCCGGCGGGCAGGTGGACAGCGCCTACGAAGACCGCACGCAGCAAATCGTGCCGGATTTCGTGCTGACCGAGGGCGAAGACGGACGCCTTTCCTTCGAAATGCCGCGCTTCAACATCCCCCAGCTCCGGGTGAACCCCCAGTACGCCGAGATGATCCACCGGTCGCAGGGCGCATCGCAGCGGGCGCAGAAGGATGCCGTCACCTTCGTGCGGCAGAAACTCGATGCCGCCAAATGGTTCATCGAAGCGGTCAAACAGCGGCACAACACCCTGCAAAAGACGATGCAGGCTATTCTCGACTACCAGTACGACTTTTTCCTGAGCGGCGACGACGCCGACCTCAAACCCATGGTACTCAAGGATATCGCCGCCGTCACCGGCTTCGACATCTCCACCGTCTCCCGCGTCGTCAGCAGCAAATACATCGAAACGCCCTTCGGCATCTATCCGCTCAAGTATTTCTTCTCCGAAGGCATGGAGAACAGCGAGGGCGAAGAAGTATCGACGCGCGAACTGAAGAAAGCGCTGTCCGAGTGCGTGGCTGCGGAAGACAAGCGCAAGCCGCTGACCGACGAGCAGCTCGTCGACGCGATGCGGCAGAAGGGCTACGACGTGGCGCGCCGCACCATTGCCAAGTACCGCGGACAGCTGGGCATTCCCATCGCCCGCTGGCGGAAAGAATTATAACTCCCGGGCAGCCTCCTCCTCAAAGGAATAGAAACTCCCGTCCGAAAGGATGACGTGGTCCAGCAGCTTCAGCGTGACGGCCGCGAGGGCCTTTTTGAGGTTGTTCGTCCCGCTGATGTCCGCCCGGCTGGGCAGCGGGTCCCCGGAGGGATGGTTGTGCACCAGGATCAGCGAAGACGCTCCGCGCTCCAGCGCCGCACGGGCGATCTGCTTGATATCCAGCGAGGTGGATGTCCATCCGCCGGAGGTCATCCGTTCACATGCGAGCGGGAAATTCCCGATATTCAGGTAAATGATCCAGAGTTCTTCGTGGTCCAGGCCCTTGAGGCGCGGCAGCATATACTCCGCCACGGCCCGGCCGCAGGAGAGCGGCGTGCGCTGCAGGGACGGCTTTTCCGCCAGGAAGCGGCGCCCCAGTTCCAGGGCGGCCATCACCGAGGACGCCTTGTAAGGGCCGATGCCCTTGAAGGCGGCCACCCCCTTTCCCGACAGGGCGAACAGGCCGGTGAGCGTACCGCCGGCGGCGGCCAGCAGTTTCCGTCCCTGGTCCAGGGCCGTCTCTCCCTTCGTTCCCGTCCGCAGGAGAATGGCCAGGAGTTCTCCGTTGCTGAGCCCCGAGGGGCCCAGTGCGAGCATTTTTTCTCTCGGCCGCTCGGCAGCCGGCAAATCCTTTAGCTTCATACGGCCAAAGGTGGCGGTAAAAAACGTAAAAAAATGTCAAAAAAATAAAAATTGTTAACTTTGACGCTGCGAAAACCACATTTCTATGAAAACGATTGCAAAAATGTCACTGATTGCCCTGGCGGGAATCGCCGCCTTCTCCTGCAAACCCGAAAAAGAAAAAGATTTCAAATACACGCTCGACCAGTTCGCGGACATCAAGGTCATGCGTTACACGGTGCCCGGCTGGGAGGAACTGAGCCTGCAGCAGAAGGCCTACGCCTATCACCTGGCCGAGGCCGCCAAGTGGGGAAACGAAATTCACTGGGACCAGAACTGTAAGCATAATATCACCCTCAAGCACACCCTGGAAGCCATCTTGAAGGACTATGACGGGGACAAGTCCGGCGCGGAATGGGCCGCCTTCGAGGAATACGCCAAGCGGGTGTTCTTCTCCGCCGGCATCCACCACCATTACGCGGAAGACAAATTCTTCCCCGGCTGCCCGGCACAGTATTTCGACGCCCTGATGAGCGCCGTGGGAACGGACGAGGACACGCGGGAACTGCTGCTCGCCTATATGTATGACCCGGACCTCTATCCGCAGCGCCGCAGCACCCGTACGGACGGGGATATCGTCGCACTTTCCGGCGTCAATTTCTATGACGGCGTGACCCGCGCCGAGGTGGAACGCTACTACGCCGGCATCGAGGACTCCGCCGAAGCGCACCCCGTTTCCACGGGCCTTAACACCAAGGTCGTGAAGGAGAACGGCCGCGTCGTGGAACTCCCCTGGAAATCCGGCGGCATCTACGGCCCCGCCATCGACAAGATCTGCGCAGAGCTGGAAGCGGCGGCCGGCTTCGCCGAGAACGAGATTCAAAAGCAGGCCCTGGCGCGCCTGGTGGCCTATTACCGCAGCGGCGACCTGCGGGAGTGGGATGCCTTCAATATCGAATGGGTGAAGGACACCATCGGGACGGTGGACTTCGTGAACGGATTCGTCGAGGACTACAACGACCCGCTGGGCCGCAAGGGTTCCTGGGAAGGCCACGTGAACATCAAGGACGCGGCCGCGTCGCAGCGCACGGAACTGCTCGCCGCGAACGCCCAGTGGTTCGAGGACAACTCCCCCACCGACCCGCGTTTCAAGAAAAGCACCGTGAAAGGCATCAGCGCCAAGGTCATCAACGCCGTCTGCCTCGCGGGCGACGCCTATCCCTCCACGCCGATCGGCATCAACCTGCCCAACGCGGACTGGATCCGCAAGGAGTACGGTTCGAAGTCCGTCACCATCGCCAACATTACGCACGCCTATGACTTCAGCGCCGAGGAAATGCCCAACAGCACCCTGAAGGAGTTCGCCTGGGACGAAGCGGAAATCGAACTTGCGCACAAGTGGGGCTCCTATGCCAGCGAGGTGCACACCGACCTGCACGAATGCCTCGGACACGGCTCCGGACAGCTGCTCCCGGGCGTTTCCGCTACGGCGATGGGCGAATATGCCTCGACGCTGGAAGAAGCGCGCGCAGACCTCTTCGGCCTGTGGTATGCCGCCGACCCGAAGCTTGTCGAACTGGGCATTATGCCCGACCCCGAGGCCTACAAGGCCGAATATGCCGCTTATATCCGCAACGGGCTGATGACGCAGTTCACCCGCGTGGAGCTAGGACGGCCGAATACCGAAGCGCATATGCAGAACCGCAAGCTCATCGCCGAATGGTGCTATGAGCAGGGCGGCGCTATCGAGAAGCGCGAGCGCGAGGGCAAGACCTATTTCTGCGTGACGGATTATGCCCTGCTGCGGGAGCAGTTCGGCGCGCTGCTGGCCGAAATCCAGCGCATCAAGTCCGAAGGCGATTATGCCGCGGGGAAGGCGCTGGTGGAGAAGTATGCCGTGAATATCGACCCGCAGATTCACCGGGAGGTGCTGGAGCGCTACAAGGCGCTGGGGCTCAAGCCGTATGGCGGGTTCCTCAATCCGGATATCGTGCCGGTGGAGAAGGGCGGCACCGTGGTCGACTACAAGTTGGTCTATCCCGAGAGCCTGCTCGGCCAGATGCTCAACTATACCAAGTATAATACCTTATGATGGATATAGAAAATCTGGTCGCAGCGCAGCGGGCGTATTATGCGAGCGGGGAGACGAGGGAGCTGAAGTTCCGGAAGGAGCAGTTGCGGAAGCTGCGTGCGGCGCTGTCCAAGTGGGAGCAGCCGCTTTGCGATGCGCTGTGGACGGACCTGCACAAGGGGCCGGAGGAGGCGTTCCTGACGGAGTTCGGGTTATTGTACGGAGAAATCGGAGAGGCGCTGAAGCATTTGGAGCGCTGGACGCTGCGGCGGCGCAAACCCACGCCGCTGACGCTCTTTCCGTCGCGCACCTACCTGATGCGCGAGCCGCTGGGCTGCAGCCTGATCATTGCGCCGTGGAATTATCCGGTGCAGTTGTTGCTGAGCCCGCTGGTGGGCGCCATCGCCGCGGGATGTACCGCTATCCTGAAGCCCTCCCCCTATGTGCCGGCGGTTTCTTCCTTGCTGGCGCAGATGATTGCCGAAACCTTTGCGGAGCGTTATATCGCCGTTGTCCTGGGGAACCGGGAAGTGAACACCGCGCTGCTTGCGCAGCGTTTCGATGTCGTGTTCTTCACCGGGAGTCCGGCGCTCGGGAAGGTGGTGATGGCCGCGCAGGCGAAGTACCTCACGCCACTGGTGCTGGAGCTGGGCGGCAAGAGCCCCTGTATCGTGGACAAGGACGCGGACCTGCGGATGGCAGCCCGGCGCATTGCCTGGGGGAAGTGCCTCAACAGCGGCCAGACCTGCATCGCGCCCGATTACCTGTTCCTGCACGAAGACATCAAGGAGGCGTTTATCGCGGCCTTCCAAGAGGCGCTCGCGGCGCTTTATCCGGAAGGGACGGAACATTCGCCGCATTATGTGCACCTGGTGCGCGACCTTGCGTTCGAGCGGGTAACGGGCTACCTGAAGGACGGCACCGTGGTGGCCGGCGGGCGTTATGATGCGTCTACGCGCTGGATGGAACCGACGCTACTGGACGGGGTGAGCCCTGATGCACCCGTGATGCAGGAAGAGATTTTCGGCCCGGTGTTTCCGATACTGACCTTCCGGGAACGCGACGAAGTCGTTTCCTTCGTGAACGCGCGCGAAAAGCCGCTGGCCTTCTATTATTTCGGACGGCGGCGCCACGGGCTGGAGATGCTCGCCCGGACCACTTCCGGCGGAGCCTGCATCAACGATGTGATTATGCACGTAGCCAACGGCAAGGTACCCTTCGGCGGCGTGGGGAATTCCGGCATGGGCAGTTACCACGGCGAGCGCAGTTTCCTGGCGTTCAGCCACGAGCGCACCGTACTGGATACGCCAGCGCGGCCCGACCCGGGCTTCCGCTATATGCCCTACCGGCTGATCGGCCTGGCCCGGCGGATGATGAAGCGATAAAAAAACAGCGCAGACGGTTGCCTGCGCTGATTTTTTATCCGAAAAGTCGAATAGACTATCGTTTTCCGCCTGCCCACCAGACATTCTCGGTGTAGACATAGCTGCCGTCACCGAAAGCGTTCTTGATGTTGGGGTTGGTCGTCGTGTCGGACGAACCGTAACCGCAGCGCAGGGGGAACTTGGTGGCATTGTTGGGGTTGGCCAGCGCGATGTATTCCGCCGCCTCACCGCCTTCCGCCTTCAGACGACGCACGTCATTGAAGGCCTCCACGCTGCCGCCGTTGGCATTGTGGAAGAAGAGGTACTTCTGCACCATAATCTCGGCGAGCAGTTCCGCGTCGTCCAGGGTATCGAACACGCGGGCGGCATAAGCCTCCGCATCCGCCGGGGTCAGATAGTCACCATCGTAGTTGGGACCATAGACACCATATCCCTGCGTATCCGTAAAGTTACACGAAGACTTCACGTTCACATTGACGTTCACGAAGGTGGCGGCAAGGGCCTCTTTGAGGGCGGCACGCGCCTCCGTATAGATTCCCGTGCGCGCAAGCACCTCGGCCTTCAGGTACTGAAGTTCCGCGTAGCTGAGCAGATGGGTGGGAGCATCCACCGCATAGAGATACACATCGTCGGTGTACCACTCCTGCGCCTCGAAGCCCTCTCCGTTGGGGACGGGGTCGAACTCTTCCTCGGGATCCGTAGGATTGAACCAGCCCACCCAGGGATAGCAGTAAATCATCGCGAGACGGGGATCCTCGCGTTCCGCCAGTTTGTCGTACAAGCTCCCGGAGGCGGCAATGGCCTCACGGGCAATCCAGAACGCGAACAGCGGATTGAGATTGTTCACACCGTCATACTGGGTGAAACTCGCCTGGTCTTCCGCCGATTCGAAGGAGTTCTCGATATCGCTCAGAATAGAAGCATAGGCAGCCGCCTTGTCCGCAGCGCGCAGGATGTTATGCATCGTCAGGCGGGCGCGCAGACCATAGGCGAATTTCAGCCACTTGTCGGCCTTTCCGCCATAGATGAAGTCATAGCTTCCAGTACCGATGGAGCCCGCATCTTCAAGGCCGGCAATCGCCTCGTCGAGCAGGGTGAAGATCGTCTTGTAGATATCTTCCTGCTTGTCCAGGTCGGGCGTCTTGTACTTGTCATAATCACAGGCCTGCGAATAGGGGGTGTCGCCGAAGAGGTCGGTCAGC
Organism: uncultured Bacteroidia bacterium; assembly: GCA_902774145.1. Lineage (GTDB taxonomy): Bacteria > Bacteroidota > Bacteroidia > Bacteroidales > UBA932 > Cryptobacteroides. Next base: position 47,730 of record CACYHC010000011.1, read on the forward strand.
ACCGCCGAATCATAGGCCAGCAGCACCTTTGCGGCCGAGGCAAGGGCGGTATTCCCCGCATCCGTGGTTCCGGAATTGGGATCGCACTTGGCAATGATGGTACGGGCGTCAGAGATGGCCTTGTAGGTCTGTGTCCAGGCATTGTCGAAGCAGGACGAGGAAATCCACTCACCATCGCGCTGATCCGCCTTGTAAAGCTGGTTGTGGCATCCGCCCCAGTGCTCGACGGCCACGCCGAGATAGGTGTTGAAATCACCGCCGGCCACATTGAAGGCCGACGAAAGGCACAGGTCGGCGAAGACGAACTTCGCATCGGCGGTCTGGGGATGGTTAAGATCCGCATTTACGGCGTCAAGCGCATCGTCGGAACAAGACGCAAATACGGTCAGGCATGCAGCCGCAAGCGAAAGGTATAATAATTTTTTCATACGGCTTAGAATTTAAGGGTTAAACCGAATCCGTAGCTGGAAGCACCGGGCAGCGAGAAGCGCTCGAATGCACCACCCATGTTGTTGTTACCCTGGGAAGCCTCGGGATCGAATCCCTTCAGATTGCTCCAGAGAATGAGGTTGCGGGCAAAGGCGCTGAGCGTCAGGGACACCCGCTTGCCGAAGGTGAAAGGATAACTCAGGGAGAGTTCGCGCAGCTTGAGGAAGGAAGTGTCGTGCACGAAGGACTCGGAAATGTAGTTCAGACGATCATAGTAGTAATAAGCATCGCTTCCGCTGATGTAGATGTCGTTGGGGGCATAGCCGCCGTTCGCGGTACGCTTGACGGCGCCGGCTTCCTCGTCAAAGAGGAACTTCTCCATCTTGCGGTATTCCCCGGAGCGCTTGCTCGTGCCGTAGTAATCCATCATCGTGTAGGAACCGCAGTACATCTGTCCGCCGCACTTCCAGTCGAAGGTGGCGCTCAGACGAACCTTGAATACCTCGAGAGAGGTGGTCAGGCCCAGCTGGAAGTCAGGGGACACGCTGCCGATCACCTTCTCCTCGCCGATCTCGGGAAGACCGTCCTCGTCGACGACGACGTGTCCTTCCGGATCACGGACATAGCCCACACCGTAGATGACGGGGAACTTGTCGCCGATACCGGCACGGACCTGGGGCTCCGTGAAGCCGCCGAGGTAGATGCTCTCGACACCTTCCGCCAACTCGTCCACATAGTTGTCGATCTTGGTGAAGTTGAAGTCGAAATTCAGGTTGACGTCACGCGAACGGACGGGGTTGATGCCGAGGGTGAGCTCGTGGGCGTCGGTATGGATGGAACCGGCGTTCATCATCTTGTACTGGTATCCGGTGGAACCGGCGAGCGGGACCTCGAAGATCTGGTCCTTCACAAGCTGACGGGAATAGGTATATTCCAGGGAAACGAGTCCCTCCCAGAAGGCGAGTTCGGCACCCACTTCGTAGGAACGGGTGTTCTGCGGACGGAGGTTCTCATCATACAGGACGGAATAGGGCGAATAGGCCACGATGCCGTTCAGCGGGTAGCTGATCGGGGAACCGGAATAGAAGCCGCCGCCATAGGTCGGTACGGAATAGAAGGACTTGTAGTACTGTCCGGCCATACCCACTTCGGCGTAGGAAGCACGCAACTTACCGAAGGTCAGGACATTGTTCCTGAGCGGCTCGATTTCGGTAAACACGAAGCCCAGGGATACGGAAGGATAGAAGAATCCACGGCTGCCGCGCGGCATCTTGGAAACGAGGTCGTAACGGCCGGTGGTATTGAAGTAAAGGATGCTCTTCCAATCCAGGGCGATGTTGTAGAAGTTACCGAAGGAGAGGTAGCGGTAGCGGCTTATGGAAGACGAATAGTTGGAAGCATTGTTGAGGTTGTTCCAACCGCTGAAGTTGAAACTCTGTCCCCAGGCATCCACGAAGGAGGTCTGGTTATAGACGACCTCATTACCGTAGAGGATGTTGAGGTGCAGGTCCGGGGTGATCTTCCAGTCGAAGGAAGCCGTGAAGAGGGAGTTGAGCTCGTTGCTGGTGTAGCTCATCTCGTCGATTTCACCCTGGCCGTTGGACATACCGTAACCGAATACATCGGTGTAGGTGGTGGTGTAGGCATCGTCGCCGATCTGGTATTTCAGGTCGAGGAACATATCCGGGGAGAAGGGATAACGGAAATCCAGGTAGGCGTTGCCGAAGAAACGCTGGGACTTCTCCTTGAAGGTATTGTTCTCCATCGCCCAGTAAGGTGCAGGGAAGCCGCCGGTTGCACGGTAGGTATTCTGCTGCTCGGGGTGATCCTTCTTGTGGCTGGGGATGCCCTTGAGGTCGTAGCTGGCCGGAGCGCCATAAACCATGGCGGTGATACCGTCATTCGCACCGGACTGCTTGTTCACGTCCGTCATCACGAAGTTGGCGCTGGCGCCGGTCGTGAAGTACTTGCCGAGTCTTGCGGAAGCATTGAGCTTGGCGTTGAAACGCTCCATTCCCGTGGAGGGGACGATACCGGTCTGGTGGGTATTGCCCAGGCTGAAGGAATACTCGCCGCGGCCCAGGTTCTGGGCTACGCTGACGTTATTGCTCTGGGTAAAACCAACCTGGAAGAAATCGCCGATATTGTCATACGCCCGCGGGGTGGCCCAGGGATCAAGCCCTGCGGCGGCCCGCTGGGGAACATAATACTGTCCGGGGTGCAGATCGGTTCCGCCGGCCGTATAAGTGTTGGCCGTATTGCCACCATAGTTAGGGTCATCGGCAAGGGTGGAGATTTCCGGCCCCCAGTTCAGCGAAGTGTTAGGGTTGAAAACACCGCCGGAACCCTGGGCAAAATCCGTCTGTACTTCGGGCTTTACCGAAAGCGTGGACCACGCGAAGGTGGAATTGAAGGTCACGGACGGACGGGTGTTGGTGAGGTTCTTTCCGCTCTTGGTGGTGATCACGATGACACCGTTGCTGGCGCGCATACCGTACAGGGCGGACGCAGCCTGGCCCTTCAGGATGTTGACGCTCTCGATGTCGTTGGGATCGATATCCAGGGCACGGGTCGCATAGTCGGCGCCGGTAACACTCTGGTCAGTGCTCAGGTCCGGCGTGGACGCGATGGGCATACCGTCGATCACGTACAGCGGCGAGTTGTTCCCGGTGAAGGAACGGGCACCACGGATGACAATCTGCGTGGATGCACCGGGCATGCCGGAAGACGGCTTGATCTGTACGCCGGAAACCTTGCCGGACATTGCGCTGGCAAGATCCGTCGCCGCGGCGGTAGTGAGTTCATCGCTCTGAACGGCCTGCGTGGCATATCCCAACGCTTTCTTCTCGCGGGAGATACCCATGGCCGTCACGACGACCTCTTTGAGGAATTCCCTGTCCTGTTCCAGTGAAACAGTGACAGTGGGAGCAACGGGAACTTCCTTGGTCTGCATGCCCAGGAAAGCTACCACCAGGGTTCCGGAGGCGGGAGCCGTGAGGGTGAACGCACCCTCCGTGTCCGACATGACTCCGGTGGTGGTGCCCTTGATGAGGACATAGGCACCAACCAAAGGTTCTCCGTCCGATGTCGTTACCTTACCTTTCACGGTCGTATTCTGCGCGAAGGCAGACATACCGAGGGCAAGGAACAGAATCGGAAGCAAAAACTTGATTCTCTTCATAGGTAGAAAATTTAGGTTGAACCAACAATAAACGCGCAAAGATAAAAAAATTTTTTTATTGTTGTTCACCCGGGGGAAAGCGTGGGACCTCCCCGTGGCCGCGATGCGGCCCTTATAACGCTTGAACCTGTTCGGGCGTCAGGCCGGTAGATTGAACGATTTGAGTTTCCGGGATGCCCAGCGCCTTCATGCTCCGGGCAATCTCGTCAGTCCTGGCGGAGGCCCCTTCCGCCCGTCCTTTGGCTTCGCCTCTGGCTTCTCCCTCCTGCCTCGCGTACCAGATTTCGGATTGTATGTCAAATGCGCTTTCCATATTCCTGATGTATAAATCCCTGTCTTCGTCATTGAGTGCCTGCACC
>CACYHC010000012.1 GCA_902774145.1 uncultured Bacteroidia bacterium
TTCGTATAAGTTGAAGAAAATGACGAAGAGCCTTACCTTCAGCAACGAAAAAGCGCGCAAAGAGCTGGGTTGGGAGCCGTTGGATGTGTTGAAGAATTACAAGATATGATCATCACCCGGGAAATACTGGACACCCTCACGGCGCAGGCGAAGGCGAGCCCGCGGCTGAGGATGAATATGGACCTTCGCAATTCGGCGGAGGATAAGTCGCAGCGGATGCTGAATGCGATAGAGCCGGAGTCGCCGCTGCCCATACACCGGCACAGGAAGTCGTCAGAGACGGTAGTCTGCCTGCGCGGCCGCCTGGTGGAGGAGTTTTATGACGGCCAGGGGAAGACCTGCACGGAGTCCATTGAGTTGTCCCCCGGCGGTCCGGTGCCCGCTATCAACATCCCCATCGGCCAGTGGCATACCGTCCGTTCTCTGGAGAGCGGTACGGTGATTCTGGAATGCAAGGACGGCGCCTACGAGCCGCTCGCCCCGGAGGATATCCTGTAAAGATGAGAGCATGTTGACGCAAGGGATTAAATTCATTTTCATCGCAGTCCTGGCCCTGCTGGCAGAGCTGTTGTATTTCCGCGTGGCGGACCGCTTCAATATCATCGACAAACCGAACCTGCGTTCGTCGCACACGCACATTACCCTGCGCGGCGGGGGCGTGGTGTTCATTTTCGGCGCCTGGCTCTGGGCGGCCTTTTTCGGGCTGCAATATCCCTGGTTCCTGGCGGGGCTGACGCTGATTGCCGCCGTCAGTTTCATCGACGACGTGCATTCCCTCCCGGATTCGCTGCGGTTGGTGGCCCAGTTCGCCGCGATGTTCCTGCTCTTCCGGCAAATCGGCATCCTCCAGTGGCAGCAGTGGTGGGTAGTGCTGGTGGCATGGATTGTCTGCGTCGGCGTCATCAATGCCTATAATTTCATGGACGGCATCAACGGCATTACGGGCGGCTATTCGCTCGCCGTGCTCCTGCCGCTGCTCTATCTTGACGGGAAGCTGGAATTTATGTCCCTGCCGCTGCTGCTTTGCGTGCTGCTTGCGGACCTGGTGTTCTGCCTTTTCAATTTCCGCCGGCGTGCCCGGTGCTTTGCGGGCGACGTAGGTTCCGTGTCGATGGCTTATGTGCTGGTGTTTGCGATCGGGATGCTGATGGTGGCGACGCGGGAATTTTACTGGATTATGCTGCTGGCCGTCTATGGCGTGGATTCCGTGTTGACGATTCTTCACCGTATCCAGTTGCACGAAAACCTGGGCGAAGCGCATCGGAAACACGCGTACCAGTTGATGGCCAATGAGTTGAAAATGCCGCATACGCGGGTGTCGGCGGTCTATATGCTGCTGCAGCTGGCCATATCGGCGGGCTTGATTTTCCTGCCGGTCAACCCGTATGTGTACTCGGCGGTCGTGCTGGTGCTGCTTTGCGGCGCCTATCTATTGTTTATGAAAAAGTATTATCACCTGCACGCGGAATATCTCGCGCAGGCCGAAAAGAAACGCGAAATATGAAAATTCTGGTGACCGGAGCGAAGGGGTTCGTGGGACGCAACCTTTGCGCGCAATTGAAAAACATCCGCGACGGCAAGGCGCGCAATTACGGCGGCATTACCGTCGATGAGGTCTTCGAATACGACCTGGATTCCACGCCGCAGGAACTGGACGCCTGGTGCGCGGCCGCCGATTTCGTCTTCAACCTGGCGGGCGTCAACCGGCCGAAGGACGCCGCCGAATTCATGACGGGCAATTTCGGCTTCGCTTCTACCCTGCTCGACACGTTGAAAAAGCACGGGAACAGCTGCCCGGTGATGCTTTCCTCGAGCCAGCAGGCCTCGCTGAGCGGACGCTTCGGGGACAGCGAATACGGCCGCAGCAAAAAGGCGGGGGAGGATCTTTTCCTGAAGTACGGAGACCAGACCGGCGCCCGGGTGCTGGTGTACCGCTTCCCGAACCTCTTCGGCAAATGGTGCCGTCCCAACTACAACAGCGCCGTCGCCACTTTCTGCAACGCTGTCGCCAACGACCTGCCCTACACGGTCAACGACCCGTCCGTGGAACTGGAACTGCTCTACATCGACGATCTGGTGGACGAGATGATTGCCTGCCTGTGCGGCGGGGAGCACCGCTGCGAATTCGACGCGCTGACCGTCCTGCCTTCCCCCACTGGCCGCTACTGCTATGTACCTGTGACGCACCGGGCTACGCTGGGGGAGATTGTGGAGTTGCTCAAGTCGTTTGAGGCGCAGCGGACGACGTTGATTGTGCCGGAGATTCCGGCCGGATCGTTTGCCAAGAAGCTGTACTCGACGTTCCTGTCGTATCTGCCTGCGTCCAAGGTGGCGTTTCCGCTGAAGACCAATTCGGACGCGCGCGGGTCGTTTACGGAGCTGGTTAAGACTCTGAATTGTGGGCAGTTTTCAGTGAACGTTTCGCTGCCGGGCGTGACCAAGGGCCAGCACTGGCACAACACCAAATGGGAATTCTTTATCGTGGTGAGCGGCCGGGCGCTGATTCAGGAGCGCCGCATCGATTCCGGCAAAGTGCTGGAGTTCGAGGTTTCCGGCGACGCGGTCCAGGCCGTGCATATGCTCCCGGGCTATACGCACAATATCATCAACCTGAGCGATACGGAGCCGCTCGTCACCTTGATGTGGGCCAACGAGCTCTTTGACCCGGACCGCCCGGACACGTATTTTGAACCGGTGGAGTAGAATGTCAAATAGGTTGGAAATAAGCAAGTATCTTCGATTTCTTGATGATGCCGGTTGGTCGGAACTGATTGACAATCGATGGAAGGAGGATGTGTACAAGGAGTTGCTTGCTCAGTTCCCGTCAATGACATCCGAAGAGTGGAATCATATAGAAAGAGTTATTTTTGTCTAAAAACAGGAATTCATATTTGCCAAGTTTTAAGAATAACGGGAAGCTTAAGCTTCTGATTATCGTCGGCACACGTCCGGAAATCATCCGCCTGGCGGCAGTTATCAATAAATGTCGTGAATATTTCGATTGTCTGCTGGCGCACACCGGGCAGAACTATGACTACAACCTTAACGGGGTGTTTTTCAAGGACTTGAAGCTCGCTGATCCCGACGTGTATATGGAGACGGTGGGCTCGGACCTTGGCGAGACGATGGGCAACATCATTGCCAAGAGCTACCAGCTGATGGTTGAAGTTCAGCCCGACGCTGTACTGGTATTAGGAGATACAAACTCGTGTTTGAGTGTTATCGGCGCCAAACGCCTGCACATCCCCATTTTCCACATGGAGGCGGGCAACCGCTGCAAGGACGAGTGCCTGCCTGAGGAGACGAACCGCCGCATCGTGGACATCATCTCCGATGTGAATATGGCCTACAGCGAGCACGCGCGCCGCTATCTGGCTGACACCGGTCTGCCGAAGGAGCGCACGTATGTGACTGGCTCCCCGATGGCGGAGGTGCTCCACAACAATCTGGCTGAGATCAAGGCTTCTGATATTCATACCCGCCTGGGCCTGGAGAAAGGGAAGTATATTTTGCTTTCGGCTCATCGCGAGGAGAACATCGATACCGAGAAGAACTTCCTGTCGCTGTTCAACGCCATCAACAAGATGGCCGAGAAGTACGATATGCCCATCCTCTACAGCTGCCACCCGCGCAGCCGCAAGCGCCTGGAGCAGGCGGCTTGTCATCCTGAGCCAGAGCGAAGGATCTGCCTCGACAAGCGCGTCATCCAGCACGAGCCCCTCGGCTTCCATGACTACAACTGCTTGCAGATGAACGCCTTTCGCGTGGTGTCCGACTCCGGTACCCTGCCCGAAGAGAGAGCAGCTTCTTTACCAGCATCGGCCACCCCTTCCCGGCCGTCTGCATCCGCACCTCCACCGAGCGTCCGGAGGCCCTGGACAAGGGCTGCTTCGTGCTCAGCGGCATCGACACCAAGGGCCTGCTGCAAAGCGTCGACGTGGCCGTGGAGCTCATCCGCGACGGCAACCCCGGCATCCCCGTGCCCGACTACGTGGACGAGAACGTCTCTACCAAGGTCGTCCGCATCATCCAGAGCTACGTGGGCGTGGTTAACAAGATGGTCTGGAGGAAGTTTTGATTGTTAATCAGAATGAGATGAATAAGTCTAAGCCCCAAGCGGTATTGCTGCTGTTATTATTCACTATTGCCGTATCTTCTTGTGATGTCGGTATACACTTGGATGGGGCTAACAGTTTTGCGGCCATCATTGCTGTAATAGGTGAATATTTATTGGCAATAGTATCAACTATTTTAGTCTTTGTTCTTCATCTATCCCGTCCGTTTTCTATCTCTTTAGTACTGCTGAGTATCTTAGGAATGACAAATGCTGTAGATTTGCCAGTATCTCCTTACATTGTATTGACAATTGGCTTAGTGTTGCTCTTCTCTTTTGCAGTCCCCCTAAAAGCATATAAACCAAAGGTGATAATCGACAAGAATGTGAAGAAGGTTTTCGAGAAGGATACGGAAGAAGAAAAACAACAAATAGGAGTCAAGGGAATAGCGATTGAGATAGGTGTGGGAATCTTATTGTTATTTGTTGAGTATTTGTTCTTTGCGAGATAGGAACTGAAATCAGGGTTGTCAAGATAGAATAGTTTAGTCGTATGACGCAAGACGAGTTGTGGCTAAAGAAATATCAGGAAGTGAAGGCCTTCATCGAGACCAATCGTCGCAATCCTTCCCGCCACAACCCCGAAGAACGTTTCAAGTACTTCAACTGGCTCAAGCATAACAAAAAACTCCTCAACGCCGGCGAGATGAAAGAAGACAGAGTGGCCCTGTTCCAAAATCTGCTGGAGAAGGGGAAGTATAGGAGAGTGAATCAGTATAAATGATGTAATTATATGTGGAAACGCTTTAAACTTAATCTAAAGCACATTGCTGTCCACAACTTTTAGTGGACAGCAATGACTGTCTGAGTTGAAAGGGCGTCCTTCGGGACGCCTTTTTCGTGTCTAGGCAAAACAAAACCTCCGGCATTGTCGCGACGGCGAAGTCAGAGGAAATAGAACATTATTAGCCAATTAACGAACAAAATTCTGGTTAAATCGCACAAAATTTGCATAAAATCGAACATAATCCGTTTTTTATGGTTATATTTGCCTCTGCTAATAATCATGACAAGACATGCAAACCGAAGTGCTTAGAATCATAGAAGGAGGCTTGATGAGTGACAAGCGTAAGATCCTTGCGTATTCCGCGCGTTTGGCTGACCGGCTCGAACGTGAGGGTGATATCGCGTTGTCCAAATGCATCAGGCAAAAAATCGAAGAGGGTATGCCGCAGAATGCGGCTATTGCTGATGCCATGCGTGTCCTCCCTCTTGATGCTGACAGTCGTTTGCAGATTGTGGAGGTTATTCCAACGGATGAGGAGCGCCATAAAGTGGTACTTACGCCTGAGGTAGACAAGAAGGTTTCAGAGTTTATAGAAATTGTCAATCATCGTTCAGAGTTGGAATTGGCGGGCGTAGAGATTAAGAAGACTTTGCTACTTTACGGCCGTCCTGGCTGTGGAAAGACAAGCGTGGCCCATTATATCTCTGAGAAAACCGGCTTGCCTTTAATCGTCGCACGCCTGGATGGAATCGTGTCTTCGTTGTTGGGTAGTACGGCTAAGAATCTGAGGAGGATTTTTGATTATGCCAGAAGCGTTCCTTGTATTCTGTTTTTGGACGAGTTTGATGCTATAGCAAAAGCAAGGGATGATCAGCATGAATTGGGAGAGTTGAAGCGAGTGATTAACAGCCTTCTTCAGAACATTGACTCTATGAGTCCGGAAACCGTTATGATTGCTGCAACAAACCATGCGGAACTTTTGGATAATGCTATATGGCGCCGTTTTGTTCAGACTGTCGAAATAGGCCTTCCTGGCAAGAACGAGATTATGGAGATGTTAGACATTTTCTCAGAACCGTTTTCATCGGAAGTGTCGACAGACCTGTCGAAGAAGTCGGCCTTCGCTAAATTAGCTGAGGGTATTTCGCCGTCTGACTTGAAGACAATTTTTGATAGGGCGAAAGTGAAATGTGTCCTTGGTAACAGCAAAAAAATTTCGATGGGTGACATTTTGGATGGAGTGTATGAGGTGAAAGTGCAGGACAAGTCGGAACGTGCTTACGTTCATTTCTTGAACGAGTATGGAATGTCACAAATTGCTATCAATAAGAGTACGGGAATCGGCTTGCGTAAGATAAAGACTTACCTGGCCACTAATGAAATGGAGGAAGCAAAATGAATCAAAGAAATTTACCGATCCAGTTGGTTGAGACTCGGGGTGAACGAGACCAGTTCTTGAAAGAAGGCATGGGCGATAACTCTTTGCCTAACTGGTCTACTCAGGAATCAATGGCGGAACACGTCAGGATAATGACAGACACATTTGCTGCCGCAGAGCGTATTTTCGATGCTCGTGAGGAGGAGGGTTTGCCTATCCTTATGGTCGCGACCTTGGATGATAATGCGGTTCGTCGGAAAGCTTTCCGCGCCAATGCACGCTCGATCTTTGACAGCCGGAACAAGCGTAACATTTTGGGAAAAGACTCGCATAAGGGTCTTCTGGTCAAAGTCGACAATAAAGCGGATGTCCAGTTGATGAAGAGTAACATCAACATCGCCGGGAACATCAGTAAAGATAAACAATGTGGTGTCGCGGTTATTGATGACCTGCAACTTTTTCATCCCTATGTTGAAGATGATTTGGTTGGCAAGCTCTTGAAGGTTAAACTGGTTGATTATCAGGATCAGCGACTTAATGACTTTGCGCGGCAAAGCATGGCTCGGTTTGCGGAACAGAATAATGTAACCGTTCGCGCCCTGGACTATTCTCCCGGTTTACATCTCTATGCGGTCGAGGCTGCTACTCAGGAAGCTGTTCATGCGTTAGCCACGATGGATGCTGTGATATCCGTGAAGAAGATGCCATACTTTGAACTGTCGGTTTCTCCTGAGCCCTTTAATACGAATCTGGATGTTAGTGAGCCGGTGGAGGGGGAGGATTATCCGGTAGTCGGGCTTTTGGACTCGGGCGTCGAGCCGATTCCGCATCTGGCTCCATGGCTGGATGCAGAAGAGAATGTGGCTGGCTTGGAAGATGAAGATATCCGTCGCTTACATGGTACTTCAGTTTCTGGCATTATTTGCTATGGCGATATTCTTGAAGGGGAGCGGCTTACTGGAACTTCGCCAATGCGAATCCGCTCGTGTATAGTTAATACTGATGACCGTGTTATCAGGGTTTCGGAAGAAGAAATGGTCGAGCATATAAAGACCGCCATCGTCAATAATCCTGATGTCCATGTCTGGAATCTTTCTCAAGGTTCATCGAATGAGATTGAGAAAGATGAGTTCTCTGATTTTGCCGTTGCTTTGGATAGAATGCAAAAAGAGCACGGTGTCCTCATTTGCAAGTCGGCTGGCAACATTGCTCCTGCAGATCCAGGCAAGAATAGGATTACACAGGGTGCAGATTCGGTATTGGCTTTGACTGTCGGCTCGTACGCTCACAAGTATGCGGATGAAGGTGATGCTCCTGTCGGTGCCCGCTCTCCTTTCTCTCGTATCGGACCTGGCCCTGCAGGAATCATTAAGCCTGAGCTCGTCCATGCTGGCGGTAATCGGCACGTTGGTGTGTATTCCTTTTCACATTCTGGTTATCAAGGCAATATTTATTCAGGGACGAGTTACTCAACTCCACGCGTTTCTGCCTTGGCCGCGAGTCTGGAGCATAGACTTAACCGCCCCTTCGACCCTCTCCTGATAAAAGCACTCTTAATCCATAGTGCAAGTTATCCTCTTCTGCCGGCAAATGCAGAAAAGTCTTTATTCGAGGAGTTGGGCTTTGGACGTCCCGCCTTGCTCGATGAGATTCTCTTCAATGATCCGAACGAGTTCACTATGGTCTGGCATCCGGTCTTCCAGGATGGCGTAGATCTGCAGATTCAGGATATCCCTTTCCCTTCATCGCTGGTTGAGGATGATCATTTCTCGGGAGAGGTCACAGTTACCCTCGTTACTTCTCCAGTTTTCAGAAGCGTAGAAAAGAGCGAGTATTGTCAAAGTGATGTTAAGGTTGCATTAACTTCTTATAATGGCATTCGTTTCTGCCCCCTGGGTGCTGCCGGTACTCCGCCTACGTACAAGAATTCAGAAAGATTGATTGAGCCTGAGAATGTTTTGACAAAGGGTCGTTTCAGCACTCCGTCATTCAGGAGCATGAATCCTGCAGAGAGGACAATTATTTGTGGGGACGAATACAGTCCAGTCAAAAAGTATCATGTAGATTTTCAAAAGATGAAACCGGCGGAACGAGCTACATGTCTTGGAGCTGGCCGTAAATGGTGTTTGAGCATGGAGGCGACATATAAGGATGCTACGGCAACAGATAAGAGTTCAGGAGTGAACGTAGGGAACGTTGAAGCCGTTGTTGTCATAACAATACGGGACCCTCGTGGTCAAGGTGTCTTATACGACGAGTGCATACGTGCTTTGGAAGATCAGAACTTTGTCCACTCTGATATCGCTGTAAGACAGAATATCAACGTAATCAATGAGTAGCAACAGGGGCGTCCTTCGGGACGCCTTTTTCGTATCCGGGCAAAACAAAACCTCCGGCATCGTCGCGACGGCGGAGGTTGGATGGTTTTGGAACGAATCGGGGTTTGGTGACCGGACCCCGGGCCGGTGAAAGACTACGGCTCATCAGGATCCGGATCGGCCTCGGTCTGCGCCCACTTGACCATGGTCTGCAGGGGAACGGAGGTCTCGCCGGTGGCGGAGTCCACATAGAAGTACTTGAAGAAGACCTTCGGAGCGTTTCCGCTGAAGACCAGCGCCGATGCGCGCGGCTCCTTCACCGAGCTGCTGAAAACCGTCAGCGGCGGGCAGTTCAGCGTGAACATCTCCAGGCCCGGCGCCGTCAAAGGCCAGCACTGGCACAACACCAAATGGGAATTCTTTATCGTGGTGAGCGCCCGGACACGTATTTTGAGCCCGTCTAATCCCGCTTGAAAATATCCCGGGTGTAGACCTTGGCGGCCACGTCGCCCAGCGCTTCTTCATAGCGGTTGGCGATAATGCAGTCCGCAGCGGCCTTGAAGGCCTCCAGGTCGTTCACCACCTCACTTCCGAAGAAGGTGCTGCCGTCCTCCAGCGACGGCTCATAGACAATTACCGTCGCACCTTTTGCCTTGATGCGCTTCATGATGCCCTGGATGGCGCTCTGGCGGAAGTTGTCCGAGCCTGATTTCATCGTCAGGCGGTAAACCCCCACCGTTACATTCTTTTCCTTCGCCGTGTCGTAAGCGCTCGACGCGGTGTAGTAGCCCGCTTTTTCCAGTACGCGGTCGGCGATGTAGTCCTTGCGCGTGCGGTTGGAGTCCACGATGGCCTTGATGAGGTTTTCCGGGACGTCGTTGAAATTGGCGAGCAGTTGCTTCGTGTCTTTCGGGAGGCAGTAGCCGCCGTAGCCGAAGGAAGGATTGTTGTAGTGCGCGCCGATGCGGGGGTCGAGGCATACCCCGTCGATAATCTCCTGCGTATCCAGTCCCTTCACCTCGGCGTAGGTGTCCAGTTCGTTGAAGAAACTCACGCGCAGCGCGAGGTAGGTATTCGCGAAAAGTTTGACCGCTTCGGCTTCCGTGCTGCCCATAAACAGTACGGGGACGTCTTCTTTCAGCGCGCCAGCCTTGATGAGCGCGGCGAAGCGTTCGGCTTCCGGGCGGAGGTCGTCGTCGCTGCCCACGATGATGCGGCTGGGATAGAGGTTGTCGTAGAGCGCCTTGCTCTCGCGCAGGAATTCCGGGGCGAAGAGGATTTTCGCGCCCTTGTATTTCTCCCGTGCGTGGCGGGTGTATCCCACGGGGATCGTGGATTTAATCACCATCACGGCCGACGGATTGACCTCCAGGACCAGTTCAATGACCTCTTCCACGTGGCGGGTGTCGAAGAAATTCTTCTGCGGGTCGTAATTCGTCGGCGCGGCAATCACCACGAAATCCGCCTCCTTGTACGCGGCGCGCCCGTCCAGCGTGGCGACCAGGTTCAACGGCTTCTCCGCGAGATAACGCTCGATTTCCGCATCCTGGATCGGGCTGATGCGGCGGTTGATTTTCTCGACTTTCTCCGGAATGACATCCACGGCCACCACCGCATCCCGCTGCGCGAGCAGCGTCGCGATACTCATGCCCACATATCCGGTACCGGCAATTGCAATTTTCATCGTAAGGGATTTTTCTCTGACAAATACCACTGGGCGAACTGCCCGAGGCCCTCGTGCAGCTGCACAACGGGCTTGTAGCCTACTTCCCGCTCCAGCAGCGAGGTGTCCGCGTTGGTCTGATAGACGTCGCCCGCCTGCATCGGCAGGAACTCTTTCTTTGCCTCGATGCCCAGTGCCTGTTCCATTTCTGAAATGAAATCCATCAGCTTCACCGGGTGGCTGCAGCCGATGTTATACACACGCAGCGGCAGTCCGTTGGCGTCCGGCGACGGCACCCGGTCCAGCGCCCGCGTCGTGCCCTCGACGATGTCGTCGATGTAGGTGAAGTCGCGGATCATATCGCCGTGGTTGAAAACCTTGATGGGTTCGCCTTTGCAGATGGCCTTTGCGAAGAGCATCGGTGCCATGTCCGGGCGTCCCCAGGGGCCGTAGACCGTGAAAAAGCGCAGGCCGGTCATCGCGATGCCGTAGAGTTTGCAGTAGCTGTGCGCCAGCAGTTCGTTGCTCTTTTTGGTGGCTGCGTAGAGGGAGACCGGACTGTCTGTCTTGTCCGCTTCGGCGTAGGGGACCTTGGTGTTCAGTCCGTACACCGAACTCGACGATGCATAGACCAGATGCTTCACGCCAAAGTTGCGGCAGGCCTCGAGGATGTTCAGGAAGCCCGTCAGGTTGCTTTCCAGGTAGGTGTAGGGGTGGGTGATGGAGTAGCGCACCCCGGCCTGCGCCGCCAGGTTCACCACTTTGTCGAAGCGCTCCCGCTCGAACAGTGCGTCGAGCGCGGCCTTGTCGGCGATATTCATCCGCACGAAGCGGCTGGAGGCGCCGAATTCGCGCAGGCGGCCCTCCTTGAGCCGCACATCATAATAGTCGTTTATGCTGTCCAGGCCCACGACTTCGTCGCCGCGGCGCGAGAGACAGTACATCAATTTGGAGCCGATAAATCCTGCGGCTCCGGTAACCAGAACTTTCATCCCTTGAATTTAGAAGCAATGACAATAACGTCGCGGCTGTGGCCTTCGATATTCCAGCCGCCCAGCGCGTGGGTGAACGTGATGCGGTCCTCAAACATTTTCATCGCCCGGGAAACCGGCGAGCGGCGGCGGAAGCACAGGCAGCCCGCTTCTTCTTTTTCAAGCTTGTAGCCGGCCTGCTGCATCACTTCCAGCGCACCGGGGCGCAGCTCCTCGAAGGACCCCGCCAGTGGCACGAATCTTGTCGTATAGCCGAAGCGCGGATAAATCGCCGCGAACACCGCCATCAGCAAAGCAATCTGCCAGAGCGAATCGCGGCCGTTCACAAAGAGCTTGTCCAGGTCCGATTCCACGAGGTTCAGCTTCATCAGGACGGCAATCATCAGGCTCAGGATGATGAGCAGGTAGAAAAAGTACTTGACGGAACGAATCAGATAGCGCATATCAAGTGCAAATTTAAGATTTTTTGTACATTTGTGAAATTTAATCTTTTTGCATTATGGAAAGAGAAGATCCCCTCAGCCGCATTGAGCGCGAAGAGCGTGAACGGGCGGAGCGCCGCGAGAGCGGGCAGCAGACGCAGAAAATCGTCATCGCCATTCTTGCCGCCCTGGCCGTTGTGCTCGGTATCCTGTTGCTGTTCAACGGAAGCCGTCACAAATCCCTGGTGTCCGAACTGCAAATCGAGAAGCAGGACCTTCAGAGTCAGATTGAAGCGTTGCAGAATGATTACGACTCCCTGTCTTCCGACTACGAATTCATCAACGCGCAGCTCGACAGTTCCCGCGAGGAAATTGCCCAGCTCGTCGAGCGGGTCAAGACCGTCAGCGCCACGAACCGCAGCAAAATCCGCCAGTACGAAAAGGAACTCGGCACCCTGCGGAGCATTATGCGCAGTTACATCGTACAGATCGATTCCTTGAACAACCTCAACCACAAATTGACCGCCGAGGCGGCTTCCGCCCGCAGGGAAGCCCGCGAAACCCGCGAGCGCAACACCGAACTCGAAGCGCAGGTGGAAGACCTGAGCGGACAGGTGGCCGTCGGCGCCATCGTCCGGGCCCGGGGCATCAAGGTCACGGCCTACAACAGCGCGGATAAGCCCACCGACAAGAGCAACAAGGTGGTGCGCCTGCTGGTGAACCTCAGTCTCGTCGAGAATTCCCTCGCGCCGAAGGGCGATATGACCGTCTATCTGCGGGTGACCGACCCTTCGGGCGAACTGCTGAGCGACGGCCGCGGCATCACCTTCCCGCTGAACGGGGAAACCGCCGCTGCCACGGCTGCCCGTACCGTCGATTATGAAGGCGCCGAGGTGGACCTGGGCATCTATGTGAACAATGTAAGCGCCTACGCCAAGGGCCTTTACAGCGTGCAGGTCTATAGCGTACAGGGTCTGCTGGGCTCCACCGAGCTGCTGCTCCGCTGATGATCTATGTCCACGTGCCCTTTTGCAAGGGCTTCTGCGTTTATTGCGACTTTTATTCCGAGCTCTGCCCCGACGCGACGGCCCTCCGGCGTTTCGGGGCTGAACTTTGCGCCGAAGCCCGCCGGCGCGCCGATGAAATCGCGGCCGCTTCCGCCGTCCCGACGCTCTACTTCGGCGGGGGAACGCCTTCGCTGCTGCCGCTGCCGGTTCTGGGCGATATCGTCGCCGCCTTGGGGAACGGTCCCTGGGAGGAGTTTACCGTCGAGGTGAATCCCGAAGACATCGTGCAGCGCGGCGCCGCTTATGTGCAGGGCCTGCGCGCGCTGGGGGTCAACCGCGTGAGTATGGGGGTGCAGTCGCTTTCCGACGAAATCCTGCACTGGATGGGCCGTCGGCACAATGCCGAAAGGGCGCGTCGCGCGTTCCGCCTGCTGCGCGAAGGGGGCTTCGACAACCTCAGCGTCGATGTGATTTTTGGCGTTCCGGGGCTCTCGCTGCAGACTTTGCAGGAGACGGTGGAGGAACTGCTGGCCTGGGCTCCGGAGCACCTTTCCTGCTACCAGCTCAGCATCGAGGAGGGGAGTGCGCTGGCTGCAATGCTGCGTGAGGGCCGGTGCGCCGAGGCGCCCGAAGAAGACTGCCGCGCCCAGTACGACTGGCTCTGTGCGCGCCTTCGCACCGCGGGCTATCGCCACTATGAAATCTCCAACTGGGCGTTGCCGGGGCGGGAATCCCGGCACAATTCCGCCTACTGGAAGCGGGTGCCCTATGTGGGTCTGGGCCCCGGGGCCCATTCCTTCCGCATCCTGCCGGACGGTACGCAAATGCGCAGCTGGAACAGGGAACAACGCAGCGGCTGGACCGCCGAAAGCGAAACCCTCAGCCCCGAAGAAATCCGCGAAGAGACGCTGATGCTGGGCCTGCGTACCGCCGAAGGCCTGCCCGACGGCCGCCGCATCGCCGAGCGCGACTGGTTCATCGCCGACGCCCTCATCGCCGGGATGCTTTGAGTTATTCCAGGGCGAAGGTGATGACGACGTCGCCGAAGCGGCCGGAGACCGTGTCTTCGGACTGGAAGAAGGTGGAGGCGAGCTGGCCGCGCCAGACGATGTCGTCCTTCTCGTTGTAGGGGATATCCATTTCAAAGCCATAGGAGCGGGAATTGTACTTGACCACGGCGCTGCATTTCCAGCTGGTGCGCGTCCCGCCGTCGTCTTCCGTGACCAGGAAGGCCATCTTCTCCATCGCCGAGGAGAAATCCGTCATCAGAATGGTGCCGATTTCCAGCTCCTGCCCCAGTTGTTTGCGCCGTACGACCAGCGTAAAATCCGTAATCGTGGGCTTGTAGTTCTTGAGTTCCGCTTCCGTAGAGGCCTTGAACCCGTTGGCCGCCCCACATTGGATGCGGAATTCTGACGCCCCGCCGAACCAGGAATCGTACTGGCGCAGCATCTTGAAACTTTTCAGGTAAAGGGTACGCATGGACGGTGAGGAGGCTTTTGCGGCCGCCCGGGCGGACGCGTGGGACTTGATGTACAGGTCCACCGGGGTGAACGCGCTGTCGTCATTGCGGTTGATGACCCAGACAGGCCGCGTCTGGGCAAGGGCTTCAGTGACGACCACGGAATCCCGGACGATGAGGCGCCCGTCGTCGCCGCGCTCCAGTTCATAGCCGTAATTGGACTCGGCCCCGTAACCGGGATCCCAGGTGATGACCGGCAGGGCGCTGCCGTCCCAGTCTTCCGAGTAGGGCCAGTAAATCTGGATGTCGGAGGCCGCCGTCTCGTCCAGCCAGGCCTGCACATCGGCTGCACCGCCTTCCGCACGGGACCCTGCCTGGGCTTCCAGGTATTCGGCGATGAGTTCCCGCAGGGGCTTCTCGTAACTGCGCGCAGGCGCTTTGCCCGCATCGCCCACGCCGGCGCCGGGGACGCGCAACAGGTCCCGCATCATATATTCTTCATCGTAGCCGTTTCCCGACGATGCGCCCACGGCGTCGCGCACCTCGTTCATCTGCCCTTCCCCGATGGGCAGCGACGAGAGAATCCGGGCCATTTCCGCAAGGGGTGCCCGCTTGTCAGGGAGGTTGTTTTCAGGGGCCGGCGTTTCGAATTCCCGGCAGGCCGTCAGCGCTACCAGCGCCGCGCAGCAAAGAGTCAGATACCTTTTCATCATACTTCGGTTTTAAACATTCCGAAGCAAAGGTAATCGGGAAGGTGCCGTTGAAAATTTTTTTCAACGCTTATTTTGCGTCCGGCGCGAAAAATTGTACGAAACGGTCCCGTCCGGAGAGGTCCGGGAGCAGCGCAACGTCCGAAAAACCCGCTTCGGCGAAGATCCGGGCTGTTTCGGGGCCGAGCGCGTCGTTGATTTCCACAAGCCCGGCGCCACCGGGGGCAAGCTGCTGCAAAGCGATATCGGCAATAGCGCGGTAAAAGACCAGCGGGTCCGCATCCGGCACGAACAGCGCCATCTCCGGCTCGAAGTCCAGCACGTTGCGCCGCATCTCCGGCTTCTGCCCTTCCAGAATATAGGGCGGATTGGACACCATCACGTCGAAAGCCCCCCCGTCGATGCGGGGGCGCGCCAGCACGTCGGCCTGCACAAAGTGCGGCGACGGACCGTCCGGGAACTGGCTGCGCGCCAGCTCGAGCGCTTCCGCCGACAAATCCACCGCCGTCATGCACAGCGAAGGCCTTTCGCGCAGCAGGGTCCAGGCGATGCAGCCGCTGCCGGTGCAGAGGTCCAGCACGCGGAGCCCGGTCCTTCCCGCGGACAGTGCGTCGATGCAGCCCAGCGCCTTTTCCACCAGCAGTTCCGTCTCGGGCCGGGGAATCAGCACGGCAGGGGAGACCTTGAAGTCCCGGCCGAAGAACGGCGCGGTGCCCAGCACATACTGCAGCGGTTCGCCGCGCAGCAGGCGCGCCAGGTCTGCGCGCAGTTGCTTCTCTTCTTCGGGAGAAAGTGCGGTTTCCGGGTGCACGAGCGGCGTATGGGCCGCCAGGCCCAGCCGTGCGGTGAAGAGCCGCGTGACGATGTTTCCCGCTTCCGGGGCGGGATACAAAGCCAAAAGGGCCTCGCGGCCCTCTTGTATGAAACTGGTCAGCCGCACTAGGCGCTCTCGATGATGCCGGTCAGGAAATCCGTCATATCCAAGCCGGCCGCCTTGACCATCTTCGGCACCAGCGATGCGCTGGTCATTCCCGGGATGGTGTTGGCTTCCAGGAAGTAAAGCCCGTCCTGTGCGGCGATGTAGTCGATACGGACGACGCCCGCGCAGCCTAGGTGGGCGTAGAGCCGGCAGGTGGTGCGCTGGATTTCGTCGCGCAGGGCGTCGGGAATCTCGGCGGGACAGACCTCGCGGCTGTGGCCGTTGTACTTGGCGTCATAGTCGAACCACGTCCCCTCCGGGATGATTTCAATTACGGGCAGGGCCTGGATGCCGTCCGCGCTCTTCCATGCGGCGCAGGTCAGTTCCCGTCCGCTCACGCCCTGTTCCACCAGGACGGTGCGGTCCTCGCGGAAGGCCAGCAGCACGGCGGTTTTCAGCTCCTCGGGTTTCTCCACCCGGCTGATGCCGAAACTGGACCCGCCCGAAGTGGGCTTGACGAAAACCGGGAACTGCAGTTTCCGGCAAACTTCGGCGCAGGCGGCCTCGATATCGTCCTCCTTGTGAATCATTACGTCCGGCGCAAGGTTCACCGCGCCAAGGTCCTTGATATAGGTTTTGCAGGAATACTTGTCGAAGGCGACGGCGCTCGCAAAGGCTCCGCAGCTGCTGAAGGGGATGCCGAGCATCTCGAGGTAGCCCTGCAGCAGGCCGTTCTCGCCGGGCGCGCCGTGCTGTACGATATAGGCGTATTCGAACTTCACCTTCTGCCCGTACACCTGCACGGAAAAATCGGTCTTGTCGATTTGCGGACGCGCCCCTTCCGGGAAAGTCACCCGCATCGCGTTGCGCTTTTTCATCGCCACCAGTTCCCACTTCCCGAAGCGGGCGAAAATCTGGTAGATGTCATACCGGGTCCCGTCGATGCGGGAGGCGACGAATTCGCCGCTCCGGCACGAAACTTCCCATTCCGACGAGTCGCTGCCGTAAATTACAGCAATAGTTTTATACTTATCCATTAGTTAAAATATCGGTCTTCTGCCGTTTCTTCTTCTATGATGCCGCCGTCACCTACTTTGATGACCCCGCAATCGATGTCCAGGTTGGCGCCTGCAGGCGGGATGAAGCGGTCGGCGGGATCCCAGTCGATGTTCCGGTCCGCGAGGCACTTCTTTACGAAGAGCGCCCAGATGGGCAGGGCCGCGTTGGCGCCCTGGCCGAGCGCCGTGGAACTGAAGTGGACCTGCCGGTCTTCCGCACCCACCCACACGCCGGCGGTGATGTACGGCGTATAGCCGATGAACCAGCCGTCGGAGTTGTCGTTGGTGGTGCCGGTCTTGCCGCCGATCTCGCCCTGCAGGCCGTAAGTACCCCGCAGGCGGTAGCCCGTTCCGTTGTTCACCACCCCCTGCATCATATTCACCATTTCGTAGGCGGAGACATCGTCGAAGGCTTCGCGCGAGTGCGTGGTGAATTCAGAAAGCAGCACGCCCTGGTTGTCCTCTATCCTTTTTACATAGAGCGGCGTGATGAAGATGCCCTTGGAGGGGAAGGTGTTGTAGGCCGCCACCATTTCGTACGGCGAGATGTCGGCGGAACCCACGCAGAGGGAATGCACCGCGTCGATGTGGCCGCTGATGCCCAGGCGCCGCATCATCCCCACCACCGCCTCGGGCCCGAAGGTCTTCATCAGGAAGGCGGAAATGTTGTTCTTGGAATGGGACAGGCCCCATTTGAGCGTGACGGTCGCCCCGGAGGTGCCGCCGTCCTGCTTGGGCGCCCAGGTTTCGCCGTTGGGCAGGGTAATCAGGTAGGTCTGGTCAATCAGGCGGTAACAGGGCGTCATCCCCTGTTCCATGGCATAGGCGTAGATGAAAGGCTTGATGGTGGAGCCCACCTGGCGGCGCCCCTGGCCCACGTTGTCATACTTGAAGTAGCGGTAGTTGGGGCCGCCCACATAGGCCTTGACGTGCCCGGTCCCCGGTTCGATGGCGACGAATCCGGCCCGCAGGATCCCCTTATAATAAAGGATAGAGTCGTCCGGGGTCATCAGGGTGTCGATATACCCCTTCTGGTTCCACGCAAAGACCCGCATCTTGACGGGCTTGGAGAACTGGGCGAGGATTTCCTGCTCGCTGATGCCCTGCTTCTTCTGGGAACGGTAGCGGTCGCTCCACTTGCGCGCCTGCATCATCAGGCGGGAAATGGTTTCCTGGCTGATGTCGGCGGCGAAGGGGCGGTTGCGCTTCCAGCGCATTTCCGAATTGAATTTGGGCTGCAGGTTCTTCCCCAGATGCTCGGCTACGGCCTCCTCGGCGTACTTCTGCATCCTGAAATCGATGGTCGTGTAGATGCGCAGGCCGTCGCGGTCCAGGTCGTAGCGGCTGCCGTCGGGCTTTCGGTTTTTGTTCAGCCAGCCGTAGAGGCCGTCCTGCATCCAGCGCAGCGAGTCGGCGGAAAAGAGTTCGCGCTCGGCGTAATCCGAACGGCGAGGGCGGGAAGCGGACATATCCCGGCGCAGGCGGTCCCGGAAATAGGGCGCCAGGCCGGAGTTGTGGTCGCGGACCGAATAGGAGAGCATAATGGGCAGGGCCTTGATGGAGTCCGCCTCGTGCTGGCTCAGGTATTTGGCCTGCCGCATCCGGTCGATCACGAAGTTGCGGCGGGCGAGGCTGCGGTCGTAGTTGAGCACGGGGTTGTAGCGCGTGGGCTTGTTCACCATCCCGATCAGCGTCGCGCTTTCCTCGACGGTCAGGTCGGCGGGCTCCTTGGCGAAGAAGGTCTCCGCGGCGGTCTTTACCCCGTAGGCGCCGCTTCCGAAGAAAATGGAATTGAGGTACATGTCCATAATCTCGTTCTTCGTGTAGTCGCGCTCGAGCTTGACGGCGGTAATCCATTCCCGCATCTTGTTCCACACCATCACCAGCTTGGACCAGCCGGGGATGCGGCTGCCGCCTTCTACGCGGGGATAGAGGGTCTTGGCGAGCTGCTGGGTGACGGTGCTGCCGCCGCCCTGGCTCATGTCGCCGCGCAGCAGGGTCTTGAAGAACACCCGCCCGAGTCCGCGCAGGTCGATGCCGGAATGCCGGTAGAAGCGCTTGTCTTCGGTGGCGACGGTGGCGTGCACCAGGTGGGGGGAGAGGTCTTTATAGGCGACATAGGTGCGGTTCTCGATGTGGAAGGTGCAGAGCACTTCGCCGCCCTCGGCGATGACCTGGGTGGCCAATTTGTTGTCCGGCCGTTCCAGTTCTTCGAAGGAGGGGATTTTTGCGAAGATTCCGACCAGGAGCAATAGCAAGGCTATTGCAGCGAACGGAAAGCACAGCAGAATCCAGAACCAGCGTATGATTTTCTTTTGGGTTTCCTCTTTCATAACTTTTGCAAAATTACCATTAATTTTTGAAAATTTGAGAGTTTGTGTTTTTCTTTGCAGTTCAAAACTCTTGAGTGATGGCTGAAAATTTAGTGATTGTCGAGTCTCCGACCAAGGCGAATACCATCGGAAAGTTCCTGGGGAAGGAGTATGAGGTGAAATCCAGCCGCGGACACATCCGCGACCTGGCAGAGAAGAAACTGAGTGTGGACATTGCGGACGGTTTCCGTCCCGAATACGAAATCCCCGAAGACAAGAAGCGGCTCGTCGCCGAACTGAAAAAGGCCGCCGATGCGGCAAAGACCGTCTGGCTGGCTTCTGATGAGGACCGCGAAGGGGAGGCCATCTCCTGGCACCTGACCGAGGTGCTCGGGCTGGACAAGGCCCGCACCCGCCGCATCGTCTTCCACGAGATTACCAAAAACGCCATTCTGGAAGCCGTGGAGCATCCGCGGGACATCGACTATAATCTGGTGAACGCGCAGCAGGCCCGCCGTACGCTGGACCGCCTGGTGGGCTTCGAACTGTCGCCGATTCTGTGGCGCAAGGTCCAGAAGGGCCTGTCCGCCGGTCGCGTGCAGTCCGTGACGCTCCGCCTGGTGGTGGACCGCGAGCGGGAAATCGCCGCGTTCAAGCCGGAGGCCTATTACCGCGTCGACGCGCAGCTGGAAATCGGCGGCGTGAAAGCGCACGGCGTGTTGGATACGCGTTTTGCATCGCCGGAAGAGGCGCGCCGTTTCCTCGAGGAGAGCATCGGTGCGCGCCTGAGTGTGGGTGCAATGGAAAAAAAGACCGTTTCGCGCGCTCCGGCACCGCCTTTCACGACCTCGACGCTGCAGCAGGAAGCCGCAGCCAAACTGCATTTTTCCCTGAGTACGACGATGCGGCTCGCGCAGAACCTCTACGAACGGGGTCTCATCACCTATATGCGTACGGACAGCACGAACCTGTCGTCGCTGGCGCTCGGTACCTCCAAGGCGTATATCGTAGAGAACTTCGGCCCCGAATATGCGCATACGCGGCAGTACAAGACCCATTCCCGCGGGGCCCAGGAGGCGCACGAAGCCATCCGCCCCACCTATGTCCAGCATACGACGATTGAAGGGACGGAGCAGGAAAAACGGCTCTACAACCTCATCTGGAAGCGCACGGTGGCCTCCCAGATGGCCGATGCGAGCCTCGAGGAGCGGACGGTGAACGTCCTGTCCGACAAGCGGCCGGAGCAGTTCATCGTCAAGGCCCAGAAGGTCCTCTTCGACGGATTCCTGAAACTTTACCGCGATACGCCCGAAGATGGGGAGACGGAAATCGAAGCCGCGTTCCTGCCGGATGTTGCGCCGGGTACCCCGGTGCAGGCGGATTCCCTGGTGGCGGAGGGCAAGTTTACCCAGCCGCCCCAGCGCTATTCGGACCGTACGCTCATCAAGAAAATGGAAGAACTGGGCATCGGCCGTCCGTCCACCTATGCGCCGACGGTGACCACCCTGACCGCCGGACGCGGCTATCTCGTCAAGGGCGACAAGGAAGGGACCCCCGCACAGGTGAAGGTCCTGCGCCTGGAGAACGGCGTCATCAGCGAGAGCACCCGGACGGAGATGATTGGTGCGGAGAAGGGAAAACTCCTGCCGCAGGAAATCGGCATCATCGTCACCGATTACCTCTGTGCCAATTTCCCCGACATTATGGATTACGACTTTACCGCCAAGGTGGAGAAGGATTTCGACCTGATTGCCGAGGGCGATCGCATCTGGAACGAAGTGATTGCGCAGTTCTATGAGCCGTTCCACCACAAGGTGCAGCAGGCGGTCGCGGACCGGCAGTATTCCCGCGTCGAGCGGGAACTGGGCACAGACCCTGCCGACGGGCAGAAAATCGTGGCCAGATTCGGGCAGTGGGGACCGTTTGTCCAGAAGGGCGAAGGCGACAGCCGCGTGTGCGCCAGTCTGGGCAAGGGCCAGCTCATCGAGAACATCACCCTCGAGGAGGCGCTCAAGCTCTTCCGCCTGCCGCGCACCGTCGGAGAATACGAAGGTGTGCCGGTGGTGGCGATGCGCGGCCGCTACGGCCCGTACATCAAGTGCGGGGAGCGCAGCGTGTCCCTCCCGCGCGGAAAAACCCCCGAAAGCATTTCTCTGGAGGAATGCGTCAAACTGCTCAGCGCCCCGACGGCCGCCGGTACGCCGGAAGTGCTCCGCGAATGGGGTGAACTGAAGATTCTCGCGGGCCGCTACGGTCCCTACATCAAGTACGGCGCCTCCAATTACAAACTGCCCAAGGATGCCGACCCGGCGTCCCTGTCGGAAGCGGACTGCCTGAAAATCATCGGCGAAAGTACACCTACCGCCCGCAAGTTCCGCCGTTTCAGTAAAAAGTAGGCCATGACGAACTATCTCATCGACGATACGGACAAGAAAATCCTGTCTTACCTGACGAAGGATGCGCGGACGGCCCTGAGCGAGATAGCGCAGGGGACCGGCATATCCGCCGCGGCGGTGAACCAGCGCATCCGGAAGATGCGGGACACGGGCGTGATTACTGGTTCCCGCGTGGAGGTCAAGCCGGCGGCCCTGGGCCTCAACGTCTGCGCTTTCGTCAGCGTCTCCCTGTCGGAAGACAACAAGTACGCCGAGGTGGTGGCGGCCCTCAAACTCGTGCCCGAGGTGGTGGAATGCCATTTTGTGACCGGGCGGGCGGCCCTGCTCATCAAGGTGTTCTGTTACAACAACGAGCACCTGATGGACGTGCTGCTGAACACGATTCAGCGCATTCCCTACATCAGTTCCACCGAGACGCTCCTCTCCCTGGACGAGGCCTTTGCGCGCCAGGTCTGGGTGAAGGGGGCTAATCCTGAAGCGGCGCCGTCTTTGTCCGCAGCCAAAGGGACTCTGCTTCGCTGAGATACGGCGAGAGCGTCGTGTACACCCTTTCCTGATAGGCGTTCAGCCAGCGGATTTCCGCTTCGTCGAGCAGTTCCACCAGCAGGGCGGAGCAGTCGAAGTGGCAGAGGGTGAGCGGTTCGAAGCGCAGCCAGGCCCCAAAGTCACTTTCCCCGTCCGATACGCACAGGAGCAGGTTTTCGTGCCGTACTCCGTGCTGTCCTTCCCGGTAGAGTCCGGGCTCGTCCGAGAGGACCATTCCCGCCTGCAGGGGCGTCGGGTTCAGGTCCTGACGGAGGTCTTGCGGCCCCTCGTGTACGCCCAGCAGGAAGCCTACGCCGTGCCCGGTGCCGTGCCCGAAGTTGCGGTGCGCCTTCCAGAGCGGTTCGCGGGCCAGGGCGTCGATGCGGCAGCCCGGCGTCCCTTCCGGGAAAACGGCGTCCGCGAGCGCGATGTGCCCTTTCAGGACCAGGGTATAGTCTTCCTTTTCCTGCTGGCTGCATTCGCCGAGCGGAACCGTGCGGGTGATGTCCGTGGTGCCGCAGAGGTATTGCCCGCCGGAATCGCAGAGGTAGAGGCCTTCCTGCCGGAGCAGGGGAGCGTCCCTCTCCGGCGTGACATAGTGGGGCAGGGCGGCGGAAGGGCCGTAGGCGGAGATGGTCTCGAAACTGTCGGACAGGTATTCTTCGCTTTGGGCGCGCAGGGCCCCGAGCCACAGCGCGGCGTCCCGTTCGCTGACCTCCTGCCCCGCGTCAAGCGCCTTCTCCAGTTTGAACAGGAATTTTTCCATCGCGATGCCGTCCAGCAGGTGGGCCCGCTGCATCGCCTCGATTTCATCTTCGGTCTTGACCGCTTTCCGCGCCGCAACGGGGGTTTCGCCCGCGACGATTTCCACGCCCGCATTGCGCAGGGCGTCCCGCAGGGCGACATTCAGGCTTCTCGGGCAGCAGAACAGCCGTTTCCCCTCCGGAAGGTCGTCCGCGAGCAACTGGGCGGCGCTGTAGTCCTCGATGCGCACTCCGTCCGCGGCGATGCGCTCCAGCGCGTCTTCCGACCCCGGATCCGCGACGCTGTCCTTGAGAACATACCAGACGGCCTCATTGGCACTGACCAGCAGGTAGCTGATGACATAGGGGTTGTATTCGATGTCGGAGGCGCGGACGTCCAGGGTCCAGGCCACTTCGTCCAGGGCGCCGAGCAGCAGGGCGTCGCAGTGCCGGGTGCGGCAGAAGTCGCGCAAAAAGTCCAGTTTGGCGCGGCGGCCCTCCCGCGAATCGACGGTGAAGAGGGGCGTCTGCGGCAGTTCCGGGCAGTCCGGCCAGAGCGGCGCAAGCAGTTCCGGAACGCCGACGACCTCGCATTCTTCCCCGACGGCTTGCTGCAGCGCGTCTGCAAACCCGGCGGAGGTGGTCAGCGCGTCGACGGCGATTCGCGTCAGGTCCCGCTGCTCTCCGAGCCAGCGGGCGAGGTCTTCGCAGCCCAGCCGCTTTTGCGGGTGGAGGGTGATGCCGCTGCCTTCCAGTGCATGCCGGGCTTCGATGAGGTAGCGGGTGTCGGTCCAGAGACCCGCTTCGTCGGTGGTGACCACGAGGCCGGAAGCCTCGCCGCCGTAGCCGCTGAGAAAGCGGATCTGCTTGTAGCGTTCGGGGATGTATTCGCTGCCGTGGGGGTCGGAGCCGGTCAGCACGACGGCGTCCCAGTCCCGGGAGCGCATCAGTGCCCGCAAAGATTCCAGTTTGTTCATATTTGCAAAGATATAATTATTTTTGCAGCGTGAAGATTGGAAACATCAATTTAGGTGACCGGCCGGTGCTGTTGGCGCCGATGGAGGACGTGACGGACCGCTCGTTCCGGCTGTTGTGCCGGGAACAGGGGGCCGATATGGTCTATACCGAATTCGTGCCCTCGGACGGACTGGTGCGGGATGCCCGCAAGGCCATCGAGAAGATGTACACCCTGGAGGAGGAGGCCCCGGTGGGCATCCAGATTTACGGGCACATTCCCGAATCGATGGTGGAGGCGGCGAAGATGGCCGAGGCGGCCGCGCAGCTTGCCGGCGGTCACGGAGCGGACCTGATCGACATCAATTTCGGCTGTCCGGTGAGCAAGATTGCCGGGCGGGGTGCGGGCTCCGGGATGATGCGCGAGCCGGACAAGATGGTCGCCATTACCCGTGCGGTGGTGGAGGCGGTGAAGCTGCCGGTAACGGTCAAGACGCGCCTGGGATGGGACGAGGGCTCGAAAATCATCGTCGAGCTGGCCGAGCGCCTGCAGGATGCGGGCATCGCCGCGCTGACCATTCACGGACGGACGCGCTGTCAGTTGTACTGCGGAAAAGCGGACTGGACGCTCATCGGCGCGGTGAAGAACAACCCCCGGATGCGGATTCCCATTATCGGCAACGGCGATATCGATTCGCCGCAGAAGGCCCGCGAGGCGTTCGGCCGCTATGGTGTGGACGGCATTATGGTCGGGCGTGCGTCCTTCGGGCACCCCTGGATCTTCCGCGAAATCAAGCATTTCCTGCAGACGGGAGAGGAGTTGCCGCCGCTGTCGGTGGCGGAGCGCGTGGCCCTGGCGCGGCGCCATCTGGCGCTTTCGCTCGCCGTGAAAGGGGAGCCGCGCGGGATTTTCGAGATGCGCCGGCACCTGAGCTGCTATTTCAAGGGACTGCCGGATTTCAAGGAGACGCGCATAAAAATGGTGACGACGCTATCGACGGAGGAACTCGACGCGATTTTTGATTATATTTGCACCCGCTATGCTTGATACGGTCCTCCTTTTTCCTTACTGGCTGGCGCTGAAATGGCGCCATCGCCGCTATGACACGGGGAAGGTGAGCATCGAACGCGCCGAGGTGCCGACGGTCTGCGTGGGCAATATCACCGCCGGCGGCACGGGCAAAACCCCGCACGTGGAGCTGATTCTGCGCCTGCTGCTCAATTCCGACGAATGGGCGATGCGCAATATCGCCGTGCTGTCGCGGGGGTACAGGCGCAAGGGCAGCGGTTTCGCGGAAGTGGAACTGAACGGCAGCGCCCTCCTTTGCGGCGACGAGCCGGTCCAAATCAAGAAAAAATTCCCCGTCGTGCGCGTGGCCGTCGATGCGGACCGTGTCGACGGATGCCGGCGCCTCTGCCATCCGGACGCGAAGGACGTGCCCCCGGCGGACTTTATCGTGCTCGACGATGCCTTCCAGTACCGTCGCCTGCGCGCCGACCTGAACATTGTCCTCGTCGATTTCAACCGTCCCGTGCACACGGACCTGCTGCTCCCGCTGGGGCGCCTGCGCGATCTGCGCGAACGCCTCTGGGAGGCCGATGTCATCGTGGTCACCAAATGCCGGGAGACGCTGGACGAGACGGAGAAGGAGGAGTTCGCCGCGCAGATGGGCCTGCTCGAATACGATTGCTACGACCACCTGGCCACCACCCCCACCGGGAAGCGCATCTGGGTGTATTTCACTTGTATCCAATACGAGGCCTGCGAACCCTTGTTCGAGGAGTCCAATCCCCGTTTTATCTATTCGAAGAAGGCGGTCCTGATGACGGGAATTGCCCGCAACGCCCTGCTCTGCGACCACCTGGGGGCCCGTTACGAGTTGCTCCGTGTCTTTGATTTCCCGGACCATCACCGCTTTACCCGGCTGGATTTCGCGCGGATTCTCGCGGTGGTGCGCCGGCACCCCACGGCGGTGGTGCTGACCACCGAAAAAGACGCCCAGCGCATCGCAAATGCGCCGGACGTCCCTCAGATGCTGCGCGAGCGCCTGTTCTACCTGCCCATCCGGGCGGAGTTCGTGACGCCCTCGGAACGCAGTTCGTTCCGTGCCCGGATTGTCAGACCGTAAGGATTTCCTTTTCCTTCGCCGCGACGATTTCGTCGATTGTGGCGATGTTCTTGTCGGTAATCTTCTGTACTTCCTCCTCGGCTTCCTTTTCGGTGTCCTCGGAGAGGCCGTCGTTCTTCTGGGCCTTGCGGAGCTGGTCCACCGCGTCGCGGCGGGCGTTGCGGACGACGATTTTTGCGTTCTCGCCGGAGGCTTTGGCCTTCTTGATCAGTTCGCGGCGGCGTTCCTCGGTCAGGGCGGGAACGGTGCAGCGGATGATTTCGCCGTTGTTCTGGGGGGTGAGTCCGACATTGGAGTCGATGATGGCCTTTTCGATGGCGGCAATCAGGCTGCGCTCCCAGGGCTGGATGGCCAGGGTCTTGGCGTCCGGGGTGGTGATGGAGGAAACCTGGCCGATGGGGGTCATCGTACCGTAATAGCTGACCATCACGTTCTTGAAGATGGACGGGTTGGCCTTGCCGACGCGGTAGGTCTTGAGGTCTTCTTCCAGGAAGAGGACGGCTTCCTGCATCTTCGCGTCGATATTCTCGACAATCTTTTTTGCTTGCTCGGTTAACATATCCTTTGATTTGATTTTATGCGTGTACCAGGGTGCCGGCCTTGCCGCCGCGCAGGATGTCCAGCAGGGCGTCCGGATCATTGATATTGAAGACCACGATGGGGACGGGCCCCTGCTCGCAGAGGGCGAACGCCGTGGTGTCCATGACTTTCAGGCGGTCGTTGATGGCTTTCTCGAAAGTCAGTTCGTCGAATTTGACGGCATCCGGGTTCTTCAGGGGATCTTTGTCGTAAACGCCGTCCACCCGCGTTCCTTTCAGCACGGCCTCCGCACCCAGTTCCAACGCCCGCAGGGCGGCTCCGGAATCGGTGGAGAAATACGGGTTGCCGGTGCCTCCGGCGAGGAGCGCTACGCCTCCGCGTTTGAGTACGGCGAGCGCCGAGTCGCGGTCATAGTAGCGGGCAATCGGCGCCATCGGCGTTGCGGTGAAGACCTCCGCCTCGATGCCTTCGCTGCGAAGGGCTCCCGCCAGTGCAAGGGAGTTGATGACGGTCGCGAGCATCCCCATGCGGTCGCCCGTGACACGGTCGAATCCTTTCCCTACGCCCTGCAAGCCGCGGAAGATGTTTCCGCCTCCGGTGACGATGGCCATCTGGTGACCTTCCCGCACCGCGGCGGCGATGCGATGCGAGAAAACTTTCAGGTATTCCACATCGATGCCCCGGCCTTCCTGTCCGCCAAGCCGCTCTCCGCTTAATTTCAAAAGGACTCTTCTGTACATAGTGTCTGGCTTTTGTTCGAAACACAAAAATACCGGAAAATTATGAAACTTGCAAGATATGGCGTATATTTGCAAACCTTATCATATTATTGACGCGATGTTTATTTTTACTTCTTCCATCGGCAAAAAATTCATCCAGGCCGTCAGCGGAGCATTCCTGATCGTGTTCCTGCTGCTGCACGCCACCATCAACTTCTTTTCCGTCATCGATTCCTTTACGGGCAAGTACGGTGCCTGTGCGGGGGACGATGCCCTCTTCTCCGAAGGGGACGGCCTCTTCAAGCTGGGCTGTGACTTTATGTCCACGCCCGTCATCAGCATCATGGTCCCCATCCTGGCGCTGGGCTTCCTCATCCATATTCTTTATGGTTGCTGGCTCACGGCGCAGAACCTGCGGGCGAGGGGCGGCCTGAAGCGCTATGAGGTCTCCAGCCGGGCGGCGGCGGATTCCTGGTCGTCGCGCAATATGCTGGTGCTCGGCGCGCTCATCCTGCTGGGCATCGCCTGCCACCTGATGGATTTCTGGGCGAAGATGCAGCTCCCCGAGATGTTCGGGATCGGCACTTTCGAGAACAACCCCTACCTGCTGCTCAATGTCACCTTCGGTTCCTGGTGGCTCCTGGCCCTGTACCTGCTGTGGTTCCTAATGCTGTGGTTCCACCTCTGCCACGGGTTCTGGAGCATGCTGCAGACCGTGGGCTGGAACGGCAGCACCTGGTTCGGGCGCATCAAGGTCATCAGCATCATCGTTTCCAGCCTGATTTGCCTGATGTTCGCCGCGGTGGCCGTCAACGCCTATATCCAGGCGAATTTCCTTGCCGCCTGAGGGCGCGGGAAATGATTTTTGGTTAAAAGTAAAATAATTGCTACCTTTGCGACCCCTATTTTGTGTAGGGATCGCAAATTTTTTGTATTAACCAGTTAAAGATCAACACAGTGGACACACAAAGCTACAAAACTGTATCTCTCAACAAGGAGACAGTGGACAAGAAGTGGGTCGTCATTGATGCGACGGATCTCGCACTGGGTCGTCTGGCTGCCCGCGTGGCGCTTGTCCTCCGGGGCAAGAACAAGCCCGGCTTCACCCCGCACGTGGACTGCGGTGACAATGTCATCGTCGTCAACGCGGAGAAGGTGGCGCTGAGCGGCAAGAAGATGACCGACCGCGTCTACACGCGCTACACCGGATATCCCGGCGGACAGCGTTTCACGACGCCCAAGGAGATTCTCGCCAAGAGGCCTACCGAACTCGTCCGGAGAGCAGTGAAGGGTATGCTCCCGAAGACGCGCCTTGGCAACAAGCTGATCGGTAACCTGTTCATTTACGCAGGTCCCAATCATCCGCACGAGGCCCAGAACCCTAAAACTATCAAGTTGAACGAAATTTAAACAGAGCAAATGGAACAGACAAACGCCCTTGGAAGACGCAAGGCAGCTGTTGCTCGCGTTTATCTCGCAGCCGGTAAAGGCAACGTTACGATCAACGACCGTCCCGTGGAGGAGTATTTCGCCCTCGAGTCGCTCCGTTACATCGTCGCCCAGCCTTTCGAGGTGACGGCCACCGCAGGTCAGTTTGACGTGAAGGTGACCATCGCCGGCGGTGGCATTAAAGGCCAGGCCGAGGCCATCCGTCTCGGTATCGCCCGCGCCCTCTGCGAGCTGGATGCAGAAGCGTACCGTCCCGCGCTCAAGGCCGCCGGTTTCCTCACCCGCGATGCACGCGAGGTCGAGCGCAAGAAACCCGGTCAGCCCGGTGCCCGCAGACGCTTCCAGTTCAGCAAACGTTAGAAGCGAACCGCTGTTTTACGGCACGGATGCGGTTGTAAACTGCCCCTGCAGGTGGTTGCCGCTCCGCGGAAAAGGTCAGGGACCGGTCCCGCTGAAGTCCGCTACCCGGACCTTGAAGAAAAGAGTCCGCCCGATGCGGCGGAAAAGGATCAAGAAATCAGAAACAAAACAATGTCAAGAACAAATTTCCAAGAACTGCTTGATGCAGGCGTACATTTCGGGCATCTGGCCAGGAAGTGGAACCCCAAAATGGCTCCCTATATCTTCGACCAGAAGAACGGAATCCACGTGATTGACCTGCACAAGACCATCGTCAAGATTGACGAGGCCGCCGAGGAAATGAAGCAGCTCGCGAAGTCGGGCCGCAAGATTCTCTTCGTGGCGACCAAGAAACAGGCGAAAGACGTCGTCTCCGAGAAGGCGACGGCTGTCGGTATGCCTTCGGTGACCGAGCGCTGGGCGGGCGGTATGCTTACCAATTTCCCGACCATCCGCAAGGCGGTCAAGAAGATGAGCACCATCGACAAAATGAAAGAGGACGGCACCTTCGAGAAACTTGCAAAGCGTGAGCGCCTGCAGGTGGACCGCCAGAGAGCCAAACTCGAGAAGAACCTCGGCTCCATCCGCGATATGAGCCGCCTCCCTTCGGCCCTTTTCGTGGTCGATATCCAGAAGGAAGCCAACGCGGTGAAGGAAGCCAACCGGCTCAACATTCCGGTATTCGCAATGGTCGATACTTGTTGCGATCCCACTCCCATTGATTATGTGATTCCGGCCAATGATGATGCCACCAAGTCCATCGAGTGCATTATGAACGCCCTCTGCGCCGCCATTGCGGAAGGTCTGGAGGAGCGCAAGCTCGAGAAGGACAAGGAAGCCGTTCCCGAGGAAGGCGCTGAGGAAGTGAAGGAAGCTCCCGCCGGCAAGAAACTCCGTGCCCGCAAGGGTGCGAAGGCTGCCGAAGAGGCTCCCGCCGCCGAGCCCGTCCAGGCCGAGGCCGCTCCCGCTGAGGAAGCCCCCGCCGCCGAATAATTGTTCCATCGAATAAAAAACTACTGACTATGGCTATTACAGCAGCAGATGTAATGAAGTTGCGCAAGATGACCTCCGCCGGCATG
Organism: uncultured Bacteroidia bacterium; assembly: GCA_902774145.1. Lineage (GTDB taxonomy): Bacteria > Bacteroidota > Bacteroidia > Bacteroidales > UBA932 > Cryptobacteroides. The sequence goes on from CACYHC010000012.1 coordinate 30,016, forward strand.
ATGGATTGCAAGAAGGCGCTGGAGGAGGCCGAAGGCAACTTTGAAAAGGCTATCGGCATCATCCGCGAGAAGGGTAAGCTCGTTGCCGCCAAGCGTGCGGACCGCGAGACCACCGAAGGTGCGGTGAAGGCCCGCGTCGCCGGGGGCAAGGGCATCCTTGTCTGCCTGGGTTGCGAGACCGATTTCGTGAGCCGCAACGCTGATTTCCAGACGCTTGCGGAAGCGATCGCCGATGTCGCCATCGCCAATTGCCCCGCCGACCTCGAAGGCCTGAAGGCCTGCAAGATGGCGGACGGTTACACCGTGGCCGAGGCCGTCGAGGCCCAGACCGGCAAGACCGGTGAGAAGCACGTTCTCGTAGGCTACGCCCTTGTGGAAGCCCCCTTCGTGGTGGAATACATCCACAAGATCAACGGCAAGCTCGGCGCGCTGGTGGGCTTCAACAAGGAAGTTCCCGCCGACCTCGCGAAGGGTGTCGTGATGCAGGTGGCTTCGATGAATCCCGTTTCCCTCTCCAAGGAGGACTGCCCGCAGGCCACCATCGACAACGAACTTGCCGTGGCCGTGCAGAAGACCCGCGAGGAGCTGGTGCAGAAGGCCGTTGACGCCGCTCTGAAGAAGGTGGGCATCAACCCGAACCTGGTGGACAGCGAGGATCACATCGAGTCCAACATCGCCAAGAAGTGGCTGACTGCCGAGCAGGCGGACCAGGCCCGCGGCATCATCAAGACCGTCGGTGCCGAGAAGGCCGCCTCGCTGAGCGAGCAGATGGTCCAGGGTATCGCGAACGGCCGTCTGGCCAAGTTCTTCAAGGAGCAGACGCTCCTCGAGCAGGACTACCAGATGTCCGACGAGAAGATGACCGTCGGCCAGGCTATCGCCGCCGTCGATCCGGAAGCGAAGGTGGTTGCCTTCAAGCGCTTCTCCCTGAACGACTAATCTTTGTCTTTCGTTAAAAAAAACCGGCAGCCCCGCGGCTTGCCGGTTTTTTTGTGTTTACCGCTGCCGGAGCGACCGGTAAACGCAGAACGCGTAGACGCCCAGCAATCCCGTATTGACGGCGAGCAGCGCCACCGTTCCCAGTCCGGCGAGCGCCAGCATATTGGAAATTTTGAGCAGCGCGGTGGTCAGGACCACATAGAATACGGCACTGCGCAGGTCGTAGGCCACGGGGTATTTCTTCGCGCCGATGAAGTAGCTCAGCAGCATCGCCGTTCCGTAACCCGCCAGCCCGGCCCAGGCGCAGCCCATATAGCCGCTGCGCGGCACCAGCAGGATATTGAGCGCAATCATCACCGCCGCGCCGATGCCGCTGATGACCGCCCCCCAGACGGTCCGGTCCGAAAGTTTATACCAGAACGACAGGTTGAAGTACACGCCCATACAGATTTCCGCCGCCATCACCACCGGGACGACCCTGAGCCCTTCCCAGTAGCTGCTGCCCACAAAATACTTGAGCACAGGCAGATAGAACATCACGGCAAGATAGGCCAGCAGGCTGAAAATAATAAAATACTTCATCCCGTCGATGAGCGTCTGCGGACTGTTCCTGTCCTTGCTGCTGCCGAACACGATGGGTTCGTAGGCATAGCGGAACGCCTGGGTCAGGAGCGCCAGGATCATCGCAATTTTCACGCAGGCGCCGTAAATGCCCAGCTGCACCTTTCCCTCCGGCCCGGGCACCAGCCAAGGGTAGAGAATCTTGTCCGCCACCTGGTTCAGGATGCCCACCAGCGAGAGCAGCAGCAGCGGCCAGGTATAGCGCAGCATCCTCTTTGCCAAAGCCTTGTCAAAACCGTAGCCCAGGCCCTTCAGTTCGGGGATAAAGTACAGGAACACCGACGCGGTGCAGACCAGGTTCACCCCGAAGATGAAGCCCACGCCCCCGTCCGGCGCCTGGTAATAACGCGGCAGTACCAGGAACACGAAGAGGTTCAGCAGGATATTGGGGATGATGAAGGCGAACTTGCAGAGCATAAACTTCACCGCCTTTCCCGTCTGCCGCAGGCGGCTGAACATAATGGCCTGGAACGCGTCCATCGCCACGATAATGGCCATACAGCCCACATACCAAGGGTGGTCCGCATAGCCGAGCGCCGATGCGATGGGCGAGAGCAGCACCAGCACTGCCGCCGCAAAGAACAGCGCCACGCTGCCGACCATCCTGAGGGTCGTGCCGTACACCAGGCGCGGATCTTCCCCTTCCTTCGACGAGAAACGGAACAGCGTCGTTTCCATGCCGAAGGTCAGCAGCGCCAGGAGCAGCGCGGTATAAGCGTAGAGGTTCGTGACCGTGCCGTAGCCTCCGCAGGAAGCGGGAATCTTCGTTGTATAGAGCGGCACGAGCAAATAATTGAGAAACCTGCCCACGATGCTGCTCAGGCCGTAAACGGCGGTATCTTTTGCCAGCGATTTCAGATTCATGGTTGGACAAAGATAATAATTTTCTAACTTTGTGGGAAACCATTCCTGCCCATGAAAGTTGCACTTTTCGTTCCCTGTTATGTCAGGGCCGTTTCCCCGCAGGTGGCGGAAGCTTGCCTGAAGTTGCTGCGCCACCTGGGCGTCGATGCGGAAATCCCCGACAGCCAGACCTGTTGCGGCCAGCCGATGGCCAATGCGGGCTATGAAGCCGATACGGCCGCGCTCAAACGCCGTTTCGAAAAGATTTTTGAAAGTTACGACACGATTGTCGGCCCCTCTTCGAGCTGCGTCACTTTCGTGCGCGACCATTACGGCGACGCCTTCAAGGGGCGCATCTGGGAAATCTGTGAATACCTTCACGATGTGGTCAAGCCCACGGCCCTGCCCGGCCGCTTCCCGCACAAGGTCAGCCTCCACAACAGCTGCCACGGGGTGCGGATGATGGGGCTCTCTTCCCCTTCCGAACAGAATATCCCTTATTATAATAAGTTGCGCGACCTGCTTTCGCTCATCGACGGCATCGAAGTCGTCGAAAGCGAACGGCCGGACGAATGTTGCGGCTTCGGCGGACTTTTTTCCGTCGAGGAAAGCGCCATTTCCGTCAAAATGGGACAGGACCGCGTACAGCGGCATCTTGCGACCGGCGCCGAATACATTACCGCCGCCGACAGTTCCTGCCTGATGCACCAGGCGGGCATCATCGCCGCGGAAAAACTGCCCATCAAGACCCTCCACATCACCGAAATCCTTGCCTGCGGCCTATGAGAAAGATCGACTACGCGAAAGTGGACTGGCAGGACGAGACCCTGTGGCTCGTCCGCGGCAAACGGGACCGGCTCGCCAAGGCCATCCCGGAGTGGGAAGCGCTGCGTGATGCCGCCTCCCGCCTGAAACTCTACAGTAACAGTCACTTGCCTGAACTGCTGGAGCAGTTTGAAGCGAAGGCGACCGCCGCCGGTGCCGTCGTGCACTGGGCAAAGGATGCGCGCGAATACCGCGAAATCATCGGCGGCCTGCTGACGGGACATGGCGTGAAGCGTTTCGTCAAGAGCAAGTCGATGCTCTCCGAAGAGTGCGGCCTGGTGCCTTACCTCGAAAGCCTGGGCATCGAGGCCATCGAGACCGACCTGGGCGAGCGCATCATCCAGCTGATGGGAACGAGCCCCAGCCACATCGTCCTGCCCGCCATCCACGTCAAGCGCGAGGAAGTGGGGCGCCTCTTCGAAAAGGAGATGGGCACCGAGCCGGGCAATGCGGACCCGACCTACCTGACCCACGCCGCGCGCCGCAACCTGCGGGAAAAATTCCTGACCGCCGATGCGGGGATGACCGGCGCGAATTTCGCCGTCGCCTCTACCGGCGAGGTGGTCGTCTGCACCAACGAGGGGAACGCCGATATGGGCACCTCCATCCCCAAACTGCAAATCGCCGCGTTCGGCATCGACAAAATCGTCCCGGACCGCGAGAGCCTCGGCGTATTCACACGTCTGCTGGCGCGCACGGCGACAGGACAGCCCGTCACCACCTATACGACCATGTACAGCGCTCCGCGCGAGGGCAGCGAATTCCATATCGTCATCGTGGACAACGGACGGAGCCGGATTCTTGCGGACCGCGAGCATTTCCGCCTGCTGAACTGCCTGCGCTGCGGCGGCTGTATGAATACCTGCCCGGTGTACCGCCGTATCGGCGGATATGCCTATTCCTATTTCATTCCGGGCCCCGTGGGCATCAACCTCGGCGTAATGGCCGACGCGAAGCGTTACCGCGACAATCTCTCCGCCTGTTCGCTCTGCGCCTCCTGCAGTTCCCTCTGCCCGGCCAAGGTGGACCTGGCCGACCAGATTTACAAGGCGCGGCAGCATACGCACGCGTCCGCGAAGAAAGCCCTGATGTCCAAGGGGATGGGCCTGGTGATGGCGCGGCCCTGGACCCTGGAGGCCGCCCTCTGTGCCGGGCAGGCCGGGATGAAGGCGCTGAAAGCCTGCGGCGTCAAGTGGGGCAAGGGACGGGAGCTGCCCGATATCGCTTCCCGGAAATCTTACAAGAAACTGCGCGATGACAAGTAAAGAACAAATTTTTGAAGCGCTGCGCGCCGCGCGGCCCGAAATCTTTGAAAAACCGGACCTGAGCGCATTGAAGCGAGATTCTCTGCGTTATGAAGACCCGCTCGCACAGTTTTGCGAGGCGGTAAAGGGAAGCGGCGGGAAAGTGCGCCTTCTCCGGGCCGGAGAGGATGTGCCGTCCGCCGCGCGGGAGCTCTTCCCGGACGCGGAAGAGATCACCATCGTGCCGGGGCGCTTCGGCGTGGCCGAGAACGGCTGCGTCTATCTTCCTGAGCCGGAAGGACGGCCCCGGGTGGATTATTTCATCTCCGACGTGCTGGTCCTCGTCATTCCGGCGGACGCCATCGTCCCCAACATGCACGACGCCTTCGACCGCCTGGGCGAGACGCCCACCCGTTACGGCATCTTCATTTCCGGTCCTTCCAAGACCGCCGATATCGAACAGGCCCTGGTGTACGGCGCCCACGGCGCTCGCTCGGTTGGGGTGCTGCTTGTGAGATAATCTAATTGATTTACATATGAAACGATTTCTTACCAACTTTTTGTATGCGGCTGCGGCGGTGACTGCGGCGGCATCGTGCGGAAATTCCGCGAACAAGGGAAAAACGGAAGGGGAGGCGGCTTCGTCTCCGGTGGAAACGCCTGCGGCGGCTTCCGAAAGCGTCGAGGTGGCCGCCGAGCCGGTGTTCGATATCGTGACGAACCTCGGGACCATCCGCATCAAACTCTTCAGCGACACCCCGCTGCACAGGGATAACTTTGTAAAGCTCGCCAAATCAGGCTTCTACAAGGGGATTCTCTTCCATCGGGTGATTGACGGATTTATGATCCAGGCCGGCGACCCGCTGACGAAGAACCCCGCGAACAAGTCCAGTTTCGGCACCGGCGGACCGGGCTACACCATCCCCGCCGAAATCCTGCCGGAGCACAGGCACAAGAAAGGCGCGCTGGCGGCCGCCCGCCGCGGCGATATGGCCAACCCGATGCGCGAGTCCTCCGGTTCGCAGTTCTACCTGGTGCAGGACCCCGTTTCCTGCGCGCAACTGGACGGGCAGTACACCGTTTTCGGCGAGACGCTTTCAGGTTTCGACGTCATCGATAAAATCGCAAAAGTGCCGCGTGACGGCCGCGACTGCCCCCTCAGCGACGTAAAAATTCTCAAAGTCACCGAGGTGGTGGAATAAATTTCAGCTGTTGAAACAGCTTTTGGCACGGTCCTTGAATATTTGACCTGTGAATAGTTTTTTCATAGGTTAAATTTTAGGTTAGAATGGAAGGCCGCCCGCGATGTGACATCGCGGGCGGTTTTTTGAAAAATCATTAAATTTGTGCCCAGGAGAATCTGCGTCATGAGAAAACTGTTTGTCTTCTGTCTGGCCCTGGTCCTGCATTGCCTTCCGCTGTGTGCACAGTGGAGCGGGAATCTGGACCTGTCCGGCGGACTGGGGGGAATGGAAGGCAACGAGATTACGCAGAGCGGTCCGATGTACCACGGGCTGGTGAAAGGCATACTCCAGCTGAACTACAAAAAGGAGAATTTCCAGTGGGCGACAAAGGTGGACGGGAAGTGGGAGCCCAAGACGACGGACAACGGCCGTTTTTCCTACAAGAACGAGCGGGTCGGACTCGTCTACAAGGCGGTAAGCACGAGCCCCTTGTCCATCAGCGTCAGATCCGATTTCAAGTGGACGCTGTCGGCGGACAGGTCTTATACGGCCTGGATTCTGTACAAGTATGTCAATGACCGCGCACAAAGCCATTCCGTGAACATCAACGGGAGTACCGAGGAGGTGGATAAGTTTTCCTACTACTACGAACTTCCCCACATGAACGAACACACGGTGGAAACCGGGGCCAAGACTTTCCGGACCTTCCGGGAAGGCCGCTACACCCTGCGGAGCCTCCTCTCCCTCAAGGCGGTGAACAGCCGGAGGGTCAATACCTGGATCGTGTTCAAGACCGACCCGGGAGAGGGCGGAACGGCGATACAGGTTGAAGATTTGCCCGGATATGCCTGGAAATACCGGATCACCCCCAGCAGTACGGACTTGGACTTGAACGGCGACCTCCATTTTCAGGTACATCCGCTGGAGGGGGACGTGGACCTGAAATATGGCGTGGGTTCCCGCTTTTCGAGCAATCACTCCATCGACAGGAACAGCGGCGCCAGCTTTATCCCGAAGTCCCCGGACGGAGAAATCGGCTACTGGCGGGACTCGCTTCGCCTGAGGGAAAACTTCAACTACTTCAGTTTCAAGGCGGACCCGTATCTGACCGCCGATTTCCACTGGAAAAACCTCGAGGCCCACGCCGACTATGCCTGTCAGGTGTATGGCCGCCGCCTGAACGACGATACGCACTGGCAGCCGCTGCGCATCAAAGGTGTGTATCCGGTGGGGAAGGGCAATATCAAATGGACCATATCGCCGCATCATGCCCTCAACCTGAGCAACAAGATGAGCGTAAAGCATCCGGACTACCTCAAGGTCTGCTGGTATGACCGCACCGCCGGGTACCTGGACCAGTTGTACCGGGGGAATGAGCATCTCTACTCTCCCGTGACGCGGGAATATGCCCTGGAGTATGCGTTCAACTGGGGCCGTTTCCTGGCGAGCACGGCCGTTTCGTATATCCGTGCGAACAACGAGGTGGACCAGACCTGGAACAATGAGGAAATCGACGGGCGGCAGTACAAGGTGTTCCGCTGGGTCAATTCCTCCGACAGCCACGGGTTCGGCGTCGTGCAGAAGCTGGGTTGGCACGGCAAGGTCATCACGGCCAATACCGAATTTTCCTATAAGCAGACGCGGCGCACATCCAAAAAGGACAACACCGTCAAACCCTCTTTCGACTGGCGCCTGAAAACCGAAATCTTCGCCAATCTGGGCAAGGGATGGCGTGTGGGAGTAGACACGAAGTACCAGAGCAAAGTGGCGACATTCTTCACGATCTTCAAAGAGTATTGCGAACTGAATGCGCACGTCCAGAAGACCTTCAAGCGCTTTACATTCTACCTCGACGGGCGTGACCTGCTGGATCAGCCGCGGGAAGCCAGTTTCTATTCCGAAGAGCAGAAGGAGATGTGGGTGGAAGAAGTCCGGAGTAACCGGCGCGTCGTCGTCCTGGGCTTCAAATGGAATTTCTAAAAGCCGCCTTCGGGCGGTTTTCTTGTAATTTTCAACGAAGTTGACTATCTTTACGGAATTATAGCGAAGAATAATTTTTAACACCAGACACGGATATGAAAACCAAACTGATTGCATTGTTGCCGCTGGCTCTCCTGACCCTTTTCGGTGCCTGCGACAAGAAGAAGGATCTGGGGCCGGAAGAATTGACGCTCTCCGCCACCGAGCTCACTTTTTCCTCTGCGGCCCAGAGCCAGACTCTGACGCTCAAATCCACCATCGACTGGGGCATCCAGGGATATACCGACGAGGTCAAGGCCTGGCTTTCCATCGATCCCGAATCCGGCAGCGCGTCCGCCGAGGAAGTGACGGTGACCTTCACCGTCTTGTCCAACCCGGACAACGACCGCAGCGCCACCCTTACCTTCTACGGCAACGTCCTGCACAAGCAGACGATTACCGTGGCCCAGAACGGAGACAAGGGCGATGCCGAAGCGCTGAGCGTTGCGGAATTCATCAGCAAGAAGGACACGGAGAACGAATACAAACTGACGGGCAAGATCGGCAACATTTCCACCGGCGCCAAGAAATACGGCTTTATGCTGAAGGATGCCACCGGCGAGGTCTATTGCGCTTTCCCGACGAATTTCGACGAATACAAGGCCCAGCTCCGCACCGGCGGCACCGTCACCATCAAGGGCAAATACTCCTACTACGAGCAGAACAAGCAGGACCAGATGGCCAATGGCGCAATTTCCGCCGTTACGGCGCCCGACCTGTCGAATATCCAGAGCAAGACCGTCAAGGAGTTCATCGAAGCCGCCGATGTATACACGCTTTACCGCCTGAGCGGCAAGGTGACCGGCGATGTGGACGCCACCTACGGCAGCTTTGACCTGAAAGACGCTTCCGGCCAGACCATCAAGGTCTATTCCGGCAGCAACCTCACCGAATACAAGGACAAACTCAAGAACTATTACAACGTGACCCTGGTGGGCGCCTACCAGCTCTACACCAGCGGCACGAGTTCCACGCACGAAGTCGTCGACGCGCAGATCGAGACCTACTCCGAGGATACGCCTCCCGTCATCACCGGCACGGTCTCCGACGCGGTCGCCCAGGAGGACGGCACCCTGGTTACGGTCAACGGCGCGCTGGTGACCGCCATCACGACCAAGGGCTTCATCATCACCGACGGCAGCGCCAACGCCTATGTGTACATGGACAAGGAGCACGATGTCGTCATCGGCGATGAACTGAAGGTCAATGCGACCAAGGCTACCTACAACGGCCTTCCCGAGCTGAAGACCCCGGAATACGAAATCGTTTCCCACAACAACCCGGTCAATTATCCTGCTGTGACGGACATTACCGCCGGCTTCGATACGTATGCCTCCACGACCGCCGACTATATCAGTTTTACCGGTACGCTGAGCACCAGCAAGGGGAACAACATCACCTACTACAACCTTGCGGTTCCCGGCGCCACGCTGCAGGGGAGCATCTCCCTGCCGCTGGCCTCCTTCGGCCTCGACGGAATGGAAGGCAAGATGATCAAGGTAACCGGCTATTACGGCGGCCTTTCCTCTTCCAAGTATCACAGCATCATCGCCGTGGCGGTGGAACTTTCCGACATGCCCTTCCTTACCGTGGACAAGACGGCCATCAGCGTTGCGGCATCGGCCCAGACGGCCAGCTTCAAGGTGGGCGGCAACGCTTCCTGGACGGTCAGTTGCGACGACGCTGCGCTTGTGGCGGATCCCACTTCCGGCAGCGGAGAGGCGACGGTGACGCTGTCCTTCCCGGAGAACACCGATACGGAGAACGCCAAGGTCTATACCGTGAAGGTCAGCACCGAGGACGAAGCCCCCGTCAAGGAGTTCACGGTGGTCCTCACCCAGAAGAAAGCCTCTTCGGGCGGCGGCGACACCGCGACCTATACCCTGGACTTCGCTACGGCGACCAAGGATGCGGTGAACGACTATACCTCTTCCTGGAAGGCCACCTGCGATGATTTCACCTGGACACTCACCAACTTCAACAACTACAAGAACGAGTGGGCTTTTGTGCGCTGCGGCCGGAAGAACAATGCTTCCGTGGCGTCCATCACCACGGCTGCCGTGATGCCGGAGGCCATCGAGAAGGTCGTCATCACGTTCGACACCTTCGATGCTTCGCTGGTGAATTCCGCCAAGCTGCTGGTGGATACTGCCGTCGACTTCTCTTCCGCCGCCTGCCAGACCATCAATGTTGCCGGTGCGGCCGGAACCGTAACGGTGGAGATTCCCGCCCCTGCAGAGAATTGCTATTACAAGCTCGAACTGGATTGCAAGTCCGGCTCCAAGAACGGCTTCATCCAGATCAGCAAGGTAGTCTATACCAACGAATAATCGATGAAACGCCTTCTCCCCGCTGCCGCCGCAGTGCTGTCGCTGCTCTGCCTGCCCGCTTGTACCGAGCCGGGCGGGCAGGTGCAGGATCCCTTGGAACTCTCCGTGTATCAGGTGCTTGCGGACGCGGGGGCCGGTTCCCAGTTCATCCGGGTGAGCGCGCCGGGGGAGTGGACCATCGATATCGACTGGGGTGCCGCCCAGGCCTGGGGCTCGCTGAGTGTCAGCAGCGGTATGGGCAACAAGAAGAACATCGTTTTCAGTTGGGAAGCGAATCCCGGCAACGACGAGCGCCAGGCCGTCCTGACCCTCAAGGACAAGAACGGCAGTGTGAGCGAAACCTTCTCGCAGTCCGGGAAGTCCTATGTCCCCCCGACCCCGACGGTACTCACGCCGGACAGTCCGGGCAAGTGGCTGGAACTTCCCGCCCTGGACCAGAGCGGCTGCTATTTCTTCACCCGCGAGATGACGCTGGGCATCGCCTACCGGGGACGGAATTATTCCTTCTACCTGGACCCGGATGCCCGCATTTCCCTGTGGGTGGCTTATCCGCTGAACAGGACGCTCATCGGGAGCGGTTCCCGGGATGACCAGTGGGCCCTGGACCCCAGGGTACCCGAAGAATACCAGTCGGTGATTTATAAGGGCTACAAGGGCGGCAACTATGACCGCGGCCACCAGTTGCCCTCGGCCGACCGCCTGTCCGAAGGTGTCAACGAGACCACCTTCTACGGAACGAACATTACCCCCCAGCTCTCCAACTTCAATCAGAATATCTGGGCTCGCCTGGAGGGGATGGTGCGGAACTGGTCCTATCAGTTCGACACGCTGTATGTCGTCACCGGAGCCGATATCCGGGGCGCTACCCAGGTGGCCTACGACAACTACGGCAAGGAAATCACCGTCCCCACCGGCTATTACAAAGTGCTGCTGGGTTACAAGCGCAACGGAACCGTCGCCAACACGAACGAGACGGGCGGCTATGCCGGCGTCGCTTTCTATTTTGAACACAAGAACTACTCCAACACGAAGGAGACCATTTTCGAGCAGTCGTTGAGCATCGATGCCATCGAGCAAAAACTGGGAATGGACTTCTTTGTGAACCTCCCCTCGGTGGCGGGCGCGGAATTCGCCGCGAAAGCGGAAACGACCGTGGCCCCCTGGTGGAAATCCAATTAATGTCCTATGAGAAAAAGCCTTCTTTTTTCCGTCTTTTTCCTGCTGGTCTTCAGCGCGCCGGTCTTTGCCCAAAAGGTCAAGGAAAGCTATGTCATTGGCTTCTACAACCTGGAGAACCTCTTTGACACCGTGCACGACGAGGGGAAGAACGACTACCAGTTCCTCCCGGAGGGCCAGAACAAATGGACGGAAGCCAAGTACCGGAAGAAACTCCACAACATGGCCACGGTTATCAAGGCGATGAAGGAGGAGAATCACCACTGGCACACGGTGCTCGGCGTGAGCGAAATCGAAAACCGCCACGTGCTGGAGGACCTGGTCAGCCAGCCGGAAATCCTCGAGGCCAATTACCAGATTGTCCACTATGACGGTCCGGACCGCCGCGGTGTGGACTGCGCACTGCTCTACCGCCCGTCGGAGTTCACGGTCATCGAGAGCCTGACCATTCCGTTCACCTTCTACGGCGTGGCTCTCAACAACCCGATGAGCCCCGAAGAGCGTCAGCAATTCCGCACGCGTGACATCCTGATGGTGCGCGGTCTCATCGCCGGAGAAATGTTCGCCTTCTATGTGCTGCACCTGCCTTCGCGGCTCGGCGGAAAAGGCGGCGACCTGCGTGCGCGCGGTGCGGAAATCGTCTACGAGCACGCGCAGCGGCTGGAGCGGCGCTTCCCCGGCGTCAAAATCGTGGTGATGGGCGATATGAACGACGACCCCTTCAACGAGTCGATGGCCCAGCTCCTGCACGGACAGAAGACGATGGAGGCGATGACGGAAAAGGATTTCTACAACCCCTATTGGACAATGCTGGAGGCGGGTTACGGCTCCAACGCCTATCGCGGGGTCTGGAGCATCTTCGACCAGGAACTGGTCAATTACAACCTGGCGCACGCCCCGGAGGGGACGCTGAAGCTGCTTCCGCTCATTCACAGACGCCGGCAGACTTTCTACGGCCGCGTCTTCAGCAAGCCCTTCATGACGGTGCAGGAAGGGCAATACAAAGGCACCCCGTTCCGGACTTTCTCCGGCGGAAATTTTGTCGGCGGCTATTCCGACCATTATCCCACTTATCTGATTGTAGGCAAGTAGCAAGATGAAAAAAACCATTCTAACCTTATTTGTCCTTTTCGCCGTATTCTTTCCCGCGGCGGCGCAACTGCCCGACGGCGGCGTCAAGGGTACCGTGGTCGACCGCGCAGACCGCAGCCCGGTGGCGAACGCCCGGGTGGAAATTTTCCGGGACGGCAATTCCGGCGGTCTGTATGACTGTGACGTGGAAGGAAAATTCCTGCTCGCCGGTTACGACGACGGGGACTGGTCCCTGCTCGTGATGGCGCCCGGCTATCTGCCCGTGCAGATCAATATCACCATCGCCGGTGCGGTGCGCGACCTCTTTACCATCGGCCTGACGCCCATCAAGGCTGCAGAGGCCAAGCGGGACGATTCGGAGCAAATGGAGTTCGACCTGGCGGATACCGGCTACAGCGACGCCCCGACGGTCCTCTTCGCCAACGATGTCTATTCGAGCATCGCGGGATACAGTTTCGGAAGCGTCCGTTTCAAGAACCGCGGCTACAACTCGGAGACCCAGGATGTGCTGTTGAGCGGCGTAAGCCTGAATGACGCTCTGACCGGCTACTCGCCCTGGAGCCTGTGGTCCGGCCTTAACGAAATCACCCGCAGCAAGGCCAGCACCCTCTCGATGGAGGCTTCCGATTTTGCGCTGGGCGGCTACAACGGCGTGACCAACATCTTCGCCAACCCTTCCAGCGTACGCAGCGGCCTGCGCGTGAGCGCGCTGACCAACAGTGCGATGTACCGCCTGCGCCTGATGCTCACCTATGCGTCGGGCAAGAAGGACAACGGCTGGAGTTACGCTTTCAGCGCGTCCGGCCGCTTCGGCGACAACGACTGGGTAAAAGGCGTATTCTACCGCAGCCTGGCCTACTATGCCGGCGTGGAGAAGAGCTTCGGCGACGAGCACACCCTCTCCCTCTTCACCTTCGCCAACCCGGGCATTCGGGGAACGCAGAACGCGTCTACGCAGGAGGTGTACGACCTGATGGGGGACAATATGTACAACGCCAACTGGGGCTACCAGGACGGCAAGCGCCGCAATTCGCGGATGCGCAAGACCTTCGAGCCCGTGACGGTGCTCAAGTATGAATACACGCCCTCCGACCGCTTCACTTCCCGGACGACCCTGCTCTGGCGCACCGGCCTGAACGGCTACACCGCCCTGGACTGGTACGACGGACAGGACCCGCGCCCGGACTATTACCGCAACCTCCCCAGCTACGCCTATATGGAAGAGGAGGATATGGACCGCAGCAATCCCGACAAGGCGGACTGGATGCGCTATGCCTGGACGGCGTCGTCGGCGGAGTTTGAAAAATACCGCCACGTGGACTGGGACCACCTCTATGACGTGAATGCCGCCAGCCCGGGCGGGCGCAGCAAATACATCCAGCAGGAGCGCCACGTGGACCAGAACGACATCAACCTGGCGGAGAGCATCCGCTGGCGTGCCAGCGACCTCTTCACCCTCACCGGGGGTGTCCGGCTCCGCTGGAACCGTTCGGAGAACTACAACCAGGTCTGCGACCTGCTGGGCGGCAAGTACTTCCTCAACATCGACTCCTTCGCGGAGCGCGATTTCGCGGTGTCCGAAGCCAAGGTCCAGAACGACCTGGACTACTGGATTGCGCACGGCGAGGCGGAGAAAATCAAGAGCGGCGGCAAGTACGGCTATGATTACTTGGCGCAGGTGCGCCGGGCGTCCCTTTGGGCGAACGGCCGTTTTCATGTCGGCGGCTTTGACGCTTCCGTCGGCGTATCGGCGGGCTACGACGCGTTCTGGCGCGAAGGTCTGCTGCGCAAGGGTCTCTTCGCCGGTACGGACGACTGGGGCCGCGATATCATCATCGACGGGGTGAACCTCACCACCCGCGACAGCAAGGGCCGCGTGGTCAGTTCCAAGGGCAAGTCCGAGGTCAGCCGCTTCTTTACGTATTCGGCCAAGGCGATGGCGGCCTACACCCTTGTCGGCGGTCACCGGATCTGGGCCGATGTGGGTTTCTTCAACGACGCCCCCACCTTCAGCGAAGCCTTCATTTCGCCGCGCACCCGCAACTCCCTGATGGACGGAATCACGACGAAAAAGACCTTCTCCACCGATATCAACTACCAGTTGAGCCACAACGGCTACAACGCCCGCCTCAGCCTCTACTACACCCGCATCTGGGACCAGAGCGACGTAATGAGCTTCTACGACGACTCGCAGCACTCGTTCACGAACTTCGCGATGACCGGCATCAGCCAGCGCCATATGGGGCTCGAGCTCGGGGTCAGCGTGCCGCTGCCGGTGCAGGGCCTGAGCATTTCGGGCGTCCTGAGCCTCGGCGAGCATATCTACAACAGCACACCGCATATGGTGCAGACCATCGACAACAGCGCGGAAATCATCCGCGACGAAGATGTCACCTGGTGGGACCGCACGCCGATTTTCAAGATTGCGGGCTATGCCCAGGACGGTTCCCCGATTTACGACCAGGATATCCAGGGCAATTTCATCATCACGGGTTACAAGAAGCATTATGTGGGCGGCAGTCCGCAGATTGCGGCGGAACTGGCCCTCAATTACAACATCAAGTACTGGTTCATCGAGGTCAACGGACAGTGTTTCGCCCGGACATTCCTGGAGATGAACCCCCTGTACCGCACGGACTACGCCTGCAAGGGCGGCGACCAGAATCCCGGCATCATCGAGGAGATGACGGCCCAGGAGGAGTTCGCCCCGGCCTTCATCCTGAACGCCAGCGTAGGCAAGAGCTGGTTCGTCAAGGGGAATCAGCTGGGCTTCTCGCTGAGTCTCAACAATATGACGAACAACCGCAATGTCCGGACCGGCGGCTACGAGCAGACCCGTCTGATTGCCTCGTCGGGCAAGGACCGCTACTACCGTTTCCCGTCCAAGTACTTCTATATGCCGGGATTTAATTATATGTTGAACCTCTATTTCCGCTTCTAGGCCATGAAAAAGTTCGTTTATTCCCTGGCCCTGGCCTTGTGTGCGGTCCTGTCTTCCTGCGACATCGAGCCGCTGTACATCGAAACCGACCGCAATTGGAAGCACACCGAACCCCGGACGCTGCAACCCACCCATACCATCCAGGAACTTGCCCAGATGTACAAGACGGGCAAGCCCTTCGTGGTCAACACGGACCTGATTATCGGCGGGCGGGTGATTTCCACCGACCAGCCGGGCAACTTCTACAAGAGTTTTTACATCCAGGACGAGACGGCCGGTATCGAAATCAAGGTCGGCCGCAACGCCCTCTACAACGACTATAAGCAGGGCCAGTGGGTCTATGTCAACTGCCGGGACCTGTATGTAGGCATGTATGGCTACAAGGCCGGCAACTATGGCGGTTCCGGAATGGTGCAGATCGGGTTCTCCGACCCCACGGGCGAGTACGAGACTTCTTACATCGAAGCCCCGCTGCTCATCGACACCCGCATCGTCCGCGGCCTGCAGGACGAGGTCCCCGAGCCCATCGTCCTTTCCCGCCAGTTCCCGTCGTCCTCGGACAGCCAGGCGACGTCCTCCCTGCTGGGCAAGCTGGTGACCATCCGGGATATGTACTACACCCGCGAAAACTTCGCGCTGCTGTACCTCGATTCCACCAAGGACAAGAAACTCTACACGAACCGGGTGTTCCTTTCCGACACCAACGGCGCGTCCGGCGATGACAAGACCCACGGCATCACCACCTGGGCGATGTCCAAGTCCAAAATGACGGAGTACCTCTGCGCCGGCCTCTGGGACAGCTGCCAGATTGGCAGCGGCAGCACCTTCACCGGGCAGACGCTCGCCGATTTCCGCGGCGACGGCACTTACCCCGGCGTGGAAAAGGCGGCCTACAGCATCAGCCAGTATTTCAAGGCGGGCACGCAGGAAATCCAGGTCCGTACCAGCGGCTTCTGCAAGTTCGCGGACTATGAAATCCCCGCCGACGTGCTCAGCGGGCAGCGTGCACTGGATATGACCGGCGTCCTGACGATGTATCAGGGCAGCCTCCAACTGGTCGTCAATTCCCAGGACGACTGGCGTTATTCTGATACGGGAGAAAAAATCTATCGATGAAAAATTTTGTAATTTCTGCATTTGCCCTCTTGGCTATGGCATCCTGCACCTCTGTGAATCCGTTTTTTGAAACCTGGGACACCCCTTACGGGATTCCCCCCTATGACCAGATCAAGGTCTCCGATTATCTGCCCGCCCTGAAAGAAGGGATGAAGCAGCAAAACGCCAAAATCGACGAGATTCTTTCCTGCTGCGAGGCGCCGACCTTCGACAACACCGTGGTCCCGCTGGAAAACAGCGACGACCTGCTCTCCAAGGTCGTGGGCGTGCTCTTCAATGTCAGTGAGACCGACCGCAGCGACGCGCTCGACGCCGTGGTGGAGAAGGCCCTGCCGCTGTTGAGCGCCCATGCGGACGCCATTTCCTTCAACAAGCAGCTCTATGCACGTGTCGCTTCCGTGATGGAGCGGGAATATGAATACCTGGACCGCGAGCAGCAGATGGTGCTCAAGAAGCTCTGCGAAGGTTTCGTGCGCGAAGGTGTGAACCTCCCGGAGGACATTCAGGCCGAGCTGAAGGACATCAATGCGCAGATGGCGCTGCTGACCCAGAAAATCGGCAACAACATCCTCGCCGAGTCCAATGCCTTCAAGGAGGAATTCGGCTTCAGCGTCAGTGCCTATCCGGACGAGATGACGACGACCCAGGACCGCGAACTGCGCCGCCGCTACAATGAATTCTATACTTCGCGCGGCCACCGCGGAAATGAAAACGACAATACGAGACTGATCCTCGAGGTAATGCGCCTGCGCATCCGTCGCGCGCAACTGCTGGGGTATGCGACGCCTGCCGCCTACGAACTCGCCGACAAGATGGCGGGTACCCCCGAGACCGTCGATGCCTTCCTCGCGCCGATCATGGAGGCCGCGCTGCGGTCCGCCGGCCGCGAACTGAAGGATATGCAGGCGGTGATGGACGCCGACATCCAGGCCGGCCTGCTGCCGGAAGGAAGCACCATACAGCCCTGGGACTGGTGGTACTATGCGGAGAAGGTGCGCAAGGCGCGCTATGATCTGGACGAGGAGCAGACCAAGCCTTACTTCCAGATAGACAGCGTGGTGAAGGGAATGTTCCTCGCCGCGAACAAGCTCTATGGCGTGAAGGCGGAAGGACTCTCCGGCGTGCCGGTGTACAATCCCGAGGTGACGACCTACAAGATTATCGACTCCGACGGCAGCCTGGCGGGCATCTTTACCACCGACTACTTCCCGCGCGCCAGCAAGCGCGGCGGCGCTTGGATGAACAATGTGCGGGACCAGTATGTCACGCCCGACGGCGAGGACGTGCGCCCCATCATCGTGAACGTGGGCAACCTGCACGAAAACCTCTCCGTGGATGAGGTCCAGACCGTCTTCCACGAATTCGGCCACGCCCTGCACGGACTGCTCACCCGCTGCCACTACGCGTCGGTGAGCGGCACCTCCGTCAAGCGCGACTATGTGGAAATGCTCTCGCAGTTCAACGAGAACTGGGCCTTCCAGCCCGAACTGCTCGCCGCGTACGCCCGCAACGCCGAAGGGGAAGTGATTCCCGCGGAACTGGTGGCGCGCATCAACAATGCGCTGAAGTTCAACCAGGGCTTTATGACCACCGAACTCTGCGCAGCGTCCATCCTGGACATGAAATGGCACTCCCTGACGGAGATTCCCGACGAGGCCTTCTCCGACCCCGCCGCCTGGATCGACGCCTTCGAAAAGAAAGTTTGTGACGAGATGGGCCTGATCCCTGAGATTGCGCCCCGCTATCGCACGACCTACTTCAACCACATCTTCTCCAGCGGCTACAACGCCGGCTACTACGGCTACCTCTGGGCGGAGGTGCTGGACAAGGACGCGTTCAGCTTCTTTACGGCGCGTCCCGACGTATTTGACAAAGAACTGGCCACCCGCTTCAAGGAGACCTTCCTCCAGAAGGGCGGGGCCGAAGAACCGATGGTGCTCTACGAATCCTTTGCCGGCCGCAAGCCGGACCAGGGAGCTTTTCTTAGGGCGAGAGGCTTAGAATGATATGGAAAGAAAAGTACTGCTGATGATCCTCGACGGATGGGGCGAGGGTAAACAAGACCATTCCAACGCGATTTATACCCAGGGGACGCCGTTCATCGACTCCCTGCGCGCCAAGTATCCCCACGCCCACCTGCACGCCTGCGGCGAATACGTGGGCCTGCCGGACGGGCAGATGGGCAACTCCGAGGTGGGACACATGAACCTCGGCGCCGGCCGCGTGGTGTACCAGGACCTGGTGAAAATCAATATTGCCTGCCGCGAACACGCGCTGATGCAGAACGCGGAAATCAAGGCCGCCTACGACTATGTGAAACAGAGCGGCAAGAAGCTCCACTTCTTCGGGCTCTGCTCGCACGGCGGTGTGCATTCCTCCCTGAACCACCTCTATGAGTTCCTCGCGGAGGCGCAGAAGGCGGGCCTGAAGGACGTGTTCGTCCACTGCTTTATGGACGGCCGCGACACCGACCCCCGCTCCGGCTACGGCTTTGTCAAGGAACTGGAAGAAAAAATGGCGGCGACGACGGGCCGTGTGGCCACCGTCTGCGGCCGCTTCTATGCGATGGACCGCGACAAGCGCTGGAACCGCGTGAAAGAGGCCTACGATATGCTCGTGGAGGGCAAGGGCGCGCAATTCGCATCGGCGCTGGAAGGTATCCAGGCTTCCTACGATGCGGAGGTGACCGACGAATTCATCAAACCCATCGTCATTTGCGAGAACGGACAGCCGCTCGCGAAGGTGGAGGCGGGCGACTGCGTGATTTTCTACAATTTCCGTAACGACCGCGCCCGCGAACTGACCGCCGTGCTGACGCAGACCGATATGCCCGAAGAGGGGATGCACACCCTTCCGCTGTACTACTGCTGCCTTACGCCCTATGACGCATCCTTCACCGGACTGCACATTCTCTTCGACAAGGAGGAGGTGCGCGACACGCTCGGCGAGACGGTGTCGAAGGCGGGGAAACGGCAGCTGCGCATTGCCGAAACGGAGAAATACGCGCATGTGACCTTCTTCTTCAACGGCGGCCGCGAAACGCCGTTCGAGGGCGAGGACCGCATCCTGGTGAATTCGCCGAAGGTGGCGACCTACGACCTGCAGCCGGAGATGAGTGCCATCGAGGTGACGGACAAGCTGATTGCCGCCATCCGCAGCGAGCAGGAGGATGTGATTATCCTGAACTTTGCGAACGGCGACATGGTGGGCCATACCGGTGTCTATGACGCGATTCGCAATGCCGTAGGCTGTATCGACGGTTGCGTGGAGGCGGTGGTGACGGCGGCGCTCGCGCACGGTTACGTGGTGCTGCTGACCGCGGACCACGGCAATGCCGATTATGCGGTGAACGAGGACGGCAGCCCGAATACCGCACATTCGCTGAACCTCGTGCAGTTTATCGTCATCGGCGAACCTTCCGTGAAGGAGGTGCGCGACGGGGCGCTCTGCAATGTGGCGCCCACCATCCTCAAACTGATGGGGATTCCGCAGCCGGCGTCCATGACCGCCGAGCCGCTGATCTAGCATGTGGGTCTGGCTGGCGGTCGCTTCCGCATTACTGCTGGGGTTCTACGATGTAGGCAAGAAGTATTGCCTGCGTCGGAACGGCATCTTGTATGTCCTGCTGGGGATTACGCTGTGCTCGGTGCTGTTCCTGAGCCCGTTCCTGCAGGCGGGGCGCTGGCCGGACCACCTGACGCTCATCGCCAAGGCGGTCCTGGTGACCGTTTCCTGGGTGAGCGGCCTGGCGGGCATCAAGTACCTCCCCCTCACGACGGCCAGTACCCTGAAGGCTTCGCGCCCGGTGCTGGTGGTCGTCCTCTCGATGCTGATTTTCGACGAGCGGCTTTGTGCGATGCAATGGGCCGGCGTGCTGCTGGTCTTCTCGGCGCTTTTTATGCTGGGGCGCTCCAGCCGGGCGGAGGGCATTTCCTTCGTGCGCAACAAGGGGGTGCTGTATATGCTGCTGGCTATCCTGAGCGGCGCCGCCAGTGCCCTGTGGGACAAGCACATTATCCGCGGGATGGCGCCGCTCTTCATCCAGAGCTGGACGAATGTCTACATCGCCGCGATTCTCTTGCTGCTGATTGCCGGCAAGGCGCTGTTCAGCCGGGAGAAGCCGGAGCCGTTCCGCTTTGACGGGATGCTGCTGCTGACGGCGCTGGTCATTACCGCGTCGGACGCGCTGTACTTTTATTCGCTGAGCGGCGAGGGCGCGCTGCTCTCGGTCATTACCCTCGTGCGGCGCGCTTCCGTAATTGTGACCTTCGTGCTCGGCGCCCTCCTCTTCAAAGAACACGGTATCCGCGACAAGGCCGCGGCGCTCGCCGTGATGCTCGCCGGCCTCGTCCTCCTGGTCCTCGGCTCCTAAGGCGTCTGCCCGTCCCGGGGGGGCAGATTTTTCCTCAAAAACACTGGTTTTCAGGCAAAAATCTGCCCCCGAGGGCACATTTTTTCGTAAATCTCAAGGGAAACGGGCAAAAATCTGCCCCGGCCGCCGGCGCCGTCCGGGAACGATCAAAAGTTATAGGTCCCGCTGACGGAGTATTCGGTTCCTTTGTATTGGATTTTGAAGTGGGCCGTGACGGGCAGATACAAACCACGCACGGGAACGGAAACGCCTGTCAGATGCATGGAGACAACGCGGAGGGCCTCTCCCAATCCGTTCTTGATAAACCAGTTGAGTTGGGAGCCGTATTGAATCTTTCCGTTGATAACGGTTACGGCACCGCCGCCAAACCAAACGGGAACCATATCGCTGATGGTTTTGACCGTAATCGTGCAGGTCTTGTAGTGCTTTCCGTCGGCGGAATCGACCTCGATTGTCGTGCTGCCCTTGGCGACCGCTGTGACCAGTCCGTTTTCATCGACGGTGGCGATGCTTTCGTCGGCGCTGGTCCAGGTCACTTCTTGATTGGGGAGCCGGTTGAGAAGTGTAAGTTGGAGCGTCTCACCCTCCAGTAGCGTTGCCTCCGTTTCGCTGATGGCAAACAGCTGTTTTTGCGTGACGGTCAGCGTCGCGCTCATTTCATTTTCGCGGGAACGGAGGGTAATTGTTCCGATTCTGTCTTCGAAACTTTCGGTCATCGGCTCCGCCTGAAGAATCAGTACGGTCTTGGTGACGGCCTTGGCATCGGCGGGCGCGGCACTGAGCCAGGATGCGGAACTTTCGATTTCAAAATCCACGTTGTGCGAGAGGGTGAAGGCCGCCTCGCCGCCGTCCTCCTCGAATTCAAAAACGGCTTCGCTGACGCTGAATACGCCTTCTTCGAAGGTCAAGGCCTTGAAGACCGTGCGGCCGTTGTTGCAGGCAAAGACCAGTACTTTCCCGTCGGGCCCTTCTTCGGGAATGGCCACGCGAATAAGACCTTCGGTCTCCGAGGTTTTCGCTACGGTGGCTCGCAGGCTCCCTTCGGACAGCGTTTCGATGAGCGTTTCGCCGATGGCGCCACGAAGAATGTAAGGGACCTCGCAAATGGTGCCGGCGATGCAGATGATATCGGAGCTATGGTCAAACTGGAGTTCCAGTTCAGGAAGTTTAGGGATAGAGATAGTCTGGCCGCCGGTGAGGGTAAGGATGACGGCATTGTCCGTTTCTTCCACCTTTTCGAAGAAGGAATCCCCGTCTTTTCCGTCCTTGCCGTCTTCTCCGGTAGCTTTTACGAGCTGGGTCCAGGTCTGCCCATTGTCCATGGACAGCCACCAGTACTCGTTTTCGATTTTCAGTCGCGGCGTAATTCCGTCCTCGCCGTCCTCGCCGTCTTGACCATCATGACCATCTTGGCCGTCCTTGCCGTCCTTGCCGGTAACGGGAATCTTCTGCCCGTTTGCGTCCAGGAGCCATTCTCCGTCCAGCGTCCAGTAGAGGATCCCGTCATCGCCGGGCTTCACGCTGATTTTCGGGGAGTGGCCGTCGTTGCCGTCTTTCCCATCGTAGATATAGATGGTTCCGGATACGGAAAAATGCAGGCCGTACCCATCATGGAACCGCGTTACGCCCGTGCAGTAATCCTGATCCTGCAACCGTTGCAGGATTTTCTGCATCGCATCAATATTGCCGTTCATTTGTTCGCAATACTGTTCCAATGCCTTAATGCGTGATTCGTGATTGTCGAGTCGTGCGGTCAGGGCGCTGTCGTCATAACAGGCTGTGAGTGCCAGGCAGATGCCGGCGGTGAGAAGTAGTGCGTGTTTCATAACAAAAGTTTTTATTCGGCGGCAAAGATAGATTACGAAAATGCCAGACTCTGACAGTCTGGCAGTCTATCTTACTTATGTAACCGGAAGTCGGTTTCGGCTAAAGAATCCGCAGGGCGATGTGGGCGCAGGCCTCGGCATCGGCGAGCGCGTGATGATGCTGCGTAAGGTCGTACCCGCAGGCGGCGGCGACGGTATGGAGTTGATGATTGGGCAACTGCCAGCGGAAATGGCGGCGGGAGGCCGCAAGCGTATCGACGAAGCGGTAATCGGGGTAATCCATCTGATATACGCGATGAACGGCTTTCAGGCAGCTTTCGTCGAAGCGGGCATTGTGCGCGACGAGCGGCAGGCCCTCGAGGCTCGGCGCAATCTTCTCCCAGACCTGCGGGAAAGAGGGTGCTTCGTCCGTGTCCTCTGCGGACAGGCCGTGTACCTGCTGGCAAACATACAGATAATAATCCGGCTCGGGATGAATCAGGCTGTAAAAGCGCTGCACGATTTCTTCGTCCCGGACAATGACCACACCCACGCTGCACACACTGGAACGGCACTGGTTGGCGGTCTCGAAATCAATGGCTGCAAAATCTTTCATAACGCGCTGTCATTTCTTTAATATCTGCGGCGATTTCTTCGCGGAACCAAGCGGGCGCGAGCACCTCCACCGACGGTCCGCGGCCGAGCAACTCCTGTTTAAAGTCGAAGGTCGGCACCAGGCAATAGCGGAAAACGGTAAAGTCTTCCTCTTCGGCAATTTTCTCCTGCGATGCGTGCAGCGGCAGCGATTCGAAGTACCGGACCTGGTCGGCATCGACCTTCAAATCGACAAACTCAGGCTTTCCTTCCGCGGCGATGACGCCGAAATAGTGCGAAAAGAACTCCTCCGCGTTGAACTTTGCGGGTATGCGCAAGCGCTTTTTCAGCGGGACGGCGTCCAGCATCCGTTCGTCGAGCGCGTAGATGCGCGGCGCGTCGTAACCCTCGCTTTTTGCCAACATATACCAGCGCTGCTTGAAAAGTTTCACGCACCAGGGATGTACCTCGAAGGTATTCGGCTTATCGCGCCAGAAACTCTGATAAGTCAGTTCGATGGCCGTGCCGTCGCGCATCGCGTCAATGATAACGGGCAGCCATTTTTGGCTGGACGGGATTTTTTCGAAGAGAATGCGGTCGCGCATATTGCGGCTCTCGCTGAGTAGGTTGTTCATCGACAGGGACTCCAGCAGCCAGTTACGGACGCCTGCGCCCTCCGTATCGCCGCTGTCGGCAAGGTAATAGCCCCGGCTGCGGTCGCATTTGATTTCGATGCCGAAGGTGTCGAAAATCGCATCGATATGATTGAAAAAGGTCCGCTGGGGCAGTTCGCTCTCCTGTTGGCTGGCGCTGTTGCCGCTGTTGAGGGAACTGTGCGCCCAAGCGTGGCTGATGTCCTCGAAGGGGATGGGGCCGCGCCGGCGGATTAGGTCGATCAGCCATACATACC
>CACYHC010000013.1 GCA_902774145.1 uncultured Bacteroidia bacterium
AAGCCGCGAATTTACAGCGGAATTTTGAGCTTTCAAAATGGATATTAAAATTTTTTAAGATAGTTTTCAACATCTTGCCTAACTCGAAAAAAATCGTTATTCTTGTAAAATTTTTAAGGTAATGATAACAGCGGGCATCATTGGCGGCGCGGGCTACACAGCAGGAGAACTGATCCGGATCCTGGTCCACCACCCGGAAGTAAGGCTCAGCCGCGTTTATTCGGAAAGCAGCGCGGGCAAACCCCTCTACGAAGTTCACAGCGGTCTGCTCGGCGATACGGACTTCACTTTCACCGGCGGCGATGCACAACTCGACGGTCTGGACGCCCTTTTCATCTGCTCGGCGCACGGGAAAAGCGCCGAATTCTGGACCACGCACCAGGCACCGGCAGGGCTGAAAATCATCGATCTCGCGCAGGATTTCCGCGACGAGTCCGACGGCTACGTCTACGGCCTGCCGGAATGGCAGCGGGAACGCATCGAAGGCGCCGGCAAAATCGCCAACCCCGGCTGCTTCGCCACCGCCATCCAACTGGCGCTGCTGCCGCTGGCCAAGGCGGGCCTGCTGCAAAACGGCGACATTTGCGTCAACGCGATTACCGGTTCCACCGGCGCGGGGGTCAAGCCCGGCGCAACCACGCATTTCAGCTGGCGGGCGAACAACATCTCCGCCTATAAAGTCTTCACGCACCAGCACTTGCTGGAAATCCGCCGCAATCTCACGAAACTCCAGGGCGCCGAGCCCGCCCCGATTGACTTCGTCCCCCTGCGCGGCGATTTCACACGCGGTATCTTCGCCACGGCGCACCTCGCCTGTCCCCTCTCCGAGGAAGAGGCCCGGCAACTGTACAAAGACTTCTACGCCGATGCGCGTTTCACCTTCGTGAGCGACGCCCCGGTGGACCTCAAGCAGGTGGTGAACACCAACAAGTGCCTGCTGAGCCTGGAGAAGCACGACGGACGGCTGGTCGTCTCCAGCGTCATCGACAACCTGCTCAAAGGCGCTTCCGGACAGGCGGTACAGAACATGAACCTGATGTTCGGCCTCCCCGAAGACGCCGGACTGAAACTCAAAGCATCCGCATTTTAACCGACAATGGATTTATTCAAAGTATACAAATTATGGGATATCGAGCCGGTACGGGGGCTCGATACCACCCTGTGGGATAAGGACGGTGTGCAGTACACCGACCTCTACGGCGGCCACGCGGTCATCAGCATCGGCCACTGCCACCCGCATTATGTCAAAGTGGTCGGCGAGCAGCTGCAAACGCTCGGATTCTACTCCAATGCCGTACAGAACTCCCTGCAAAAGGAACTGGCAAAACGGCTGGGGCGGGTAAGCGGCTACGACGACTACTCGCTCTTTCTGTGCAACAGCGGCGCCGAAGCCAACGAAAACGCGCTGAAACTCGCCTCCTTCGCTACGGGCCGCGCCCGGGTACTGGCCTTCTCGAAGGCTTTCCACGGCAGGACCAGCGGGGCGGTCGGGGTAACGGACAATCCGAAAATCCGGGCCCCGTTCAACGCCAATCCGAACGTGACCTTCGTGCCGCTCAATGACGCCGAGGCAGTAGCGAAGGAATTGGAAAGCCGCAGCTACGCCGCCGTCATCATCGAGGGCATCCAGGGCGTATCCGGCATTCACGAGCCAACGGACGCCTTCTTGCGCGAACTGCGCACGCTCTGCGACCGGACCGGCACCCTGCTCATCGCCGATGAAATCCAGTCCGGCTACGGCCGCACCGGACAGTTCTACGCCCACCAGCACAGCGGCGTGCGCGCCGACATCGTCACTTCCGCCAAAGGAATGGCCAACGGCTTCCCCATCGGCGGGGTGCTGATTGCACCGCAGATCAAGCCCGAATACGGGATGCTGGGCACCACCTTCGGCGGCAATCACCTGGCCTGCAGCGCGGCCATCGCCGTACTGGATGTGATTGGAAGCGAGCACCTTGTAGAGAACGCAGCACGCATCGGCGAGGTATTCCGCAAGGGGCTGGAAGGCAGCAAGGCAGTAAAAGAATACCGCGGACGCGGCCTGATGATCGGGCTGGAACTGAAAGCGGGCTACGAAACCCTGCGGGACCGGCTGCTTTTCGAAAAGCATTTCTTCACCGGTGCCGCCGGCGCCTCGGTCATCCGCCTGCTCCCCTCGCTCACCGTCTCCCAGCAGACCGCAGAAAGTTTTATCAATGCATTTAATGATTTGACACAGTAAAAATATCCTGCTGCGTAAACGTTGGCAGGATATTTTAGAACGAAACTTACTCCATGAAAGAATTTATTTCGGTAAAGGATTTGGGCGATTTGAAGGCCGGACTCGCAGCGGCGAAATACGTCAAGGAAAATCCGTTCGCGGACCAGGCGCTGGGCCGCAACCGGACGATGCTCATCGTCTTCTTCAACAACAGCCTCCGCACCCGGCTCAGCACGCAGAAGGCCGCGCTGAACCTCGGGATGAACGTAATGGTGCTGGATGTGAACCAGGGTGCCTGGAAACTGGAAACGGAACTGGGCGTGGTAATGGACGGCGACAAGAGCGAGCACCTGCGCGAAGCCATTCCGGTAATGTGCAGTTACTGCGACATCATCGGCGTGCGTTCCTTCGCCGCTCTGACGGACCGCGATTACGACTACGCGGAAACGGTGCTGGGGCAGTTCATCCGCTACGGCGGCAAGCCCGTCATCAGCCTGGAATCCGCCACCGTACACCCCTGCCAGGCCTTTGCCGACCTGATTACCATTGAGGAATACAAGACCAAAGCCCGCCCGAAGGTGGTGCTGAGCTGGGCGCCGCATCCGCGTGCCCTCCCCCAGGCCGTCCCCAATTCCTTCGCCGAATGGATGAACGCCGCGGACGTGGACTTTGTCATCACCCACCCGGAAGGCTATGAACTGGACCCGCGCTTCGCCGGCAACGCCCGCGTGGAATACGACCAGATGAAGGCGCTCGAAGGCGCGGACTTCGTCTATGCCAAGAACTGGAGCTGCCCGGGGGTGACGCGTCCGCAGGACTACGGAAAAGTGCTGAACAAGGATATGGGCTGGACCATCGATGCGGCGCATATGGCCGTGACGGACAACGCCTATTTCATGCACTGCCTGCCCGTGCGCCGGAACATGATTGTTTCCGACGAAGTGATTGATTCCGAGCGCAGTATCGTTATTCCCGAGGCCGCCAACCGGGTGGTATCCGTACAGACCGTCATCAAGAAAATGTTGCAGAGCCTGTGATCAAAGTCGTCAAAATAGGCGGAAACGTCGTGGACAACGAAGAACTGCTCGGGCAGTTCTGCAAGAGCTTCGCCGCGCTCGAAGGGCCCAAGGTCCTGGTGCACGGCGGCGGCGTACTGGCCTCCCGTATGCAGGAAAAGGCGGGCATTCCCGCCCGGATGGTGGGCGGCCGCCGCATCACGGACGAAGCCACCCTGCAAATCGTCACGATGGTCTATGCCGGCTGGTGCAGCAAGCATATCTGCGCGCTGCTACAGAAGGAAGACTGCAACGCGATGGGCCTGTCGGGCTGCGACGGAAACGTCATCCGCGCTTCGAAGCGGCCGCCGATTGCCGTAGAAGGCACGATGGTGGATTTCGGCCAGGTCGGCGACGTAAAACGCGAAAGCGTGAACGCCGATGCGCTCCGGCAACTGCTGGATGCGGGCTTCGTCCCCGTGCTCAACGCCATCAACCACGACGGCGGCGGGCATCTGCTCAATACCAACGCCGATACGGTCGCCTCTTCGGTCGCCGCCGCGCTGGGTGCGGAGCTGATCATCTGCTTCGAAAAACCGGGGGTACTGCTCGACAAGAACGACGACGGCTCCCTCCTGCGCGAAATCGACGGGGCGCGCTACCGGCAACTGCTCGACGAAGGCCGCATCGACGGAGGAATGCTCCCGAAACTGGAAAATGCGTTCAAGGTGCTCGGACAGGGCGTCCCGCGCGTCGTCATCCAGCACAGTTCCGCCCCCCTCGGGGCCTCCGGCACCAGCATACGCCTATGAAAGAGAACCTGATCAAAGACGCGGTGGCGCTGTTGCGCGATATGGTGCGGATTCCTTCCGTGACCTTCAGTGAGGATGCGGTCTGCACGATGATTGCGGCGCGGCTGCTGGAATGGGGGCTCCCCTGCGTGCGCTACGGCAACAACCTTACGGCCCTCAAGCGCGGCAGCGGACCCCGGACGCTGGTGCTGGACGCGCACATCGATACCGTCCCCGCCGCGCAGAGTTACACGCGCGACCCGCTGGACCCCGGCGATGACGCCGATACGGTCTGGGGCCTGGGAAGCAACGACGACGGCGGCAGCGTAGTGGCAATGAGTGCCGCCTTCCGCCATTTCCTGGATAAGGAACTGCCCTTCAACCTCGTGCTGGCACTGACCTGCGAGGAGGAGCGCGCGGGCGAAAACGGCTCCCGCTGGCTCTACAGCGCCGACGGGCCCTTCGCCACCGGAGAACTGCCCGCATCCTACCATGTCATCGTAGGCGAACCCACCGGCATGAAGGCGGCGACGAGCGAGCGCGGCCTGCTGGTGCTCGACGGCCAGGCGCAGGGGGTCAGCGGACACGCAGCCCGTAATGAAGGGGTGAATGCCCTGTACATCGCCCTGGACGACATCACGGCGCTGCGCGCCCACCGTTTTGCGCGCGAATCGGCGAAAATGGGGCCGGTGCGCCTCAATGTCACGCAAATCCAGGCGGGAACGGTGCACAACGTGGTCCCGGACAGTTGCAAGTTCGTGGTGGACGTGCGCCCCAACGAGTGTTATACCAACGAAGAAATCCTCGCCGAGCTGCAGGGGCTGTGCCGCAGCACGCTGACGGCGCGCAACCTGCGCAACCGTTCTTCCGCCACGGCGGACGACGGCGCCCTGATGAAGACCGTGCAGGCGCTGGGCATCGAGACCTACTCCTCCCCCACGACCTCGGACTGGATGCGCATCGGCGCGGATGCCGTGAAGATGGGGCCGGGCGAATCAGCGCGTTCCCACAAGGCGGACGAATATATCCGCGTCAGCGAAATCGCAGATGCGGTGCGGCAATACATCGAATTTATTGAAGCTTATGGCAACACTTTGGAATAAAGGCACGAAGGCCGAAGATGCGGTGGAACAATTCACCGTCGGACAGGACCGGGTCCTGGACCTGCGGCTGGCAAAATACGACGTGCAGGGCTCCCGGGCGCATATCCGGATGCTGGAGAGCATCGGCCTGCTGCAGCGCGAAGAGTTTGAAAAACTGGACGCGGGGCTGGAGGAGATCGCCGCGCAAATCGAGGCGGGCAGTTTTTCGCTGGCCCCGGACGTAGAAGATATCCATTCGCAGGTGGAGCTGCTGCTCACCGAACGGCTCGGCGAAATCGGCAAGAAAATTCACGCAGGGCGGTCGCGCAACGACCAGGTGCTCGTGGATATCAAGCTGTTCCTGCGGGCGGAGCTGCTCGCTTTCCGGGAAGAACTGCTGGGGTTATTCGCCCAACTGCAGGAACTCAGCGAAAAATACAAAGAGGTGCTGCTGCCGGGCTATACGCACGCGCAGGTGGCGATGCCTTCGTCCTTCGGGATGTGGCTGGGCGCCTATGCCGAGGCGCTGGTCAACGATATGTATCTGCTGGGCGGCGCCTACAAGGTGGTGAACCGCAATCCGCTCGGCTCGGCAGCCGGCTACGGCAATTCCTTCCCCCTGGACCGGGAGATGACGACGCGCCTGCTGGGCTTTGCGAGTCCGGACTACAACAGTGTGGCGGCGCAGCTCTCGCGCGGGAAGAGCGAACGGGCGGTGGCCGGTGCAATCGGCGCGTTTGCCCTGACGCTCAACAAGTTCGCCTCCGACTGCTGTATGTATATGTGTCCGAATTTCGGATTCATCCACTTCCCGGACAACCTGACGACCGGGTCGAGCATCATGCCGCACAAGAAGAATCCGGATGTCTGGGAGATGGTGCGGGGCAAGTGCAACCGCATCCTCTCCGCAGAGAATGAAATCAACTTGCTTTGCAGCAATATGCCGCACGGGTATCACCGGGATTATCAGCTCCTCAAGGACATTTTGTTCCCGGTGCTGGAGATGGCGCACGACTGTATCCGCATCACGCGGCTGATGCTGGCGCATATGGAGGTGAACACGCATATCCTGGACGCGCCGCTCTATGATTATCTCTTCACCGTGGAAGAGGTGAACCGGCGGGTGCTGGCCGGCACGCCGTTCCGCGATGCGTACCGGCAGGTGGGCGAAGAGGTGAACCGCGGGGCGTTCCGCTTCGGGCAGGGCGGCGCCCTGAAGGCGTCCGACCTGCACCATTCGCATATCGGCAGTCTCGGCAATCTTTGTAACGATAAGATAAAACTGTTAATGGATGAGGCAGCAAATTGGTAGTAGTATATAATAAGGTATGAAAAAAGAAGCGATGAAAAAGGTGCTGGTGCTCGGATCGGGAGCACTGAAGATCGGTCAGGCCGGCGAGTTTGACTACAGCGGGGCGCAGGCGCTCAAGGCGATGCGCGAGGAAGGGATTTCCACCGTCCTCATCAACCCGAACATTGCCACGGTGCAGACCACCGAAGGCATTGCGGACAAGATTTATTTCCTGCCCGTGACGCCGGACTTCGTGACGCAGGTCATCGAAAAGGAGCGGCCGGACGGCATTCTGCTGGCCTTCGGCGGGCAGACGGCGCTGAACTGCGGCATCGAGCTGCACCGCAGCGGCGTGCTGGAGAAGTACGGCGTCCGCGTGCTGGGAACCTCCGTGCAGGCGATTATCGACACCGAGGACCGCGACCTCTTTGTGAAGCGGTTGGACGAGATTGACATCAAGACCATCCGCTCGCACGCCGCGGAATCGCTCGAAGAAGCGAAAAGCGTGGCCCGCGAGGTAGGTTATCCCGTGATTCTGCGGGCGGCCTATGCGCTGGGCGGACTGGGCTCCGGCTTTTGCGACGACGAAGCGGAACTCGACGCGACGGCACGCAAGTCCTTCTCTTTCTCGCCGCAGGTACTGGTGGAAAAATCCCTCAAGGGCTGGAAGGAAATCGAATTCGAAGTGGTGCGAGACAGTTATGACAAGTGCCTCATTATCTGCGACATGGAGAACTTCGACCCGCTCGGCATCCATACCGGCGAGAGCATCGTCGTGGCGCCAACGCAGTCGCTTACGCGCGAGCAGATCGATTACCTGCACGAACTGTCCTTCAAGATTGTACGGCACCTCAATATCGTCGGCGAATGCAATATCCAGTTCGCCTTTGCCCCCGACGGCAGCGATTACCGCGTCATCGAGGTGAATGCGCGCCTCAGCCGTTCTTCCGCGCTCGCGTCGAAGGCAACCGGCTATCCCCTGGCCTTCGTCGCCGCGAAAATCGGCCTGGGCTATGGCTTGCACGAAATCGGCAATGCCGACGAGTCGCCGCAGGTGGACTATGTGGTCTGCAAAATTCCGCGCTGGGACCTGGCGAAGTTCCACGGTGTCTCGCGCGAAATCGGCACCAGTATGAAGAGCGTAGGCGAGGTGATGGCCATCGGCCGCTGCCTCGAAGAAGCGATGCAGAAGGGCCTGCGGATGATCGGACAGGGCGCGAACGGCTTTGTCTGCAACAAGCCTTACGTGGCGAAGGACCTCGATTATGCCCTCTCCCACCCCACCGACAGCCGCATCTTTGCGATTGCAGCGGCAATGGAGGCGGGCTACAGCATCGACCGCATTTATGACCTGACGCGCATCGACAAGGTGTTCCTGGAGTCGCTCCTGAACATTGAAAAGACCTACCGAGAACTGGAGGCCTGCGGCAGTCTCCAGGCGCTGGACAAGCCCCTGATGGACAAATGCAAGCGCCAGGGCTTTTCCGATATCCAGATTGCCCGGGTCCTGGGCGTGCGCGAAGAAGAAGTGCGCAGCGCCCGGCAGGCGATGGGCATCCGGCCCTGCGTCAAGAAAATCCGCACGCACGCATCGGCGGACCCCGCACTTACGAACTACCTGTACCTCAGTTACGACGGTTCCGGCCATGCCGTGGCGCCCGGCGAGGGGGACAGCGGCGTGGTCGTGCTTGGTTCCGGTGCCTACCGCATCGGCAGCAGCGTAGAGTTCGACTGGTGCTCCGTAAGCGCCGTCAAAACGCTGAAACAGAACGGCTTCCAGACCATTATGATCAATTACAATCCGGAAACCGTCTCCACCGATTACGACATCTGCGACCGGCTCTTCTTCGACGAATTGAGCCTGGAGAGCGTGCTGGAAATCTGCGCGTTCCAGAAGCCGCACGGCGTCATCGTGAGCGTGGGAGGCCAAATTCCCAACAACCTCGCGCTGCCCCTGATGAAGGAGGGCGTGAAGCTGCTCGGCACCTCCGCCGTCGATATCGACCGCGCCGAAGACCGCAACAAGTTCTCTTCGATTGTGGACAAACTCGGCATCGACCAGCCGCGCTGGAGCGAGCTCGTCAATATGGACCAGGTTTATTCCTTCGTCGACGAAGTGGGCTTCCCGGTGCTGGTGCGGCCGTCCTACGTGCTTTCCGGCGCCGCGATGAATGTCTGCTACAGCCGCGAAGACCTGGAAAAATTCCTCGAACTGGCCGTCGAGGTGAGCGAGGAGCATCCGGTGGTCGTCAGTTCCTTTATGAAGCGCTGCAAGGAGATCGAGTTCGACGCCGTGGCCGACGGGGGCAAGCTGCTTGCCTATGCGATTTCCGAGCACGTGGAGTTTGCCGGCGTCCATTCCGGCGACGCCACGATGCAGTTCCCGCCGCAGAAGATTTACGGCGTGACGGCGGCCCGCATCCGCAAGATTGCGTCCAAGATCGCCGCGGAACTGCACATCACCGGCCCCTTCAACATCCAGTTCCTGGCGACGAATTCCTACATCAAGGTCATCGAATGCAACCTGCGCGCATCGCGGAGTTTCCCCTTCGTTTCGAAGATCCTCAAGGAGAATTTCATCGACCTGGCGACGCGCGCGATGCTGGGGATGCATCCCGAGCCCTGCACCAAAGACGCGTTCGAGCTCGAATATGTGGGCGTGAAGGCCTCGCAGTTCTCCTTCGCCCGCCTCAATCAGGCGGATCCCGTTTCCGGCGTGGATATGACGTCGACCGGCGAGGTGGGTTGTATCGGCGACGATTTCAACGAAGCGCTGCTCAAGGCGCTGCTGTCGGTGGGGATGCAGATTCCGCGCAAGGCGGTGCTGATTTCCTCGGGCGACGCCATCCAGAAGGCCGACCTGCTGGAGGCCTGTCACCTGCTGCACAAGCACGGCTACGAGCTTTGGGGCACGCGCGGCAGCCGGGATTACCTGCAGGCGAACGGCATTCCGGCGAAGTTGGCGCTTTGGCCCGGCGAAAAGGGCGGCAAGGGCGACGTCCCCGTGCAGGAACTCATCAAGGAGCACCGGGTGGACCTGGTGGTGAACATTCCCAAGAACTTTACCCGCACCGAACTGACCAACGGTTACAAGATCCGCCGCGCCGCGGTGGACTTCAATGTGCCGCTGATCACCAATGCCCGGCTGGCAACCGCGTTCATTACCGCGTTCTGCACGCTGCCCGCCGGCGGCTTGAAGATCAAGGCGTGGGACGAATATAAAAACTAAAACGCTATGAAAACAAAGGAACTGATGGCGCGGTTGCGCGCGAAGTACCCCGGCGAGGTGGAATACCTCCAGGCGGTACAGGAGGTGCTGGAATCCGTGGAGGAGGTCTATAACCGGCGCCCGGAATTTGAAAAAGCCAGGATTGTGGAACGGATGGTGGAGCCGGACCGCGTATTCAGTTTCCGCGTCACCTGGATCGACGACGCCGGCCAGGTGCAGACGAACACCGGCTGGCGGGTACAGTTCAACAGTGCCATCGGCCCCTACAAGGGCGGCCTGCGTTTTCATCGCGCCACGTCGCTCTCGATGCTGAAATTCCTCGGTTTCGAACAGACCTTCAAGAATGCGCTCACCACCCTGCCGATGGGCGGGGCCAAGGGCGGCGCGGACTTCGACCCCAAGGGCAAGAGCGACGAGGAGATCATGCGCTTCTGCCAGGCCTTTATGACGGAACTGTGGCAGTGCATCGGCCCCGATCAGGACATTCCTGCCGGCGACGTGGGGGTGGGCGGACGCGAAATCGGCTACCTGTACGGGATGTACAAGAAGCTGGCCCGCGAGTACAATACCGGCGTACTGACCGGAAAGGGCATCACCTGGGGCGGCTCCATTCTCCGGCCCGAGGCCACCGGCTACGGCGCGCTGTACTTCACGCAGAACCTGCTGCACCGCATCGGCAAGGACATCAAGGGGCAGAAGGTGGCCATTTCCGGTTTCGGAAACGTAGCCTGGGGCGCGTCGAAGAAGGCGACGGAACTCGGGGCGAAGGTCATCGCGATTTCCGGCCCGGACGGCGTCTGCGAGATTCCCGGCGGCATCACCCCCGAAATGATTGACTATATGCCGGTGATGCGCGCCTCCAACCGGGACCGCGTGGAAGATATGGCTACAAAATTCCCGGACAAGTGCAAATTCACACCGGGCGGAAAGGCCTGGGACATTCCCTGCGACATCGCCCTCCCCTGCGCTTTCCAGAACGAAGTCAGCGGCGACGATGCGGCCCGCCTCAAGGCGAACGGCTGCTGGTGCTGCTGCGAAGTGTCAAATATGGGCTGCCGGCCCGAAGCAATCGCGTACTTCCAGCAGAACGGCATCCTCTTTGCGCCGGGCAAGGCGGTGAACGCCGGCGGCGTGGCCACTTCCGGCCTGGAGATGACCCAGAACGCCTCCCACATCAGCTGGAGCGGCAAGGAAGTGGATGAAAAACTGCACTATATCATGAACGCCATTCACGCCTCCTGCGTCGAGTACGGCCTGCAGCCGGACGGCAGCGTGGATTATGTGAAGGGCGCCAACATCGCCGGCTTCATCAAAGTGGCGACGGCGATGCTGGAACAAGGCATCGTGTAATGAAAAAGTTTGTATTGGCCCTGTTGCTCGGGGCGGCCGTTTCCCTGGCCGCTGCGGCGCAGGTGCGTGTCGGCGTGGCGGACAAATGTCCCGAAACGGGCGGCTGCGCGGCGGACGCCAATTACCTCAATGCGTTGATGCAAGCGGGGCTCTCCCCCGTCGTGATTCCGGATATCGCCGATTCCGCGCTGCTCTCCAAAGCGGTGGCGGCCGTGGATTGGGTGCTGCTTACCGGCGGCGAGGACATCGACCCTGCCCTTTACGGAGAACTGCCCGATTCGGCGCTCGGGACGGTAAATGCCCGGCGCGACGCCTTCGAGTACCGCCTCATCGGCGAGGTGCTCCGGCAGCACAAGCCCCTCTTCGGCATTTGCCGCGGCATGCAGGTCATCAATGCGTATTTCGGCGGATCGCTGTGGCAGGACCTCCCCAGCGGATGGGCCGGCAGCCGGAACCACCGGTCGCAGGAAGGGCATTCCGTGCGGATTGTGCCGGGAACGCGGCTGCACGCGCTGCTCGGCGTAGAAACATTGAACGTGAATACCAGTCATCATCAGGCGGTACGGCGCGTGGCCCCCGGCTTCCGCATTTCCGCCTGTGCACCGGACGGGGTTCCCGAGGCCTTCGAGTCTGACAGCCTGCCGATTGCCGGCGTGCAGTTCCACCCCGAGCGCCTGTTGCTCGGCGGAGAAACGCTGATGATGAAAGTTTTTCAGAATTGGAAAGAATTATGCGGAAACTGATGATGGTGTGCCTGGCCCTGATGCCGGCCTTTTGCAGTGCGGCGGAACTGAACCGCCAGTATGAAGAATTGCCGCTGGGCAGCATCCGGGCGGAGGGGTGGTTGCTGGAAATGCTGACACGGCAGCGCGACGGCATCACGGCCGACCTGGACAAGATTTATCCCGAAGTCTGCGGCGAACGCAACGGCTGGCTCGGCGGCGACGGCGACCAGTGGGAGCGCGGTCCCTATTGGATCGACGGGCTGCTGCCGATGGCCTGGATCCTGGACGATGCGGCCCTGAAGGCAAAGGCGCAGCGTTGGGTGGAATGGGCGCTGGCTTCCCAGACGGAAGACGGACAGTTCGGCCCGCGGACCGATTACCCGCGCGAGCCGGGCATCCAGCGCACGAATTCGCTGGACTGGTGGCCCCGGATGGTGATGCTGAAGATTCTCCAGCAATACTATAACGCCACGCAGGATGCGCGCGTGCTGACCTTTCTGGACAAGTATTTCCGTTACCAGCTGGCCACGCTGCCGCAAAAGCCCATCGGCCACTGGACACACTGGGCGGAATTCCGCGCCGGGGACAATATGCTCGTCGCGCTCTGGCTCTACCAGAAGACCGGCGAAGCGTACCTGCTGGACCTCTGCGACCTCCTGCACCGCCAGGGCTGGGACTTCACCGGGATGTTCCTGCACAGCGACGATCTCGGCCGCCTGGGCAGCATCCACTGCGTAAACCTGGCCCAGGGCCTCAAGGAACCGGTGGTTTACTGGCAGGCCCGGGGCGGACAGCGGTACCTGGATGCGATGGAGCGCTGCAACCGCCAGATGCGCCTGCACGGCGGCTGGCCCATCGGCATGTTCGGCGGCGACGAAACCCTGCACGGGAACAGCCCCACCCAGGGCAGCGAACTCTGCTCGGCGGTGGAACTGATGTATTCCTTCGAGGAAATGCTCAAGATTACGGGAGACCTCGCCATTGCGGAACATCTGGAACGGGTGGCCTTCAACGCCCTTCCCGCACAGAATTCCGACAACTTCCACGAGCACCAGTACTTCCAGCAGGCCAACCAGGTGCACATCTGCCGCGGACCGCACAACTTCGACATCGTCTATGACGGGACGGCGTCGCTGATGGGGGTCCTCTGCGGCTACCCCTGCTGCCTCTGCAACCTCCACCAGGGCTGGCCCAAATTCACGCAAAATCTCTGGTACAAGGCTGGCGACGGCGCGTTTACCGCCCTTTGCTATGCGCCCTGCAGTTTCACCGCCGATGTGAACGGCGTCCGCGTAGGCGTCCGCGAAAACACCTGCTACCCGATGGACGGCAAGGTCCGCATCGAACTGACGCTGCCCAAACGCCAGCGTGCGGCGATGACCTTCCGGCTCCGGATTCCCTCCTGGACGCAGGAAGCTGACGTCCGCGTGAACGGCGAGGCCCGGCCGGCGCCGAAGAGCGGAAGCCTGGTGGAAATCCGCCGGGACTGGCAGGACGGCGACTGCATCGAACTGGAATTCCCGATGAAGGTCAAATCCTCGAACGTATGGCACGAGAATGCCGTCAGCATCGAGCGCGGACCGCTGGTCTATGCGTTGAAAATCGACGAAAAGTGGGAGAAAGTGGCGCTGGACCCGACGGAAAGGAAGGGGGCCTATTATTGGGAAGTCAGCGCACAGAGTCCCTGGAACTACGCGTTCCTGCGCAAGCAGGTAGACCGGCCCGAGAACGCCTTCCGCGTGGAAGTCGACGAAGAAAAACTGAAGGGGAACTGGTATTGGAATGCCGAGAGCGCGCCCCTGCGCCTTGTGGCGGATGCCGCGCGCGTGCCCGATTGGACCGAGTACAACGGCGACGCCGGCCCGCTGCCCTACAGCATTGTCCGTGCAGTGATTTATAACGGAAGGTCCTCGCACCTCTCGGACGGACTGGAAAGCGTCACGCTGATCCCTTACGGCTGCACAACGCTGCGTATCAGCGAATTCCCTGTACTAAGCCGTTAGTTGCGGCAGAGCAGGATGCTGATTTCGTAAAGCAGGTAAAGCGGTGCGGTGAGTACCAGCATCGAGACCGGATCCGACGGGGTAATCAGCGCGGAGAGCGCCATAATTCCGATCAGCGCATAGGCGCGTGATTTGCGCAGGCCCGCCTTGCTCACGACCCCGAGCGACGAAAGGATCAGGATGACGACCGGAAATTCGAAGGCGATGCCGATGAGCAGCACCATCGACCCGAAAAGGGAGATATACGAGCCGATCGTAATGGTGTTGGACACCGTATCACTGACCGTATAGTTCATAAAAAACTGCAGGCAGGCGGGCAGAACCACGAAATAACCCACCAGTACGCCGGTATAGAAAAGCAGTGACGACAGGCCGAACGCCTTCTTCACCGCTTTTTTTTCGTGGGCATAGAGGGCGGGAGCGACAAAGCGCCACAGTTCAAAAACGATGTACGGGAAAGCCAGGACCAGGCCCGCAATCAGGGCGCAGCGCAGGTGGACGAAGAACTGGGCGCTCACCTCCACGTTGATGAGCTGCATCTGCATCTTCCAGCCCAACAGGCGGTACACCGGGAAATCCGGACGGGTGGGGGCCAGGATGATGCCGTCAAAGAGCAGCGTGCGCAGGCACAGGCCCGGAATGCACGCCACGACAAGCGCCACCAGCGAACGGATCAAGGTGCCCCTCAACACGTCCAGGTGGTCCCAGAAACTCATCTCATCCGACGGGGAACTCACTTTGATTCGGGGTCGCCGGTGGAATCCTTTTCGATATCCTTCTTGACGCCGTTGATTCCTTCTTTGAATCCGCGCACGCCTTCGCCGACGCCGCGCATGAATTCAGGAATTTTCTTACCGCCGAGCAGGATGAGGGCGACGACCGCGATAATGACGATCTCCCACCAGCCAAACATCAATGGAACTGCAACCATAATTTCGCTCATAAAACATACAAATATAAAACATTTATTCTAACTTTGCGAAAACGATGGGCAAAACAATCGTCAGCTTTATCAAGAACTGGATTCTGGTGATCGCCATGGCCACCGGGGCGGCGGCGTATCTGATTTATCACCAGATTCCGGCGCTGCATCCGGCCGGCCCGGTCCTGGAGCGGATCTGCCTGACCCTCCAGCCGTTGCTGCTCTTCGCGATGCTGTTCCTGAGTTTCTGCAAAATCGAGCCGCACCAGCTCAAACCGCACCGCTGGCAGTTCATCCTGCTGGGCATCCAGACGCTGATGTTCCTGCTCTTCGCCGTGCTGGTCTATCTGCGGCCGGAAGGCGACCTCTGGCGCATTCCGCTGGAAGCCGCGATGCTGGTGCTCATCTGCC
Organism: uncultured Bacteroidia bacterium; assembly: GCA_902774145.1. Taxonomy (GTDB): domain Bacteria; phylum Bacteroidota; class Bacteroidia; order Bacteroidales; family UBA932; genus Cryptobacteroides. The sequence goes on from CACYHC010000013.1 coordinate 15,000, forward strand.
CTACCGCCAACGCCTGCGCCGTAGTGACGGGAAAACTCGGCGGGGATATGGCCGGAGTCGTCACCTATACCGTGCTGATCAATCTGCTGGTGGCCGTGGCGATGCCCGCCGTCATCCCCTTTATCCACCCCATTGAAGGCCTGCCTTTCAACCTGGCCTTCAACCATATCCTGGTAAAGGTCTTTCCCCTGCTGATTCTGCCTTGCCTCTGCGCCTGGCTCATCCGCTACGTCTTTCCGCGCCTGCACCGGCGCATCCTGCACCACGTGGGGCTCTCCTTTTACCTGTGGGCGTTCTGCCTCTCGCTCGCCATCCTGATGTGTACGCGCTCCATCGTGCATTCCCCGGCGCCGGGCGCAACGCTCGGCATCCTCGCCGCGGTGGCCCTCCTGGTCTGTATCTTCAATTTCGGCACGGGACGGCTCGTCGGCTCGTTCTTCAAGTGTACCGTCAGTGCGGGACAGGCCCTCGGACAGAAAAACACCATCCTGGTCATCTGGATGGCCTATACCTTTATGGACCCGGTATCGTCGGTGGTCGGCGGCTTCTACAGCATCTGGCAGAACATCTTCAATTCCTGGCAGCTCAGCCGCAAGAACCAATAAAATTCCGTCATTTTCCGTTACTATTTTTCCAATGAGCGCGGGCGTTCGCGTGCGAGGAAAGATTTTTTGTAGTTTTGTTTCCTGAATATGGACAAGACGATTGCAAAAGGCCTTCTGGCGATTGCCGGCGCCCTTCTTTGCCTGGCCTCCGCCTGTGAAAAGACAACGGAGGAATCCGGCGAAACCCTTTTCTATGCCTCGATGGACGAAAGCCGCACGGCGCTCTCCTATCCGTCCCTGCTCTGGACGGCGGGCGACGCCATCTGCGTGAACGGGAAAACCTCCGGCAGCGCGAAGATTTCCGACGGCGGCCGCAGTGCGGAATTCAGCATCCAGGGGACCATTGATTCCCCCTATTACGCGCTGTATCCGGCCGGGGCCTTCATCGCCGGCAGCTTCCGTCCCGCGAACAACCGCTACGGCAGCGTTACCCTACCGTCGACCCAGACGCCTCCCGCAGGCAATTTCGACGCTTCCGCCGCCGTCATGGGCGCCGTTTCGGAAAGCGCAAGCAACCCGTCGCAGCTGCGGTTCCGCAGCCTCGTCGCTTTCCTGAAACTACAACTGACCCTCCCGGAGGGCAGCCTCAGCCCGCAAAGCATCGAAGTTTCCGCGAACGGGCGCGAGGACCTGTGCGGCGACTTTGCCTTCGACCCCTCCGCTTTCTGCCTCAAAAACAGCAAGATGCAGGGAAAAGGCGTCACGGTGGACTGCCGTGGCGCGGACCTGCGGAACTGTCCGGTCTACATCGTCATTCCGGCCAAAAACTACGCGACGGGTATCACGCTGAAAATCAAGGACGGCAGCGACAAATATATGGAACTCAAATCTTCCCGCAGCTTTAGCGCCGAAGCCGGAAAAATCTATCCCAGCAACATCACCTATACCCACAACCGCACCGTCGTTTCCGCCGAGGCCGGAGGGGCGGAAGATGTTGCCTCCACCGTCGCCACCATCGCCGATCTGAACCGCAACGCCGGGGCGCTCAATTCCCACGCGGGACTGACGGAACGCAGCGCCGTCGAGGTAGACCGCCGATCCACTTTCGTCCTGACACAGAAAGAGTTGGGCTGCCCGGTGCTCGACTACCCCCGCATCAAGGTACTGCCCGACGGCAGTTACATCCTCTTTTACCTTCCCCAGCGCACCGGGAACAGCGTGTACTGTTCCTTCAGCCGGGACCTGGAACACTGGGACGGGCGGCATACGGTATGGGCGGAGAAGAACACGACCAATCCCGCCGGGGAGGCCGATAAGGTCTATTATGCGGACGGCGATATGGTCATCGCCGATAACGGAGACCTCCTGGTTTTTGGCACATACCGGCTGAAGAGCGCGCACAGGTTCCTGACACGGTGGGGCATCACGATGAAGCGGAGCCACGATATGGGCCGGACCTGGGGGGAAGAAAAACAGCTCTACACGAACTGTGTCTGGGAACCCCTGCCCATCAAGATGCCCGACGGCGAGATCCTCGTCTTCTTCACCGACTCCAACCACGACTGGGATCCCACCATTACCGGGATTTCCCTGCTCCGTTCCAAGGACAACGGCTATACCTGGACCACGCAGGCGCCGGTGATGCGTTTTGCGAGCGGCTGGGCCTTCCCGCACCAGCGTTCCGAGGATGTACCCGCCCCGCAGGGAGACTCCGCCATCCGCTGGACCTCGCACATGCCCGCCGCGGTGCTGCTCAACGACCACGAGACCTGCCTGGTCTGCAACGAGAGCCACACGGCCCCGCCGGAAGACAAGCTGATGCTCACCCTCGGCTGGGAAAACGCCGCCGGGTTCCATACGCTGACCGGCATGGAGGAAGGGCCCTCCGAAATGTGCAAGTTTTTCGTCGGCGGCTCGGGCCCCTACCTGTCCCAGTTCCCCTCCGGAGAAACGCTGCTGAGCTATGCGGGGACCAACTGGTATCTCCGTCTGGGTAACGAGACCGGAAAGGACCTGCACAACCGGCCCTTCTTCTCCCCCTACCCGGGGACGTCACACTGGGGCAACCTGGAACTGGAAGACGCCCACACGATGCTCGGCACGACGGCCTATTTCCACGGAACGCCTGAAGACCCGGAATACGAAACGGTGCGGGACATCATCGTCACCCGGCTCCGCCTGAACCACCGCATCGACATCCCGCAGGCGACCCCGGTCCTGGACGGCAGCAACGCCGACTGGGCGGACAACACCGACGCTTTCTTCCTCGGGAGCGACACGCGGACGCAGTGCTGTTTCCGCTTCTGCTACGACGAATACTGGGTCTATGCGCTGATCGACTGCCTGAGCGAAGACCTCGATACTTCCGGCGACCGCATCGACCTCTATTTCTCGGACGGAACGAACGTCTCGAGCATCCGCAGCGTCAGCGTCGCGGGCACGGACGGCGGCTTCAAGCTCGAAGGCATCGACGGTGCCGAGATGAAGGCAAAAGCCTGGCCCGGCGAGGGTTACGTCGCAGAAATCCGCATCCCCCGCACGGCCCTTCCCTTTACGCCCGGCGAGGGCAGCTTCTTCAATGCCGTGCTGCGAAAGGGCGAAGTGAGCGACAGCTTCAATTTCCGTACGCTGGACAATGTGAAAAACTGGTTCCAGTTGCAGCCATAACTTGCATAGTTTGGGAATTTTGTGCTATGCGCGCAAGCGGATTCTCCGTACTTTCGCGTCTATGAAACAAATTTTGTCTTGCATCCTGGCGCTGGGACTGGCGTTGCCCTGCGGAGCAAAGGGGAAAACGCCCCGCATTGAAGTCGAATGGGAAACACCGGCCTGCGTCACCGTGGGGGGCTACGGACGGGTCCACTCCCTCAACGACGGGCGCTACATGCTCTCCTACTCCCGCAAGGGGAATGTTTATGTGCAGTTCAGTAGCGACGGGGCCAAAACCTGGAGCGGCGAGACCTTGGTGATGCAGGGCTTCGACCACACGACGGACCGGGGCACCGCGACCCTGCGCTGCTCCAATCCGGAGTTTGCCCAGCTGTCGGCGGAAAACCCGCACCATCCCGGCCGGATTATCCTCGCTTCGAACCTCCGGCCGAAGGACAACAAGAGTACGGTCCATCCCTTCTCCATCGTTTGCAGCATTTCCGACGACGGCGGCAAGAGCTGGAGCGCCCGGCGCGGCGTGTATGACTCCCGCACCTGGGACGAAGACGCCCCCAAGGGGGCCTGGGAGCCGTTCGTCATGGAACTGCCCGACGGAACGGTGCAGATTTACTTCACGGACAATACGCCCTACTTTGCCCAGGGAGACCGCCGCGGAAACAACATTTCCGTCGTGGAGTCCCGGGACGGCGGCGACAGCTGGAGCGCGGAGCGCATCGTCTGCCACAGCGAGGGCGGCTGGGACGGGATGCCCGTCGTCACGCTCGTGGGCGGCCGGCTCTACCTCGCCGTGGAGCACAAGGACCAGCGCGGCGGTAAGGTGCCGATGGAAATGTGCCTGATGACCTGCCCCCTCGCGGACAACTGGTCCGCCGAGATTCCGCTCGGTTCCCCCCAGCGCTTTGCGCCTTACCCGGCGACCGGCGTCTATGAAGGCGCCCCCTACCTGATTCACACGGACCATTACTTCGTCCTAAGTTTCCAGTCCGCCGACGGCGCGGAAAACACCCTCAAGGATGAGCATGCCGTCGGTGAAGTGCGCATCGGCCCCATCGCTGACGCCGCTTCGGACAAACTGGGCCGTTTCCGCGGGATGCAGGGCGGATTCCGGCCGATGGACATTGACCAAAGTGCCGGCTCCGGCCTTTGGAATTCCCTCTGCCATCTGGGCGGAGACCGTTTCTGCTGCGTCAGCCAGCACAAGGGCCGCATCTGGATTACGGCCGGCACCATCGTCGAGAAATGAGGATTCGCCGCTTTTTGCCCGCCGCGCTGGCGCTGCTTTCCGCCTGCAGCATCGAACCGCTGCCTTCCGCCGATGTTCTCATCGGCGCGGAGACGATGACCTTCGAGGCCAGCGTAGAGGACAGCCGCACCGTGCGGAGCGGATTGAACATTCTCTGGTCCTCCGGAGACCAAATTGTCGTGAACGGGCAGGCCTCCACCGGAATGACCCTTTCGGCGAACCGCCGAAGCGCGACCTTTACCCTACCGCTGGTTTCGCCCCCCTATTATGCGTTATACCCCGCTTCCGCCTACAACGAGGGCACGTTTGACCCTTCTGCCGGCAAATACGGGCACCTGGTGCTGCCGGCGGAGCAGAGTTATGTCGCCGGTTCCTTCGACCCGGCTGCGGCCCTGATGTGCGGCAAGGCGACTTCCGCCGAAGAAGGCCTGGCCTTCCGTTGCGGCGTGGCCTTCCTGAAGTTCACCGTCCAGAGCGGCGGCACGACGGCCCGCATCAAGCGCATCGAAGTCTCCGCCATCGGGAAGGAAGACGTGCGCGGGACAGTCATTTACAGTCCGGGCAAGGGGCGGCTCATCAAGAACGGGACTTCCGGCAATGCCGTTACGCTGAGCAGCTCGACAGGCATCCCCTTCGGTTCTCCCGCCTATATCGCCATCGTCGCCCGGGAATATGCCTCCGGCCTGCAGGTCCGTATCGTGGATATGAACGACGACTACCAGGAAATCCGTTCGGAGAAAGCGTTTACCGCCGAGCCGGGGACGGTGTACACCACCGGCGTCACTTTCCGTCCGGACAAGAGTTACGCGCCGTTGCGCATGGACTGGACGCCCACCGGCGCCGCCGTGGCGAATGGCGGCTACGGACGCGTACACCGCCTCAGCGACGGCCGCCTGATACTGACCTATTCCAACGGAGGCAGCGATTATATCCGCTTCAGTTCCGACGACGGGGCGAGCTGGACAGCCGGCAAGCTGGTCCAGAGCAAATTCACTTACGGAGGGACCGAAATCCGCTGCGCCAACCCCGAAATCGCCCAGCTCTCCGCAGACAACCCCTATCATCCGGGCCGGATTATCTTTGCGGTGAACCTCCGGCCGGGCGATTCGACCATCCACCCCTATAGCATCGCGTGTTTTACTTCGGACGACAACGGAAAGACCTGGAGCGGGCTCCAGACGGTATACGCTTCCCAGACCTGGGAGACCAATGTCGGGAAAGGTGCGTGGGAGCCCTTCGTCCACGAACTGCCGAACGGCCGCGTGCAGATTTATTTCACGGACAATACGCCCTATTATGCCCAGGGCTACGCCAAAGGCAACAACATTTCGGTCGTGGAATCCGCGGACGGCGGCGACAACTGGGGGAACGCCCGCATCGTCTGCCATACGGAGAAAACGCCGCTCACTTCCTGGCGGGATATGGGCTGGGACGGAATGGCGTCCGCCACCCGCGTCGGCGACGAGTTATACCTTTCCGTCGAGCACAAGGAGTGGGTCGGGGACGATTATGCGATGAACATCCAATTGATGCACTGCAGCGTGAGCAACGACTGGTATCCCACCATCGGGAAAGGGTCGAGCCAGCGCTTCTACCCGTTCACGCCGGATGAAGGCACCTATCAGGGAGCGCCTTACCTGATTCATACGGACAACTATCTGGTGCTGAGTTACCAGTCCGGTGCGGGTTCGGAAGACCCGATGACCCAGACGGGATGCACCCCGGAAGTGGTCGCCTGCCGGCTGAATGATGATTATACCACGATGCGGGGACTGTCCCGACCGCTGGCGGAGACTTTCTCCCAGACCGCCGGTGCCGGCTCCTGGAACTCGCTCTGTGACCTCGGGGACGACCGGATCTGCCTCGTCACCGAATACAATGGAAAAATTTATCTTAGCTTTGGACAAATCAAGGGCCTATGAAACGCATTACCCTCGCCGTTCTTATTCCTTTCATTTTCATCGTTTCCTGTCAGAAGGAGCAGGACGCTTCGACGGTGCTGGAAGTCCGCCTGCCCGAAGAATCGCGGACGCACCTCGAATCCCCCGCCATTTGCTGGAATACCGGGGACGCGATTGTCGTGAACGGACAGCGTTCCACGGGAATGGAAGTCAAAGACGGCGGTCGCTCCGCCCTTTTTACCCTTCCAGCCCTGGAGGCCCCTTACCAGGCCCTGTATCCTGCGGATAACTATAACAGCGGCGTGCTGGTCCTTCCCGAAGAGCAGACCTATGTCCCGGATTCATTCGACCCGGCGGCGGCGCTGATGTACGGCTGGTCCGGCACGACGCCCGATATGGACTTCCACTGCGGCACGGCCTTCCTGAAAATCATCGTTCAGGGCAGCGAGGACACGCACGACATCCGGCGCATCGAGATTGCCTCCGCGGGCCGCGGCGGAATGAGCGGCAACTTCTCGTTCAACACCAAGACGCACCGCCTGGACAATTTCTGCCCGGACGGGAGGAAAGTCATCGTCCGAAGCGCGGACGGCATCCCGCAGGGCAGCCCGATTTACGCGGCCATTGCGCCCGGCACCTATGTCTCCGGCCTGAAAATCCGCATCGTCGATGTGTTCGGGCATTACCAGGACCTCACGTCCAGTCCGACTTTTATCGCGGAAGAAGGGGTGGCGTACACCACGACCCTTCCCTTTGCACCGGTCGGGACCATCATTGACGGCTCCACCTCCGATTCGGACACGCCGCCGGTCATCGTTCCCGCCACCAAAGAAGGGACGATGGTGCGCTCGAGTGTCGCCGACCCCTGCCTATACTACATCAAAGGGATGTTTTACCTGACGATGACCGGCACCTCGAACATCGCGATGATCAGCGACGCCTCCCCCAACGCCCTGACGACCTCCGCCCACCCGATGAAGCCTGCGCTCTACATCTACCAGAGTTCGAAAGACCCGAACGTGGCCGCGATGTTCGGTGAAGATGCGGAAATCAACGGCACCTGGTCGCCGGAACTCCATTACTTCTCCGAGGAAGACTTCCCGGGCCGCAGCGGCTGGTATATGTTCCTGGCGCTGCGCAAAAAACATATGGTGGGCGAGATTGCCTCCTCCGAGTTCATCCGGATGGTAGTCCTCAAGTCCGTATCCGGCAACATCGAAGGCCCCTACGGACATCCCCTCGACGGGACGGTGAACAAATCCCAGCCGCTGCTCTCCGCAGACGGTTCGCCTTATGTGGAATGGGGCTGCGGACAGAGCGTCCTGCGGGTTCCGACCGGGCAGTATGCCGGACTCTATGCCTTGTGGGTGGCGGAAACCGGCCGCGGAGAAGGAGAGGGCAAATTCTACCAGAAAATCATGATTTCGCGGATGTCCTCCCCCTGGCAGCTGACCGGCGATATCGGCGTGGTCACCACCCCCACCCAGCAGTGGGAAAAGAAGGGATCGAGCGACGTCCTGCCGGAAGTCGTGGAAGGAGGTACGGCCATCTACGGTGACCACGGCGAGATTTTCCTCGCCTACTGCGGCAGCGGCTACTGGTCTGATTACGGGCTCGGGCAGCTCACCCTCAAGCAGGCCAACGGGGATTACAGGAATCCGCTGGTCACCTCGTCCTGGACCAAGTTCGGCAAGAATCCCGTTTTCACTTCCCGCACTTCACCGTATATGCGCGGCGCCGGACACGCTTTCTTCCTCAAGGACGAGAAGGACAACCGCTTTATGTGCTATCACGCCTATCCTTTTGACGGGGAGAAACGCGGTTCCGCCCGCAACGCCTACCTGGAGTCCTATTACATCGATTACGAGACGACCTACGCCACCGCCCCCCAGGGCGTGCTGTGCTTTGGCCTCCGGGGCAACGGCACCCCCGCCCCCACGGACACCACCTTCACCTTCTTTGTCAGGGAGTAACGGGGCGTGAACCCGGGGGTTGGCCGGTTATTGCCCGGGAGGTACAGCGGACGGCGCATTTTTGACTGATTTTGAAGGATCCGCTGTACCCCGGGTACAGCGGATCTTTCGTTTTGTGCCATTTTTGACCGATCCGCTGTACCTTGGCGAATGCAGCAATGTGGAACAGGGCAACAGTCAAGCGCGAGCGAGCCGAAATGGAGGGCCCTTGCAACTCAATGGCGACGGGGAAAAGCACCACTCTTGCAACTCTTGCGGGAAATCCCTATCTTTGTGTTTTGACCAAAATGTAAAGAAGGGATGTTTAAGAATCAACCGAAAGGACTTTATGCGCTGGCCCTGGCGAATACGGGCGAGCGCTTCGGGTATTATACGATGCTCGCCATTTTCCTGCTGTTCCTGCAGGCCAAGTTCGGATTCTCCGCCGCAGCGGCCGGACAGTTCTACGCCATTTTCCTCGCCGCAGTGTACTTTATGCCGGTGGTGGGCGGATGGCTCGCGGACAAAATCGGCTTCGGGAAATGCGTGGTGACGGGCATCTGCGTGATGTTCACCGGCTACCTCTGCCTGGCCGTACCGACGGATGCCTTTGCCTCGCGCGGACTGGCGCTGACGCTGATGATTGGCGCGCTGTTGCTCATCGCCGTGGGAACGGGCCTCTTCAAGGGAAACCTCCAGGTAATGGTGGGCAACCTCTACGATGATCCGAAATACAGCGACCGGCGCGATTCCGCCTTCAGCCTCTTCTATATGGCCATCAACGTGGGCGCCATGTTCGCCCCCACCGCGGCGACGGCGCTGACCAACCGTCACCTCGCCGGCGCAGGCCTCATCTACAAGGCCGACATCCCCACCCTGGCCCACCAGTACCTGAACGGAACCCTGGCCGACCCGGCCCAGCTGGAAGCGCTGCAAGCCGCGATGCCGGGACAAAACATCGCCGCAATGGACCTGGGCGCATTCAGCCAGTATTACATCAATCAGCTTTCCACCGCGTACAACCTCGGCTTTGCCGTCGCCTGCGTGTCGCTGATTCTCTCCATTGCCATTTACCTGGGCTGCCGCAGCTGGTTCAAGCACGCCGACGTGAACGCCAAACAGGCGAAGAACGCCGGGACGCAGGCGGCCGTCGAACTCACGCCGCAGCAGACCCGCGAGCGCATCACCGCGCTGGTCTGGGTGTTCGCCGTCGTGATTTTCTTCTGGATGGCCTTCCACCAGAACGGCTCTTCGCTCACCTACTTTGCGCGTGACTACACCCAGAGCATCGTGACCGGGCCGCTGAAAATCGGCTTCAACATCTGGGCGCTGGCGCTCATCGCCGTGTCGGTTTATACCCTGATGGGGATTTTCCAGTCGGAGAAAGCGCAGGGAAGGGCGGTATGCGGACTGGCGACCGCCGCACTCTGGGGCGGCGCGTACTGGATTTACAGCGGGATGCCCGACCTGATCCATATCCTGCCCCAGCAGTTCCAGCAGTTCAATCCCTTCTTCGTCGTGGCGCTCACGCCCCTGTCGATGGCGCTCTTCGCCGCGCTCGCCGGTAAGGGCAAGGAACCTTCCGCACCACGGAAAATCGGCCTCGGCATGTTCGTGGCGGCCGGCGGTTACCTGATCATGCTGCTGGCTTCCAAGGGACAGCCGGCGCCGTCGGAGTTGATTGCCGTGGGCGGCGTCTCCCCCGACCCTGTCGTTCCCACCTACCTGATCAGCACCTATCTGGTCCTGACCTTCGCGGAGCTGCTGCTCTCGCCGATGGGCATTTCCTTCGTTTCCAAAGTGGCGCCGCCCAAGTACAAGGGCCTGATGATGGGCCTCTGGTTCGCGGCCACCGCCATCGGCAACTACCTCAGTTCCATTCCGTCGATGCTTTGGGAAAACGTGCCGCTGTGGGTGAACTGGACCGTCCTGATGGGCCTGTGCGTCCTTTCCGGCGTGGTCATGTTCGCGATGCTCCGTAAACTGGAGGCCGCGACGGCCTGATGCCCAGACTCTACATCATTTCCGGATGCAACGGGGCCGGCAAGACGACGGCCTCGTACACCCTTTTGCCCGAAATGCTGGAGTGCCGGGAGTTCGTCAACTCTGACGAATTCGCCAAGAGCCTTTCCCCCTTCGACCCTTCCGCCGCATCCATTTCGGCGAGCCGGTATATGCTGATGAAAATCAAATACCTGCTCAACCGGAATATGGATTTCAGCATCGAGACGACACTGGCCACGCGGTCGCTGATGAACATCATCCGGCAGGCCAAGGCGCAGGGCTATCACGTCACGGTGCTGTATTTCTGGCTGAATTCCCCAGACCTGGCGGTCCGCCGGGTAAAGGACCGGGTGGCGGCCGGCGGGCACAACATTCCTGAAGAAACCATACGCAGGCGCTACTTTATGGGCCTGTCGTATTTCTTCAAGACCTATATCCCCCTGTGCGACCGATGGGTGCTGGCCGACAACTCCACCACCCCGTTCTCGGTGATTGCCGAGGGCACAGGGCCGGTCCTGATGATCAAGGACAACGAAAAATTCCGTCTTATCAAAGAACTGGCAAACGCCTATGAAACTGAAGACTAACGGATTCGGGGTCAGCCTGGAAGACCTGCAGGCGCTGGTGGCCGAGGGGCTGTCCGGCGGCGGGGACTGGTGCGACCTCTTCTTCGAATACAGCGCGTACACGAGCCTGATGCTGCGGGACGGCATCGTCAGTTCCGGCGGCTGCCACGAGGACTACGGCTGCGGCATCCGCGTACTGAACGGCGAAAAGACCGGCTATGCCTACGCCGAAAGCACCGATATGCGCGCCCTGCGCAAGGCGGCCCGTTCCGCGGCGAGCATTGCCTCCGGCGGCAGCGTCAAGGCCTGCGGAACCCCGCATTCCGTCGAGTGCCCGCACAATCTCTATCCCGCCCGGCGCGACTGGCGCGAAGTGGAAAGCGCCGCGATCATTTCCACGCTCCAGCGCATCGAAAGCGAAATCCGCCGGCGCGAAAGCCGGACACTTAAGGTAATGGCAACTTTCAGTTGCGATATGAGCGAAGTGCTGATGTTCAATTCGCTCGGCGAACTGACGCAGGACCTCCGGCCGATGGGCAGCCTCGCCGTTACGGCGATATTTTCCAACGGCAAGAAAGTCATCAACAACAACGCCAGCCGCAGCTATCGCGCGGGGGCGGAAATGCTCGGCGACAGCGTCGTGAACGCCCTGGTGGAAGAAGTGGTGCGCGGCATCGACGAAGCCTTCGAGGCGCGCCGGCCCAGGGGCGGAAAAATGAGCGTCGTCATGGGCGCCGGCGCCTCGGGCATCCTGCTGCACGAAGCGATGGGACACGCGTTCGAAGCCGATTTCAACCGCAAGGGACAGTCGGTTTTCAGCGAGCGCATGGGGCAGAAAATCTGCCGCAGCGGCATTTCTATCGTCGATGACGGCTGCCTTCCCGGCAACCGCGGGGCCTGTAATTTCGACGACGAAGGCGTTCCCGGGCAGAAGACCTATATGGTGACGGACGGGGTGCTGACCTCGTTCCTGCACGACCGCATCAGCGCGAAATTCTACGGCGTCGCCCCCACCGGAAACGGCCGGCGCGAGAGTTTCCGTTACAACCCGATTCCGCGCATGCGGGCGACCTATATGGAAAACGGCAGCGACGGCAGCGTCGAGGACCTGATTGCCTCGGTGAAGAAAGGCATCTACGTCGACCGCTTCTCCAACGGACAGGTCAAAATCGGCGAAGGGGACTTCACCTTCTTCGTCAAGAGCGGACGGCTCATCGAGAACGGGCGGCTGACGGCGCCGGTTTCGGACATCAACATTATCGGCAACGGCCCCCGGGCGCTCGCGGACATCCGCGCCGTCGCGTCGGACCTGACCATCGACGAGGGCCAGTGGACCTGCGGAAAAGAGCAGAGCGCACCGGTTTCCTGCGGCATCCCCAGCGTACTGGTAGAGCATCTTACGGTAGGAGGCGGACAATGATTACGAAAGAAGACAAGGCGCTGGTGCGCCAGTGTATAGCCATGATTCTCGCGCAGGGCGCCGATGCGGCCCGGGTGACGCTCAACCGCAGCGTCGAGGAGCTCGTCGCCACCCTGAACGGCGAGGTGGACAAGGTCACGCGCTGCGAGGACAGTTCGCTCGCCCTGGATATTTTCATCGACGGACGCTTCGGCAGTTTCTCCACCAACCGCACGCAGGCGGATGCGCTGGAGTCCTTCGTCCGCAAGGCCGCCGATATGGCCCGGGCGATGGAACCCGACCCGCTGCGCAAACTGCCGGCGGCGGAGCGCAAGGCCGCCGATGCCGTCACGGGCCTGGAAGCCGGACTCTATGACGCCGCCCAGGAGGCCGTCACACCGGCGCAGCGTGTACAAAACGCTCTCAAAGCCGCCGCGTGGGGAAAATGTCCGGCGCCGGAAGGAATGGTCCTGCTCTCCGAGGAGGGCGAATATTCCGATTCCTGCAACGACAACCTCATTATGGACAGCGAGGGCCTGGAATGCTGTCACACCGAAACCTCTTTCGACTACGGCGTGGAAGTCACCGTGGCGGACGCGCAGGGACGCAAGTACAGCGGCTACGCCTGGGATTCGTCGAGTCGCGCCGAAGGGCTGGATGCCGAGGGGTGCGGGCGCAGGGCGCTGGAGCGGGCCTGTGCGCGCAGGGACAGCCCTGCGCTCCCGGGCGGACAGTACACGATGGTGGTGGACAGCGAGGTGGCGGGCAAGCTCGTCACTCCCCTGCTCAACGCCCTGAACGGCTATTCCCTCCAACAGGGGAATTCCTTCCTGGACGGCAGTCTGGGGCAGAAAATCTTTGCCGATGGGATGACGTTGCTGGACATTCCCCGCACGAAGGGCCTGCAGGGTGCCAAATATTATGATTCGGAGGGCGTGGCCACGGCCGATAAGCCCATTATCGAGGGGGGCGTTGTCAAACAGTACTTCCTTAATACTTATATGGCAGGGAAGATGGGCATGGCGCCTACCGTGGAGTCAGCCACCAAAGTGAAGATGATGCCGTGGCCGCGGAGCGGCCCGGAGCAGGCGCGGGACCGCGCCGCTCTCCTGCGGCGCTGCCGCAGCGGCATCATCGTCACAGACTTCAACGGGGGCAACTGCAACCCCGCCACGGGCGATTTCTCCTACGGCATCGAGGGTTTCCTCTTTGAAGACGGCGTCCTCGTCCGCCCGGTGGACGGGATGCTGATTACCGGCAACATGAAGATCCTTTGGCAGCATTTTTTGGCCGCTGCGGACGACGCAAGGCCTTGTTTGTCAAAACTTATTCCTACCTTAGCGTTTTCTTCCGTAGATTTCAGCGGAGAATAATAAACAGACAATGAACCTGAATATGAAAATAGAAAAAGAAAAAGTAGTAGCCCTGAGCTACACCCTGACCGTGGACGGCAAGGTCGCGGACAGCGCCAGCGCAGAACAACCTCTGGAATACACCCACGGCAAAGGAATGCTCCTGCCGAAGTTCGAAGCCGAACTGGAAGGCAAGGCGGCGGGCGACGATTTCGCCTTCACCCTCAGCCCCGAAGAAGGCTACGGCGTGGCGGACCCCGCGATGCGCATTCCCCTGCCCAAGGCGGCCTTCAGCCAGAACGGACAGGTCCGCGAAGACCTGCTCGTTCCCGGCACCGTGATTCCGATGGTGGACAACAACGGCAACCTCGTCCAGGGCTGCGTGATCAGCGTCGACGAGCAAAATGTCCTGATGGACTTCAACCACCCGATGGCGGACAAGACCCTCCATTTTACCGGCCGGGTCGAATCCGTCCGCGAGGCCACCGAAGAAGAGAAAAACGGCCACTGCTGCCACGGAAAGGGCCATTGCCACAAGGAAGAAGGCGAATGCTGCTGTAAAGACGAAGGGAAGGATTGCGACTGCGGAGGAAACTGCGACTGCAAAGACCGATGAAAACGGCCGTCGTCATCCTGAACTGGAACACCCGGGAGTTCCTGGAGCGCTTCCTCCCCCCGCTGCTGGAAAGCGTGCAGGGGCTGGACGCGCAGGTCGTCGTGGCGGACAACTGCTCGCACGACGGATCCGCGGAGTTCGTCGCCGCGACCTTCCCGCAGGTACAGCTCATCCGCCTGGACCACAATTACGGCTTTACGGGCGGCTACAACCGTGCCCTCGCCCAGATTGACGCCGAATATTTCCTGCTGCTCAATTCCGATATCGAAGTGGAGAACGGCTGGCTGGAGCCCCTCGTGGACTGGATGGACGCACATCCGGACTGCGGCGCCTGCGGGCCCAAACTGCATTCCTGGTACCAGCGCGAGCGCTTCGAATACGCCGGCGCTGCGGGCGGCTGGCTGGACCGCTTCGGCTATCCCTTCTGCCGCGGCCGTATCCTCAAGGAGACCGAAGAAGATACCGGACAGTACGACACGCCCGCGGACGTGATGTGGGTCAGCGGCGCCTGCCTGCTGACGCGCAGCCGCCTCTGGAAACAGCTCGGCGGGATGGACGAGCGCTTCTTCGCCCATATGGACGAGATTGACTACTGCTGGCGCATCCAGCTGGCCGGCTACCGCGTCTGCGTCGTCCCCGCATCGACGGTATGGCATGTCGGCGGCGGCACCCTGCCCCCGGAGTCTGCCTTCAAGCTGCAGCTCAATTACCGCAACAACCTGCTGATGCTCCACAAGAACCTGCCCCGGAGCCTGCGTTCGTCGCTGGTGATCGGGACGCGATACCTGCTGGACATCGGCGCCTGTATCTTCTATTTTCTCAACGCCAAGAAGGCCTGTGCGAAGGCCGTCCGGCGCGCACACCGCGAATATCACCGCCTCAAGGGCCCGCGCGGAAACGCTCCGTTCCTTCCGGCCGGCGTCACCCGCCTCTGCCTGATGCGCCTGGGGCGGATGAAGGGCGACAAGAAATTCCAAACCCTCAGAAAGTATGAAAGTCGTCATTGAAGGGGCCGGCGAGGTGGGGTCCCACCTGGCCAAGCTCCTGCGGGCCGAAGGCCATTCCATCACGGTCATTGACAGCGATCCCGAAAGGCTCGCACACCTCTCCGTCTATGCGGACGTGGAGACCGTCGAGGGCAGCGCCAGCTCCCTGCGCATTCTCGAGCAGGCCGGCGCCGGGACTGCGGACCTTTACATCGCCGTTTTCCCCTTTGTCCCCCAGGAAGTGAACCTGCTGGGTGCCATTTTCGCGAAGAAACTCGGCGCCAAGCGCGTCGTCGCCCGTGTCAGCGACGAAGAGATGCTCCGGGGAGACAGCCGGCGGCTGCTGCGCGAAGCGGGCATCGACCACGTCCTTTACCCGGAACGGATTGCGGCGGATGAAATCGTCGACGCGCTCGCGAACAACCTTTCCGGCGACAATATGGATTTCGCGCACGGGAAGCTGAAAATTTCCGTCTTCCGCCTCGACGAGAATTCGTCGCTGACGGATTTGCGCCTGTCGGAGTTCGTCGCGATGAATACACCGGAAGAGCTGCAGAAATTCCGCATCATCGCCCTTTCCCGCTCCGACAGCACGATCATCCCGAAATTGGATACGCGCTTCCGCTTCGGCGACCTTGTCTTCACCATTTCCAAGGATGACGGCGAGGAATGCCTGCGGCGCTTTTTCGGCGAAAACCGCATCCTGACGCATTCGGCGATGATTATGGGCGGCACGCCGACCGCCGAGATGCTGGCCCGCAGCCTCGACGCGCAGGGAATGCGCGTCAAGCTCATCGACAAGGACAAGGAGCGCTGCATCGAACTTTCTGAACGCCTGCCCGACAGCATCCTCGTGGTGAACGGAGACGGCCGCAATTCGGATTTCCTGCTGGAGGAGTCTATCGGCGAATACGATACCTTTATTGCGCTGACCGGACGGGACGAGAGCAATATCCTCTCCTGTGTCGCCGCGGAGAGGCTTGGGATTGCCAGTTCGATCGCCGCGGTGGAGAATATCGAGTATATCAAGCTGGCGGAGGAGATGGGCGTGGACCAGGTGATCAACAGGAAGTTGATTACCGCGAGCCGCATCCTGAAGCATACCCTCAGCAGCAAGGCGCGTTTTGTCAAGTATATGGCCGGGACGGACGCAGAGATCATGGAGTATTTTGTCGAGGTGGGTTGTCCCATTACCCGCGGTCCGCTCAAGGAGGTCTCTTTCCCGGAGAACGCCATTGTGGGCGGGGTCATCCGGGGCGGAGAGGTGGAGATTGCCGTGGGCGATACGCAGATCCAGCCGGGAGACCGTGTGGTGGTCTTTTCGATGGGGGCGTCCGTCAAGGCGGTGGACCGGCTCTTCCGTTGACAAAAAGTCAAAACAACGACGATGGCAGGCTATTTGACGGCTTGCCATTTTGTTTTCAGTTAAAGGGATAAAAACAAATGGCAAAAGAATTGAAAGACCAGAAAGAAAAGAAGACCACCAAGGAGGCGCAGGAGAAGAAGGCCGAGGAGAAGAAGGTGTATACCGAGGGGCAGATGAAGGAAGTCGCTGACAAATTGGCAGCGGAGAAGGATAGTTACCTGCGGCTGATGGCGGAGTTTGATACGTTCCGGCGGCGCAGTGCGGAGGAGAAACTCGCCATTACGGCGGCGGCGGCGGCGAAGACCATCGAAGGGCTGCTGCCCATCCTGGACGATTGTGAGCGCGGAATGGCCCTATTGGGGGTCAGTGCCGAGGATAGTGAGACCAATGGCGTCGCGCTGATTTACAAGAAATTAACAGATTACCTGCATACGCTGGGGCTCAAGGCCATCGAGGCCAAGGGAGAGCCTTTTGATACGGATTTTCACGAGGCGGTGACGCAGTTTCCCACGGAGGATGAGGCCCAGAAGGGCAAGGTCATCGATGTGGTGCAGACCGGCTATACGCTCAACGGCAAAATCCTCCGGTATGCGAAAGTAGTAGTCGGAGTGTAACAATATGGCAGAGAAAAGAGATTATTACGAGGTGTTGGGCGTAGACAAGAAGGCCAGCCTCGACGAGATAAAGAGCGCGTACAAGAAGGCCGCGCTCAAGTGGCATCCGGACCGTCACGTGGACGATTCCGAAGCGGAGAAGAAGGCCGCCGAGGAGAAGTTCAAGGAGGCGTCGGAAGCGTATTCCGTGCTCAGTGACGCGGACAAGCGCGCCAAGTATGACCAGTTCGGCTTTGCCGGCGTGGACGGTAGTGCGGGCTTTGGCGGTGACGGCGGGTTCGGAGGGTTCGGCGATATCAACGATGTCCTGCGCGACCTCTTCGGCGGGGCCTTCGGCAGCTTCTTCGGTGGCGGCGGCGGTTTCGGCGGCTTTGGCGGCGGCTTCGGCGGAAACGGTGGCGGCAGTGCACGGATGCGCGGCCGGGACATCCGCACCCGCGTTCGCCTTACCCTCGAGGAAATGGCGAAAGGCTGTACCAAGGAAGTGGAAATCGAGCATAACCGGCCCTGCCGGGAATGCGGCGGACTCGGCGCGAAGAACGCGTCCGACGTGAAGACCTGTCCGACCTGCGGCGGTCGCGGCCAGGTGGAGCAGCGGATGCGCGGCATCTTCGGAATGTCGATCAATTATGCGGTCTGCCCCCACTGCGGCGGTCGCGGGAAAGTGGTTTCCAACCCCTGTCCCAAGTGCAAGGGAACGGGCCTGGAGCGCATCCGGGAGAAGGTCAAGGTGACGATTCCCGCCGGCGTCGAGAACGGCATGCAGCTCAGCGTGCGCGGCGAGGGCCACAGTGCCGGAAAGGACGGGGTCAACGGCGACCTCCTGGTCGTCATCGAGGAACTCCCGCACAACACGCTCAAGCGGGAAGGCGAAAACCTCTTTTATACCCGGGTGCTTTCCCTGCCCGAAGCGGTGCTCGGCTGTGAAATCGAAGTCCCCACCCTGGACGGGACGCAGCGGCTGAAAATCGACGCCGGGACGCAGTCCGGCACGGTGACCGTGCTTCGCGGCAAGGGAATGCCGGTCGTGAACGGATACGGAAGGGGCAACCTGTTTGTGAAGATTCTCGTCTGGATTCCGCGCAAACTGGACCGCGAGCAGAAGAAGTTCTTCGAAGGGCTGAAGGACAGCGGGGCGATGAAACCCGACCCCAACCGCGACGACCGCAACCTCTTCGAAAAGGAAAGCCGCTATTTTTAAGGCGCGATGACGGCGCGCGAAGTCCTTAAGCAGTACTGGGGCTATGACGGCTTCAGGCCGATGCAGGAAGAAATCATTTCCGCATCGCTTGCGGGGCGCGACGTCCTGGCCATCCTGTCCACCGGCGGCGGAAAATCCATCTGTTTCCAGGTCCCCGGCCTGATGACGGAGGGGCTGACGCTGGTGGTCACGCCCCTGATCGCCCTGATGCGGGACCAGGTGCAGAACCTCACGGACCGCGGCATCCGGGCCCTCTGCATCCACGCCGGGATGGAGCGCCGCGAAGTGGATACCCGCCTCAACAATGCCGCCTACGGGGATTACAAATTCCTCTATATTTCTCCCGAGCGCCTGACGACGCGCCTCTTCCGTTCGTATCTCGACGTACTGGACATCCGGCGCATCGTGGTGGACGAAGCGCACTGTATTTCGCAGTGGGGCTATGATTTCCGGCCGGAATACCTGAAAATCGGCGAGATGCGCGACCTGATCGACGCACCGGTGATGGCGCTGACCGCCACTGCGACGCCGAAGGTGGCCCAGGACATTATGGAAAAACTGGGCTTCCGGGAGCCGCTACTGCTCAAGAGCGGGTTTGCGCGTCCGAACCTCAGTTATATCGTCCGCG
The DNA here is from genome assembly GCA_902774145.1 of uncultured Bacteroidia bacterium. GTDB lineage: Bacteria > Bacteroidota > Bacteroidia > Bacteroidales > UBA932 > Cryptobacteroides. The sequence goes on from CACYHC010000013.1 coordinate 34,043, forward strand.
AATGTGAAGACAAGCAGGGGCGCCTGCTTACGCTCTGCCGCTCGGTGCAGGGCTCCGGCATCGTGTATCTCCGGCACCGGAAAATGTGCGAGGAAACGGCGGCGTTCCTGCGGGAGAACGGCATCAGCGCCTCTTTTTATCACGCGGGACTCGGACCCGCTTCCCGCGCGGAGCGGCAGGCGGAATGGAAAGAGGGCCGGATTCGCGTGATGGTCTGCACCAACGCCTTCGGAATGGGCATCGACAAGCCGGACGTGCGCTTCGTCGCTCACCTGGACCTTCCCGACAGTCCGGAGGCCTACTTCCAGGAAGCGGGACGCGCCGGACGCGACGGCCTGCCTTCCTACGCGGCGCTGTTCTGGAACGCGTCGGACATCCGCCGGATGCACCAGCTGACCGAACTGTCCTTCCCTTCCCTCGATTACATCGCCGATGTCTACCAGAAACTGCACATTTTCTACGGCATCCCCTACGAAGCGGGCGAAGGCCGGCAATTGCGTTTCGACGAGCAGGAATTTGCGCGCCAGTACCGCCTGAACCGCGCGTCGATGCTGTACGCCATCCGCTATCTGGAGCGCAGCGGGCACCTCATCTTTACAGAGGATATGGAAATCCGCACCCGCGTGGGCATCATCGTCCCGCGCGAAGGGGTGGCCGACCTCAGCTTCCCAGAGCGGAAAATGGCGCTGATTTTCGAGGGCCTGATGCGCGGCTACCCCGGGATTTTCTCCTATACCGTCGATATCGACGAACAGCGGCTCGCCACAAGTATCGACGCGGAGATTCCCGAACTGCGGCAGCTGCTCTACAAAATGTCCCTTGCGCATTTCATCAAATACATCCCCGCCGACCGCAGCAACGTGATTGAACTGCGGCATCCGCGCCTGCAGCCCGGGAACCTGAACCTCGACCCGGCGCGTTATGCCCTGCTCCGGCAGCGGGCGGAAGAGCGCAGTGCGGCGATGGAAGGCTACCTGCAGCTCGGAGAGGACGGCTGCCGCAGCAGTTATATGCTCGCCTACTTCGGCGAAGAGAACGCCGCCCCCTGCGGTTGTTGCGACCTCTGCCGCGCCCGGGAACGGTAACTTGTCTCCCGACTAACATCTGCGGCGGCCTTCTGCCGCCCGAACCCTCACGGCACTCCGGCTAAACGTCGCTTCGCAATCTACATTCTCCCGGCTGGGCCCTCCCGTTTCATTTTTTGGGGCAAGTTGTTAACTCCCAGGGCCTCAGAGGCCCCGGCAGTTCATCTTTTCGGCTTATTTCTTAAATCAGCGGATCCTTAAATGATTCCAGCTTCTGTCAAGAGTAAGAGCATTTCCGATGGAGTAACTACTGTGGGCTTCTGTGGAAAATGTCTTTTATTGTTTGTTACCAGATACGCATCCTCGACGGAAAGGGATATTTCATAAAACACTTGATCCGTAGGATCGGGATGCTCTTCAGGGGAAAGCGTTCTTCCCGGATCAATACCATCTTTTTTAAATTTGTCAAGAAAGGCCTCTGCTACTTCTTCTGGTATTGCAAGTACCGGTAATTTTAAGATTCCCTCATATTCTGCCAGTATCTCCTCACATATGAGAGGTTGAATCATCCCACTGAAAACAAGTGCAATCACCCGCGATGCAGAAGAATCAGGCTTATGAGATTTTGCGGCGGCAACTAATACATTGGTGTCAATAACTGCATATATCATTCTATTCCGATTTTCGTTTTTTTCGCCTATACGAAGCGATCAGTTCATCAATCTCTTCATCCGTCCATTCATGTGCCTCGTTTGCAGACACGGCCTGAATACGTTCTAATGCATTTTGGGCCTTGACAGACCGTTTAACAGATTCGCTTCCCTTCAGCGATATGGGAAATGGGATGGACCGTTCCCGGACAACCGCCCTCGCAAACAAATTAAAGGCGGCATTTGTGCTAAGCCCAAATTCTTTGCACAGGTCGTCAAATTGCTTCTTGATATCAGAATCAAGGCGGATAGAAATGGCAGTCGTTGACATAATGTATATTATTTTTATATTGCAAATATAGCATTTTAATATTATTATACAATTAATAGTAAAAAGGATTCCGTAATATTTTTTTTAATATCACGATTATTGCTGGTGAAGGGAGCTACTCCCAAGAAGAGGAAGGCTCAGAGCTCCTGATTTCGTTAGCGGCCGATTCCACGACCAACTTGCCAATAGACAAAGATAAATCATATTTTTAATTATTGATCCCCTTATCTGAATCTTTCTTCGTTGGCGCTTAAGCGGCTGCCTTCTGCCGCAAGGGTTCGGAGCGGTACGCCCCTTCGGGGCTATCCCTCCCACTTCGCTATCGCTCGCGGGCCCCTCCCGTTCACGTGGTCACGGGCGGCCACGCCTCGTTTTTGCTCCATCATCGCCCGGAACGATCTCGTCGATCAAGCAGCATCCTCAATTCTCTACAAGATTCGTCGATACGATATATAATATCATCCGGGCAACAGATTTTTTGCGGTCATATCTGGCAATGACAGGGCATCTACATCAACACGATGATTAGATGCGTCAATTATTCATCTAGTCTAACAGTCTTGTATTTCTTATAGAAATGCTCTCATAAATTAATACTGGAGATATCATCTAAAATCACTATATTTGAAACTTATAAGCGGAAAACATACCCATTAAAACTATTTTGCAGCTTCTTTATGAGTCGGCATTTGATTACCAATCAGGATAAGTTCCTGTCGGAAGTCATCAACGACATCCTTCCCGGGCGGTCAATACCCGGCCGTTTTATGTAATTCCCTTCGACGATGAAACGTGATTATTCCCGTTCCGCCAGTTTCGCCATCGTTGCGCTGGTCTATGTGCTGGCCTTCGCGGCCGGTGTCCTTGCCTTTGCGAAAGTATCGGCTTTTATGAGCGATATTCCCGCGCTGTTGGTGGCTGATGTCGTTGCGACCATCGTCGTATGGCTGTTCGGACTGAATTATGAGAACGTCTCGGTCTATGACCCGTACTGGAGCGTGGCTCCCCCGCTGATGTTTACCGCCTGGGCCGTGTTCAAGTCCTGCTGGTCCCTGCCGGTCATCCTGCTGCTGGTGGCCGTCTGGTACTGGGGCATCCGCCTGACCGGCAACTGGGCCTATACCTTCAAGGGGCTCCGGCACGAGGACTGGCGCTACCTGCGCTACCGCGAGCAGCAGTCTCCCCTGCTCTTCCACCTGACCAATTTCTTCGGGCTGAATATGATGCCGACGCTGCTGGTATTCGCCTGTATGGTCCCGGGATTCCTGCTGTTCGGGCCGGCACAGCAGCCGCATCTCCTGACCTTCGCCGGCTTTGCCGTCTGCATCGGTGCCGCCAGCCTCCAGTGGGTGGCGGATACGCAGATTCACCGCTTCCGCAAGGAGCATCCCGGCCAATGCTGCGACAGGGGCCTGTGGAAGCACGGACGCCACCCGAATTACTTCGGCGAAATCTCGATGTGGTGGGGTGTATGGATTATGTATGCCTCGCTCTACGGCCCGGACCTGTGGATTCTTGCGCCTGTGGCGATGACCGCGCTTTTCCTCTTCATCAGCATTCCGATGATGGAGCGGCGCCAACTGAAAAGCAAGCCCGGTTACGCCGAGTACAGGAAAAAGACCCGGATCCTGCTGTAAATCGCCGCGCTAATCCCCTTGCTTCTTCGGCTCCATATGGAGGGTGACGAGCGTCGACGGGCCGAGCAGGATGGCACCGCCGATGCCGATGGCCGCACCGATGGAGGAAAACGCATCGCTGCGATGATGCCAGGCATTCGCGACCAGCGACCGGGGACATTGACCCTTACTTCGTCAGCACTTTAGCCAATTGTCCCAAGAAGAACCGCTCGGAGAAGGTCAGGTTCTTTATGTGTCCAAGCAGGAGTACCGCCAGACCGGCGAAGCGCTTGCACCGGCCGTTGAACTCGTCCAGACCCTCCGGGCCGTGGTACGCCAGGGCAAAGGCGTTCCAGAACTGCCGCATCTGGTCGGCAGTCATGTGGGCAATGTCCTGCACGCGCTTTTGTTTCCCGAAGATGTTGCAGAACAGATAGAAATGTCCCAGGTCGAACATCGCCACCCCGTGAGATGCGCTGCCCAGATCTATCCAATAGGGTTTGTCATCTGCCATAATGAGGTTGCAGAAGGAAAAGTCCCCGTGCAGCAGGGTGGGAGCATCTTCCAGACCCTCCACAAAGGTCCGCACACGCCGGAGCGTCTTCCCTCCAATCATCCTGGTATTGTCCAGGACTTCCAGCATAAGGCGCTTCATGGAAGGAATCCCCTCTGAACCGCCGGCATCGGTTGCGTGGAATTGCCTCGCCAGCCCTGCCATACGGGCGGCATAGCCGTCAATGGAACCGGGGTTCTCACCGCTCATTTTAGCCAGGGACTTCTTCTCCTTGATGTGCCGGCTCAGGATGCCGTAATCATCTCCGGACCGTACGATATCCAACATTTCAGGGGTAGGGACTCCCAGGTCATAAACGGCCTTGGAAGCATAGAATTCTCTGGAAACGGCTTCCAGGGAGCCACTGGTAAGCGAATGGTTGCTCAGCTTCAGAAGAACGCCCGGCATCTGCGGGTTCGTGTATGTGGATCCTTCTCCGCCTTCGCCCAGCTTGGTCCAGGCGCTGATTTCAATTTCTTTATATTCTTGCATGGCTACAAATGTGGGCTTTTACGGAAGGACGGGAAATACGGTCAGGCGGAGGGTGGTTTCGCCGTAAGGCACCAGGGTCAGTTCCTCCACGGGACCGGTCACTTTCAGGGTTTCAGGAAAATCCGGTGTCAGCAGTTCGCCCTTGGGTCCTTTGGCGAAGTCCCATTCGATGGGACGGACGGGGATGCGGAGCCGGGGCGCCTGGTCCGTGCCGGGAACGACGGTCGCCTGCACGTCGGCATCGACGGCATAGTTCCAGGGACCGGCGGGACGGATGTCCCAGCAGGGGAAGGCTTCGTCGTCGGCGGGATATTTGCCGTTCATATTGGCATAACGGACGGTATCCTTGCGGAAATGCGCCGGAATGGCGTAAGTGTACACCAGCGGCCCCCGCTCGAACCATACCCCGCCGCCGAAAGCGGTCTGGCGGAGCACTTCCATCGGCAGGGACAGCGTGACGACGTCGCCGTCCGCCCATCGGCGGTCCAGCGTAACGAACCTGCCCGGAGTGAGCGCCTGCCCGGCCGCTTCACCGTTGACCGTGAGACTGGCGCCGTTGCACCAGCAGGGAATGCGGAGCGTGAGTCTGGCCCGATGCCTGCCATGTCCGGTTTTGGCCGTGATGCAGACGGTCTCGCCATAGGGATAGGCGGTATCTTCGACAAAGGTCAGGTGCTCGCTGTAGCGGAAACGCGAAGGTCCGTAGAGGGCGGCGACCGCCTCCCCTTCCCCGCGCAGCCACATCCGTGCGGCGTAGTTCGGGTAGAGACGGTGCACGTTGCCGGCACAGCACTCCGTCTGGTGCGTAGGCCGGAAAGCCATCCAGGTGGAGCAATAGTTGTCTTCGTTGTGGTTGGAGGTGCCGGTGGCGAGGAACTGGTTCACGGAGGAATAGTATTGGAGCGCCTTGAAATCCTGTGTCACGCTGCCTGCGCCGGCGTTCAGGACGATTTTCTCCATCCGGTCCGCAAAACGGGCCTCTTTCAGGATTTCCAGGAAGCAGCCCAGCGTCCAGGTCATATCCACGGTATTGCAGGTCTCGTGGCTGTGGAGTATCCCCTTGCCCTTGAGCCATTCGGCGCTGGAGAACAGCCCGTCGGGCAGTTCGTCCTCATCAAACAGGCGGTCCAGGGAGGAAACGGCCAGTTCCTTGTACCAGGGGTCACCGGTGGCGGCATAGAGCAGGATGGGCAATTTCAGCATTTCGCTCATCGTAACCCCGTGCATATTGTAACGGCTCTCGGCCGTGAGGAATTCGGGCGTGACGTAATCGTCGCGGCTTAACTCCTGGTCCCCGAGCAGTTGTTTCCGGAAGCGGAACGCCGAATCCGCGCGGGCCACCAGGGCCTCATCGCCGGTACGGGCTGCCGTCCAGAGCATTCCTTCCAGCGAAATGATGTTGCGCCTGCGGATGAGCAGTTCCATCGGAATGGAGTGATAATGCCGGCGCAGCGCTTCGAGGGTCGCGGCCTCCGGCGATACGTCATAGTCCGCCTTGATGGCACGGAAAAAGACCGCAAAGGGCCAGGTATTGTCCACCAGCGGAGAGCCCAGGCGACCATTCTCCCAGGGATGCGCGAGGGTGTAGGTGATTCCCGCCTTTCCCTTGCCTATCAGTTCCTGATCGTCCAGCAGATAGCCCAGACGCAGGAGACCGTCGGTGTAATAGGCGGTCTGTTCGTAGCGCCACCAGTCCTTGCCGTGGGTTCCCATCCGCGGAATCTCCCCTGCCCAAAGGCAGGTGTTATAGGGATAGGAAAGCGCCTCCGGATGGCCGGTAAGCCCTTCTCTCTGGGTGATGAGTTTTTCCTTGAGCCAACCTTCCGGCCGGATGTCCGTCAGACTGGCGTCCGTCCAGTCGGACGCTTTGGGGACACAGGCGAGGCAGAGCAGCCCCAGGACAAGAACAAGCGCGTTTCTTTTCATACTCCGAAGTTTATGCGTCGGCGAAGACACGGCCGTCGCCGAGGGTAATCTGCAATTTGGCGTATTCGGAGTGGAAGTCGTGCTCCAGGCGGTCCAGGTAACGGGCGGATTCCCAGTGGCACATCGGGAGGTCGTGCAGCAGGTAGTTCCCGCAGGTCTCGGGCCGCGTGGCCGGGACTTCCTTCTGCGTGAGGATCCATTTCAGGCATTCCACGGTCAGGCGGCGCATATCCTCCACGCTGTACTGTCCCGTCATGATGATGTACATTCCGGTGAGGCAGCCCATCGGCCCCACGTACACCACGTCGTCCTTGACGGCGGAATTGCGGAACCAGGTGGCCATCAGGTGCTCCAGGCTGTGCATGGCGGCAGGGGCCACCGCGGGTTCCCGGTTGGGCTCCGTGATGCGTAAGTCGAAGGTAGTAAATCCCTTGTCCTCACGGGAGACGTAAATACCCGGTTTCAGGCGGGTATGGTCAATGGTAAAACTTTGTATAACTTCCATAATTCTATGGCGAAGATACGAAAAAATTTATTATCTTTGGGGATTGTTGGTTAGTATCATTTAAAAACTAAAAATTATGGCAAAAATAGATCTTGCAAAGTATGGAATTACGGGCACGACCGAGATTCTGTACAATCCTACTTACGAAGTCCTCTACAACGAGGAGACCAAGCCCGGCCTCGAGGGGTTTGACAAAGGGCAGGTGACCGAACTGGGCGCGGTGAACGTGATGACCGGCATCTACACCGGCCGCTCCCCCAAGGACAAGTACATCGTGATGGACGCCAACTCCAAGGATACCGTCTGGTGGACCTCCGACGCCTACAAGAACGACAACCATCCCCTCTCCGAGGAGAACTGGAAGGTCCTCAAGGCCCTGGCGCTCAAGCAGCTCAGCGGCAAGCGTCTCTTCGTGGTGGACGGATTCTGCGGCACCCACAAGGACACCCGCATGAAGGTCCGCTTCATCATGGAGGTCGCCTGGCAGGCCCACTTCGTGACCAATATGTTCATCCGTCCGCAGAACCAGGCCGAGTTCGACCAGGAGCCCGACTTCATCGTCTACTGCGCCTCCAAGGCCAAGGTCGATGACTTCAAGGCGATGGGACTCAACTCCGAGACCGCGGTCGCCTTCAACGTCACCAGCAAGGAGCAGGTCATCCTGAACACCTGGTACGGCGGCGAGATGAAGAAGGGTATGTTCTCGATGATGAACTATTTCCTGCCCCTGAAGGGCATCGCTTCGATGCACTGCTCCGCCAATACCGACATGAACGGCGAGAACACCGCCATCTTCTTCGGTCTGAGCGGCACCGGCAAGACCACCCTTTCCACCGACCCGAAGCGTCTGCTCATCGGCGACGACGAGCACGGCTGGGATGACGCCGGCGTCTTCAATCTCGAAGGCGGCTGCTACGCCAAGGTCATCAACCTCGACAAGGAATCCGAACCGGATATCTACAACGCCATCCGTCGAGACGCGCTCCTGGAGAACGTCACCGTCGATGCAGCGGGCAAGATCGACTTCGCGGACAAGTCCGTCACCGAGAACACCCGCGTCTCCTACCCGATTTACCACATCGACAAGATTGTGCGCCCGCACTCCGAGGGTCCCGCAGCCAAGCAGGTGATTTTCCTGAGCGCCGATGCCTTCGGTGTCCTGCCTCCGGTCAGCATCCTCGACCCCGAGCAGACGAAGTACTACTTCCTGAGCGGCTTCACCGCCAAACTCGCGGGCACCGAGCGCGGCATCACCGAGCCCACCCCGACTTTCTCCGCCTGCTTCGGCCAGGCCTTCCTCGAACTGCATCCGACCAAGTATGCCGAGGAACTGGTGAAGAAGATGGAAAAGAGCGGCGCCAAGGCCTACCTGGTGAATACCGGCTGGAACGGTACCGGCAAGCGCATCTCCATCCGCGACACCCGCGGTATCATCGACGCGATCCTGAACGGTTCCATCGACAAGGCCCCTACCAAGAAGATTCCTTTCTTCAACTTCGACATCCCCACGGTGCTAGAAGGCGTTGATACCGGCATCCTCGATCCCCGCGACACCTATAAGGACGCCGCCGAGTGGGAAGCCAAGGCGAAGGACCTCGCCGGCCGCTTCATCAAGAATTTTGCCAAGTATGAGGGCAACGCCGCCGGAAAGGCGCTCGTCGCCGCCGGTCCGAAACTTGACTAGATTATTTCTCTTATTCACCCTGATCCTTCCTCTGTGTGCCACTGCGCAGCAGAGGAAGGTGTTGTTTACGCTGCCGGAAAGCAACCCGGAGGGGAAGCGCTTCACGCAAGAGGCGGTGGTGGACGGGAGCCTGTATCCGCGGACGCCGGAACTCCAAAGCGTGGAGCCCGGCGCCATCGAAGCCGCTCCCCGCTTTTTCACGCGGGACGGCAGCGTCTTTCTCCGGACGGAAGACGGCGGGCAGGTCTGCATCGCCCGCAGCGAGGAGGACGGCATCGTGTACGGCGAGACCGTATCGCGCAATGAATTCGGCATTACGGGCGGCATCTTCCCCTCGCCGTCGGGCACGAAAGTCGCCTTCTACCGCAAGGACGAGCGGGCGGTGACCCGCTATCCCCTGCTGAATATCCGCAGCCGCAGCGGCAGCGCCCGGATGATCCGCTATCCGATGAACGGCATGCGCTCGGAACGGCTCAGCCTCCTTATCTATGACTGCGAGAGCGGAAAGACCGTCACCATTACGCCGACGGACTTCGACGACGAGCGCTACCTGACGGGGGTCAGCTGGTCCCCGGACGAAAAAACCGTTTACATCCAGGTACTGGCCCGCAGCCAGCACGACCTGCACCTGAACGCCTACCGCGCCGACGACGGGCGCTTCAAACGCACCCTGCTCAGCGAGCACAACGACGCCTGGGTGGAACCGCTGGACCCGATCTGGTTCTGGGACGGCCGCAACGACTGGTTCCTCTACCGCACGGACAACCGCGACGGCTGGCGCAACCTCTATCTCTGCGACACCCTGGGACGGAACATCACCCGTCTGACGGAAGAAAACGCCGATGTACACTACGTCACCAACCGGGACGGCTGCCTCTATTACACGAGTGCCGTGGTCTCCCCCGTGGAGAACCACCTCTTCCGCTTCCCGGTACAGATCTCCCGCAAGGGAAAGGTCCGGACCGGAAAACCGCAGCGGCTGACCTCCGGCCCCGCCTGGCACCACATCACTTTCCTGCCGGAGAAGAACGCCTTCCTGGACCGCTGGAGCAGCCCTTCCGTGCCCGGGCAGGTGGCGCTTATCGACGAGCGGGGCGGCCTGCTGGAAGGCCCGCTGCCGGCGGAAGACCCGTTGAAGGACTATGCCGTCTGTGAAGTGGAGCTCGGCACCGTCAAGTCTGCGGACGGCGTCACGGACAATTACTACCGGCTCATCAAGCCGCTGGGCTGGACGCCCGAAGGCAAGTATCCCGTCATCCATTATGTCTACGGCGGACCGCACTCCCAGATGGTCACCCACGCCTGGCTGGGTAATATCCGGATGTGGGAAATGCTGATGGCCCAGCGCGGCTATGTGGTCTATGTCCAGGACAACCGGGGCACGCAGAACCGCGGCGCAGCCTTTGAGAAGGCCATCAACCGCCGCTGCGGTCAGGCCGAAATGGAAGACCAGGTGGCGGGACTGACGGCGCTGCTCCGTGAGCCCTGGGCGGACGAAGCGCGCGTAGGTGTCTATGGCTGGAGCTACGGAGGCTTTATGGCCATCTCCCTGTTGACCCACTATCCCCAAATCTACAAAGCCGGGGTGGCGGGCGGTCCCGTCATCGACTGGAAATGGTATGAGGTGATGTACGGAGAGCGCTATATGGACACGCCCGAAACCAACCCGGAGGGCTTTGCGCAGACCAGTCTCATTCCCCAGGCACAAAACCTGCAGGGCCGCCTGCTGCTGATGCAGGGGCAACTGGACGACACGGTGGTGAATCTCCATTCACTGAGTTTCGTGCAGGCCTGCGTGGAAGCGGGGAAATGCCCCGACTACTTCCCCTATCCCCTTTCCGCCCACAATGTGCGCGGTCCCTGGCGGGCGCAGATGAATACAAAGATTACCGCCTTTTTTGACGGTAATCTTTGAGAACGTGTCAGAAATCAGAACTGCGGCGCCACGTCCTGCAGCAGCGGATGGCCAGTCTCGAAGTACGGCCAGCCCTCCGCGTCCCAGAAAAGACGCTGCAGGAAGAGCATACGTGTCTCGGAAGCGTCCGGCGAGGGACGGTAATGACAGTGGTAGAAGATATAGTCCTGTCCGGTCTTGTCCGTAAAGATTTCCCCGTTGTGCCCGGGGCCGAAAACGCTGTCCGCGCAGGCCGGATCCGTAGAGAGGAGGGCGGGGGCAAGTCCCTGGCGCATATCCACGCCGTTCCGGTCCAGGTACGGGCCGGTAATGTTCTGGCTGCGCCCGCAGACCAGCTTGTAAGTCGTATTGGAATAAAGCCCGCCGCTGGCAAACAGATACCACCAGCCGTTCCGCTTGTACAGGTAAGCCCCCTCGTACACGCCGGAACGGGAAGGGTTCTCCGCACTCGTCAGTCCGGCGATGTGCTTGTACTCCGCACCGGGGGCAAGCGCGCTCCCGTCGGCGTTCAACTGCACGATATGCATTTTCCCGATGCTGCCGAAGGCCATCCAAACCTTCCCGTCCGCTTCAAGCACGAAGGGGTCGATGGTATCCTTGATGCCCGTATCCTCATAGGCAGTCACGACCGACACGAATTCATAGGGGCCGCGGATATTCTCCGAGCGCAGCGCGACGATGCGCGTATCGTGATGGTCCCCACCGCTTAGCACCACCGACACATACAGCATATGCTTCCCGCCGATAAAGGCATAGGCGGGCGCCCAGCGGTGGTTGGCATAGCCGGTCATCACGGTATAGGCCGATGCGGCGATCAGGCGCTTGCCGCTGTCCTCCCAGTGTACGAGGTCGGGACTGACGAGGTAATTCCGTTTCCCGGAACCCTCTGTCGAGAAGGAGCACCAGCACCGCGTCGCGGCATCATAGAAGACTGTCGGATCGGGCCAGTTCTTCGCCCAGACGGGATTAACGATTTCCAGGGCGCCGGGATGGCATTCATCGCTCGTCCCCTCGACCAGCGTCCCCGTCGGCACATACGCCACTTCGGTGTCGTACATTACGCCCTCGCACGCTTCAAACGCCTTCGGGGAGACCAGGTCCTGGAAATGATTGTTGCTGTCCACGATGCGCATCTTCACGCCGGAAGCATAATTCCCCGCGGCGATGGCGGCGATGACCGGACGCCCGGCCGGAATCTCAGGTGCACCACTTACCGTCACGCCCCCGCCGGAGCCCGTCATTTTCAGCTTCGGACCGGACTGCAACTGCATCTCCCCGCTCATCCCTTCCCCGCCGACCGCGGAAAATTCAACGCGCTGGAGCGCGGGCGCACCCGTCACGGTCAAACGGATGAACGCGGTCCCGCAGCGCAGTGCCATCTCGCTCTTATCCGCCTGATACCCGTACAAGAGCGCGGCGGACGGGTCGAAACTTCCCTCCGTCCAGGTCTGCGCCGAGGGAAGCACGACACTGCCGTAACGCGCATTTAGGGGCTTATACGAAGCGGCGACATAGCGCGATGCGGGATACAGCGCATAATACGGCGCGCTGAGCGTGCCGGGGAAGGAAAAATCGGCGCTGAGGCCGCCGTCCTTCAGGCTGATTGCGGTAGAAGTCACCCCGTTCACGACGAGGGCGTCCCCCGCCGTCCAACGCACCTTCCGGCCGTCGAGCACCGTGCGGGAGGCTTCATCGACGCGGGCACGGATGAGCGTCACCTCAGGGGCTTCCGCCTCCCGGACCGTACAGGCCGCGAGCGCGAAAAGCGTCAGGAACAGGAACTTGCGTTTCATCAGTACTTACAATTGCGGGGCGACGTCCTTCAGCAGCGGATGGCCGGTTTCGAAATACGGCCAGCCTTTATCGTCCCAGAAAAGGCGCTGCAGGAAGAGCGTGCGGGTTTCTTCCATCGCCGCGGACGAGCGGTAATGGCAATGGTAGAACATATAGTCCTGCCCGGTCTTGTCGGTAAAGATTTCCCCGTTGTGGCCGGGGCCGAAGACGAGTTCGTTGCCGGGGGCGGTGGACAGCAGCGCCGGGGCTTTCCCCTGCCGCATATCCTTGCCGTTGCGGTCCTTGTAGGGGCCGGTGATATTCTTGCTGCGGCCGCAGACCAGTTTGTAGGTACCGTTGGCGTAATAGCCGCCGCTGGCAAAAAGATACCACAACTCGCCGTGGCGATACAGATAGGCTCCCTCGTACACGCCGGAGCGGCTGTGGTCATCCTCGACCGACAGTCCGGCGATGTGTTTGTAAACAGCCCCCGGCGCAACCGCAGTCCCGTCGGCGTTCAGTTCCACGATATGCATTTTCCCAACGCTGCCGAAGGCCATCCAGACCTTTCCGTCCGCTTCGAGCACAAAGGGGTCGATGCTGTCCTTGATACCGGTATCCTCATAGGCCGTCACGATGGCTTCAAAGCTGTAGGGGCCGCAGGGGTTTTCCGCACCCAGTACGGCGATACGGGTATCGTGCCCGCCGGCACCCGTGCGCACCACCGACACATATAGCCTGTGCTGCCCGCCGATAAAGGCGTAGCCGGGGGCCCAGCGATGGTTGGCATAGCTGGACATTATCGTGTAGGCGGACGGGGCGATGAGGCGTTTGCCGCTGTCCCGCCAATGGACCAGGTCCGTACTGACCAGATAGTTCCGCCGCCCCGAACCTTCCGTGGAGAAACTCACCCACTGCCCGGCGCCGGCGTCATAGAACACCGTCGGGTCCGGCCAGTTCTTCGGCCACACCGGATTGTTGAAAAACGGTCCTTCAGCACTTGCCGTCTGCCACAGCAGCAACACCGCCGCCGTCAATATTATTGTTTTTTTCACTGTACAATCGAGAACCGGACCCAGCTGTAATTCGTACTCCAGAAGCAGAGGGTGGAATAATACGCCCCGTCCTTCATATGGGGCTCATCCCGCTGCACCGGGTTGCCGTCTTCAGCCTGGATGGAACCGTCGGCGCAACGCACCCGGAAGCGCAGATAGCCCTCCGGCACGGCGTTCGCAAAGGTCATCGTTACACTGACGGAATTCATCTTGTACTTGAGGGCCACCGTCGCGTCACGCGTAAAAGGCGTGTCGCCGTAGGAAGTGAGCTCCGAATGGTCGCACTTCCACTCGCCGCCGTCCAGGTAGTCGAAATACCAGAAAATGGGCGCGTGGTCCACATACATCGGGATATAGAGCTTCACCTTCGTTCCGGCGGCAAAGTTCCGCACCGGGATCACGAATTCGAAGCAGTCCCCCGTCCAGACACCCTGTACCTTGGGCGTGGAGAGGTTGTTGCTAGCGGAGCCCTGGGAATTCGTGCGGCTGTAGACGATGTCCTGGCGCGGCCGGGACACGGAAAGCCACTTGGCAAAGCACTGGGGCTGGTTGGCAATCCACACGCCGTGGCTGAGCCAGTAGGGCTGCGGGCCGGTTCCGGCCTGCGCCACGCCGTCCACAAAGCCGATCGGAAAGTCCACCGGGAAGGTGGCGGGCTCGAAGTCCACGCCGGTGAGGTCCATCGTCGTGGCACCGGGTTGGTCCACGTAATTTGTGTTGACCGGAACGGACGAGAGGTCGGTAATCTGCATCGGATGCTCGTACGCGGCATCCACGGCCGCCCACAGCACGTCGATGTTGCCGTCGGTGACCGGCGTCGTATAAGCCGACTCCGAGGGGAAGAACTCCTTGTAGCGGAACGGGACCTCCTTGTAATCCATTCCCGTATATTCCGTCAGCAGCGTCTTCCAGAGCAGGCAGGCTCCCGCGTAGCGGACGGCGCCGTAGTCCATATGGAGCGCATCGCCGCGGAAAAGGTCCTTGCCGTTGTCGATGTTCAGCGCGCTGGTGCGCAGGTTCTGCATCAGCGCCGCCGTGGAAATCATATGCTCGAAGCCGAAGCCTTCCTCCGGGTCCATCATATGCACCGCGTTCCCCTCGATGCAGGTATTGAACTGGAGGACGTTGTCGTCGTTGAAATACTTGATCAGCGAACTGTTGCCCGTCCCGAAGGTATGCGACAGATAGTAGTAGAACTTGGCCGAGGGACTGGTCGCCCGGATCTTGCTGATCAGGCCGCCCACGGCCGCGCGCTCGGCGTAATTGTCCTTGGTCCAGTCCCAGCAATAGCTGGTGCCGGTGTATTCCTGCAGCACGACGATGTCGAAGGAGCCCTCGTCCACCGCTTCCTTGAGGGAATGGTTATTGGTCAGGAGGCCGCGCAGACGCATCTGGCCGGAACGCCAGTGCATAATCGAACAGATGTCCGCCTGCGTGTAATTGGTATTGTAGCCCACCAGATAATAGCCGCCGTGATAGGTACGGGTAATCTCCACATTGCGCACGCCGGCGCTGTTGAGCATGAAGGGCAGGAGGTCCGTGGCGTCGACGGTATGGCTGTTGCCGACAAAAAGAATCCGCAGCGGCGTTCCCGTAGGCAGGTCGCCCCCGTCTTCACCGTCGCCGGTATCGCCCTCCACGAGCGTCCCCGTCGGCACAAAGGTCAGGGACGTATTGTACACCGTCCCCGCCGCAGCCGTGAAGGAACGCGTCGAGCGGATGTCCTG